>CAJUOA010000020.1 GCA_910587785.1 uncultured Oscillospiraceae bacterium | reverse complement strand
CGCCAGGAGACCTACAGCTATATGTCCTACTGGGCCTACAGCATCGACCGGGGCTATCAGAGCGAGGAGGGGCCCTACCCCGGCGAGGCGGCGTTCCTCCTGAAGGACCCGGCGGCGGAGGACGCATTCCTGGAGGACACCCGGGCGGACTTGGAGGCCCTGGGCTTCCGGGCGGAGATGGTGGAGAGCGGCTGGGACAACTTCCAGGCCGCCGCCGTGCCCATGGGCCGCTCCTCCCTCTATAACGCGGTGATCTTCACCGTGGTGCTGGCGGTGACACTGGCCCTGGCGGCCTTCGCCTACTTCTACATGCGGCGCAGGGAGCTGGCCGTGGTGCGGGCCATGGGCCTCCCGGCGGGACGGTGCGCGGCGGAGGTCTCCCTGCCCCTGCTGATCGTAGGGCTTGCGGGGCTGATACCCGGGGCCTGGCTGGGCTGGCGCTACGCGGGTGAGAACGCCGCCAAGACACTGGAGTCCCTCTCCGCCTTCGGCGGGGACGGCTCCGCCGCGCTGCCGGGCGGGGATTTTGCCGTACTCTGCGGCATTGCCGCGGTCCTGCTGGCGGCGGGGACCGTTGGGACTGCACATGTCCTGGTCCGGAGGCCGGTGCTGAGGCAGATCCAGGGCGGCGCGCCTGCCGGGGCGAAGAAAAAGGCCGCACCGTCCCCAAAAACGGGAGGCCTCGCGGGGAGCGGCGGCCCTGGTGCGCCGTCCTCCCTGCCCTCCTCCCGGCAAGCCGCTAACCAGGGAACGGCGGGCCGGGCCGTCCCGCCCTGCAAAGACGCACCGGCGGTCTCCCGCTCCCTGAACATGGGACACACTCTTCGCTTCGTCTGGCGGCATGTGGTCCGGGCCCGGGGGAGGAGCCTCCTGACCGCAGTGCTGGCGGCGGCATTTGCCATAGGGCTGTCGGCCATCGCGTTATCCATCGAGAACAACACGAGGGAGATCGAGGCGCTCTATGAGACCATCTCCGTGACCCTGGAGATGATCCAGAAGGACAACACCCAGACCATCCGGGGCGGCGGGTTCCTCTTTGAGGATACCGTCCAGGCGGTGCTGGATACAGGCTACATAACCGAAGCCTATTTGGAGGGCGCAAACTTCGGAAAGGTGTATCCTTATGACGAGCTCTGGGAGTCCACCGGCGGTATATTTATACGGGGCTACGGGATGGACTGCAACATCCTCGCCATCGGCGATGTGGAAGCATTCCTCTCCTCCACCGGCAGCGGCAGTAATTGGAACATAACCTACGCCGAGGGCTGGGACGGGAGCGTTTTCGCCGAGGACTGGCGGGAGGCCGGACAGGTGCTGGGCGGCGGCGATATGCTCCCCCTGCTCCTGCCGAGACAGATCTATGACGCCTACATGGCTGCGGACGGCAGGCCCGTGGTGCTCACCTGCAAGGGGAAATACAAAATTTGTGTGGTGGCCGGGGCCTACGACGGGGCCGAGAGCGGGGACTATCAGGTCGCGCCCCTGGTGCTCATGCCCCAGTCCGCCCTCCAGGCCATGGTGGGGTCCCGGATGCTCTACAGCGCCGCCCGGTTCACCGTGGACCCGGCCATGAACCGGGACCTGGACCAGTTCCGGGACGCCGTGGACGCCCTGGCCAACACTCCCCGTATCGGCGGCACTCCGGTGCGGGTGATGCTCCGGGACGAGGAGCTGCGGCAGGCTGCGGAGCCTCTGGAGGAGAGCGTGGCGCTGATGGAGATCCTCTACCCGGTGATGCTGGCGCTGTCGGTGCTGGCGGCGGCGGCGGGGTCGGCGCTGTTCGTGCTGCTGGCCGCGAAGGATGCCGCGATCCTGCGCGTTCAGGGCACCGGAAAGGGCAGGGTGCGCCTGATGCTGTCCTTACAGCTGGTCATCACGAATCTGGCGGGGCTGGTGATCGGGCTGGCGGGAGTGCTGGGATACTTGGCCGGACGTCAGCCGGAGCTGTTGGGCACGATTCTGGAGCCCGCCGCGCTCTGCGGCGTTATGTATCTGTTCGCCGCTGCCGCAGGGGCTGGCGCCGCCGCCGCGGCTGTCACCAGGGGGAATCCGTTGGAGCTGCTGCAGGTGAAGGAATGATCCTCGAAAGTTGATCTATGTTAAGGAAATATGTGCTATAGGAGAAAATTTTTGATTTTTTATCGCTGTTTCCCTTGCGCAAAGAGGTAATGCGTGGTAAACTACTACTATCTTGGGCAAACTTTCATTTCTACAAGGAGGAAGAATACAACATGAAAAAACGGTTCCTGTCGATGCTCCTGGCTGTCGCCATGGCGTTGACCATTGTCCCTTCAACCGCCATCGCGATGGCGGTTGAGCCGGAGACGTCTCCGGCTCAAGGTGGTTTGGATGCTGGGGAGAGCGTAGCATACCTAGACCCGGACGAGTATCCCACCAATGAAGAACTGCTTGAGGGATACATCTGGAAGATGTTTTCCGGGGATACTGGTGAGGCTGGCTCATTCAGCACAGGCGATCAAACTGCCGGAATGTTGCTTACGGGAACCGCCAAAACGATTTATGACGCAGTAGCACCTGAAATCGTCAAAATCGCGGCGCAAGGCGGTTCCACAAAGTTCACCAATCCCGGAAATGTAACCTCTGGCATAACAAACGAAATATCCAAGCAAGTTTTGGATGCTCTTTGTTTTGATTATCCCTATGAGATGTATTGGCGTGGCCTTGAATATGGTGGCGGCTACAGTAATGAGTTCAACCTTTATGTTGCTGAGGAATATAAGGGTGCGAATAATCAAACTGTTGATGCAGAAAAAGCAAAAAAGGCGTCAGATATTATCTCTAACGCAAGCGGGAACGCCCAGAAGATATTGAATGCGGCAAAGGATCTGCCTTCTCCTATTGCCAAGCTTCAGTATTTCAAAAAGGCTATCTGTGATCTGGTTTCTTATAACCATGATGCAGTAGAAAATAACACTACATATGGAAATCCCTGGCAGATGATTTGGGTGTTTGACGGTGACCCGCAAAACCAGGTGGTCTGCGAAGGATATGCTAAGGCGTTCCAGTATCTCTGCGACCAAGCATTTCCCGATGGTCCTGTTCAGTGCTACACGGTCACTGGATTGATGTCCGGTGGTACTGGTGCGGGCCCCCATATGTGGAATATCGTCACAATTGATAACAAAAACTACTTGGTGGATGTGACCAATTGTGATGGTGACTCTGTTGGTGCGCCGGATTACTTGTTCTTGGTCGGTGGCACAAGAAATAATGGCACAGAATATGATTATAAGATTGATATTCCTGGTCAGGGCAGCATTTGCTACGCCTATGACGCCGATCTCGCTTGGAATAACAATGTGCTGACTTTGGCAGAGACAAATTATGAGGACCCTGCTGCGCCGAGGACGATTACACTTACATTGCCGACTCAGGAGGTATCCACTACAAGCACTCCTCCTCTTCCGGGCTATTATGTTCCTGAAAAAACGGAAAGCCCGAAGGCCCTACAATTAAACGCTAGTTTGGGCAAAGGAGAAACTGCTACGGACAAGTCCTTCGACTGGTCAATTACTCCCGCCCAGGAGGGCATTACGCTGAAGCCTGGAACAGATGGTACTGCCACCTTGGAGATCACCAACGAAAATATCGGTGACGGAACAGTTTTTACTGTGACGGTTTCTTGTAGCACAACCAAGGATTCAAAGCAGCTTTGCATTTTCAGGAAGCCTGCTACTCCTACAATCCTCGAAGTCCGCAACCCGGACAACCAGGCCGTGGGGCCGAATGGCACAACGGCTTACAACATTGAGTCGGGGAAGACCATGACTTTCACAGCTAAGGTGCTGGATCAGTATGGTACGGAGATGGCCGATCAGGCGGAGAAGGTGAAATGGACCGTCAATGAACTCGATGCCAAAGGTTCTGTTAACAACGGCGCTGTGACTGCAAATGCTGACGCCAAGAATGGCGATGAGTTTTCGGTAACCGTATCGGTAGAGGGTTCTACAGTCCAAGAACAGTCGATCGCCTTCACCGTCAAAGCTCCGGCTACGCCGCTGACAGAAGTCACGCTGGAATATACGGCACCAGCGGATCTTACCTACGATGGACAGCCTAAAACTCCGACTATCGCTCTTCATGACGGCAATAGTTCATTGGTTAAGGATACAGACTATACAGTTACCTACAAACGCGCTAATGGTATAAGCAATGACACCACAAACGCAGGTACGATTACCGTAGAAATCAAAGGTATCGGCAATTATACCGGCACCCTCACAAGAACTTATACCATCGAGAAATTCCAGCCTACAATCACGCCTGAGCCTAAAACCATTAGTGACCTGTATGTCGGCGGGACGGCGACATTCACCGTCACTGCAACGGGCCACACTACTGGTACAAATCTTCTGAATGATCTGCAAGTCACGTCCAGCTCGACGGGCGTGGCTACCGTTACTTACAACAACGGTACCGCTACCGTCACCGCTGTCAAGGACGGCACCGCAACGATCACCGTGTCGTATCCCGGGAACACCAACTACAAGGCGGCAAGTGCGACAGTCACAGTTAAAGTCAACGCCCGGCCCCCGGTAGCCACAGTGTCTATTAATGGCTTGGACAACGGCAAGGCGGTTTTCGGCGATGAACTGACGGCCAATGCTTCTGCAGAATCTGACGCGGGCACATTGGAGTATCAGTGGTACCGCGGCGAAACTGCTATTACGGGTGCAGCCAGTCAAACGTACACCGTAGTGAAAGAGGACATCGGCAAAAAGCTGTCTGTCAAAGTTACTGGCGCGAACACTAACTATGATCCCGCCGCCTCCGCTGAAGTTGAGGCCGTGGCAGTTGAGGTGACCGTCAATGTGACCCTCACTCCGGCTTCTGTTGAGGTCGGCGGAACAGCTCGAGCAAATGTTACGGTCACACCCACAAACGGAAAAAACAAGGGTATCGATCTTACAAGCCCCGCAGTCACCTACAAGAGCTCCGACACGTCCGTAGCGACAGTTGATACCTCCGGAAACGTGACTGCGTTGAAGGCCGGTACGACCGACATTACCGCTGCATATGCGGCTGACGGCTATAAGACGGCGGAGGGAAGCGCCCCGCTGACAGTCACAAAGAAGAGCCTTGAGGACTGTACCTTTACAATCACGCTGAATCAGGACAGCTTCACCTACACGGGCAGTGAGCAAAAAGCCGCTGTGACCAGCGTTGTGGCTGCGCCTGCCGCTGGTGGTGATTCTGTGAGGTTGGCGGCCACAGATTACATGGTCTCCTATGAAGGCGACAGTACCAACGTGGGAACCGTTGCGGTCAGCGTCACTCCTGCGGAAACCGGCAGCTATACATGGACAACTGCCAAGACAAAGACTTATACGATTACCCAGGCTACATTTAACAGCGAGGAGATTACCGTCCCGATCAAGAACGTGGCGGGCTCGACTGCTGCCAAGGATTTGACTGGGCTCTACCCTGCTGCGCAGCCGGATGCCAGTACGGTTACTTACACAGTGACCGGCGGAACGAATGTCGACAGCACTGTCGAGAGCGGCATTCTGACCCTGACAACCAAAGGCAGTCCCGGTGCGGGCACTGAAGAGTCTATTACGGTAACAACCGCCACGAAAAACTATAGCACCGCAACCTTTACCATCAAAGTGCAGTACACAGACAAGACTCCCGTGACGCTCACGGCTATCCCTGCCACCGATTTGGTATATGACGGAACAGCAAAGACTGCGGCGGCCAGCGGCGCGCCAGAGGGTGTCACTCTTGAGTACGCCTATAGCGGAGTGGGTGAAACCACATATGGTCCTTCCGCTGAAGCGCCCACGAATGTGGGTACGTACAGCGTCACTGTCAAGATTCCTGATGGCAACGAGGATTATGTGGGTTCTGATACTGTAAGCTTTGCAATTACCCCGAAGCCCATCACAGTCAAGGCAAAAACGCTATCGGTCAACGTTGGTGATCCCATACCCAAGCTCTACGAGGTAGAGGGCTTGGTCGGCAGCGATACGTTTATTCCCACCGTAACCGACGCACCGGAAAACACAGATACTGAGGGTGAGTTCCCGTTCACAGTCAGCGGCCCCGCAGCCTCGGCTGACGGCAATTACAGCATCACCTATGAACCTGCCAGCGGCACGCTGACTGTTACAAAACAGACTGCCGCCACCCCCACCGCTACCCCCGAAAACCGGACCTTTACCGACAGCGTGGAGGTGACACTGGAGTGTACCACTCCCGGCGCAAAGATCTATTATGTCACTGACACCGCGAAGGACCCCGCAATCGGCGGTATCGAGTTCACCGCCCCGATCACCCTGACTGAGACCACTACGATCAAGGCGATTGCCAAGGCGGAGAACATGAACAATAGTGATCCCCTGGAGGTCACCTACACCAAGCAGTCCCCGCAGCCCCCCGTCGTAGACCCCGAACCCCAGCCCCCGGTCCCGGCCCAGACCGCCACTCCGGTCATCACCCCTGCGGGCGGCGTCTTCTACGGTACCCAGCAGGTGGCCATCACCTGCGCCACGCCGGACGCCAGCATCTACTACTCTGTGGACGGTTCCGCGTACAGTCTCTATAACGGCGCTTTCGCGTTGTATAACAGCGCCACAGTCAAAGCCTACGCCACAGCTCCCGGCATGACTGCCAGTAACGAGACCAGCGCGTCCTTCACCCGCTACACCCCCGCCCCGGATCCCGAGCCTGATCCCGAGCCGGACGATACCTACGAGCCCCCGGTGAGCAGCAGCAGGCCCGGCACTTCCACTCAGCCTGCTCAGCCCACGACTCCCACCCAGCCCACCACCCCCACTGTCCCCGAGGTCACCGCCCGGCCAGAGGCCACGGTGGACGGAGGCACGGCCAGCGCGGCGGTACCTGCCGAGACGGTGGAGAAGCTGGTGGAGCAGGCCGTCACTGGCAGCAGCAGCACCGTGGTCATCGCCCCTGTCATCGGCGGAGATGTGACGAAGACGGAGGTCAAGCTGCCCGCCTCTGCGGTCAGAACCATTGCCAGCCAGACCAATGCGGAGCTGAAGGTGGCCACTCCGGTCGCGGATGTGACCATCTCCAACGACAGCCTCGCCGGTCTGGGGAACCAGGGCGCTGAGATCGCCGTCACCGCCGAGAAGTCTGAGGACGGCGGCGTGGACGTGGCGGTGGTCGTGGACGGCCAGCGCATGGAGAACGTGCCCATCAAGGCCGCCATCCCCACCCCCTGCGGGCCCGGCACGGTAGCCAAGATCGTGGATGCCAACGGCAACGTGATCTCCACTGTCCGCAAGTCCAGTGCCAGCGGCGACGGACAGACCATGAACGTGCCCCTGGACGGCTCCGCCAAGGTGGTCTTTGTGGACGGCGGCAAGAGCTTCCCCGACGTGCCCGAGACCAACTGGGCGGCGGACGCGGTGGCCTTCGCCTCCAGCCATGAACTGATGAACGGCGTCAGCGAGTCCTCCTTCAGCCCCAGCGCGCCCATGACCCGCGGGATGCTTGCGGTGGTCCTCCACAACCTGGAGGGCAACCCCGGCGCGTCCTACAAGGGCGGTTTCAGCGATGTCACCGGCTCCGCCTGGTACGCCGGGGCGGTCCAGTGGGCGTCCGAGAAGAAGGTAGTCACCGGCCTCAGCGACGGCGTCTTTGCCCCCGACTCCCCCATCACCCGGGAGCAGCTGGTGGTCATGCTCTACCGCTACATGGGTGAGCCCGCTGTCTCCGGCAGCAGCCTGGGCCGTTTCAGCGACTCCGGCAATGTCAGCGGCTGGGCCTCTCAGGCCATGAGCTGGGCGGTTGCCAACGGCGTCGTCAACGGTTCCAACGGCGCGCTCAATCCCCAGGGCAGTGCCACCCGCGCCGAGGTGGCCCAGATGCTCATGAACTTTGTCTCCAGCGGAATGCTCTAAGCACAATGGAAAAAGAGAGGGACGCCGGCCGGCGTCCCTCTCTTCTTTTGAATCGCTGTAAGGGCGCACACTGTGCGCTCCTACGAAACCGTGTATCTCCGGTGCCACGCCCGGGCGGCCTCCGTATCCCGGGCGATCTGGGAGCGCAGGGCCTCCAGGTCCGCAAATTTCGTCTCCGGGCGCAGCCGGGAGAGGAACTCCACCCGGCAGAGCCTGCCGTAGAGCTGGGCGTCCTCCTCCAGCAGGTGGCTCTCCACGGTGACGCCCCCTGCCACGTCCACCGTGGGCCGGACCCCCACGTTGGTCACCGCCGCATAGCGCCTGCCGTCCACGGTCACCCGGGAGGCATACACGCCGTAGGCGGGCGTCAGCTGTTCCGGCGGCGGGACCAGGTTCAGCGTGGGCGTCCCGATCCGGGACCCCAGGCCCTTCCCGTGGCGCACCGGGCCGGAGATGGAGAAGGGCCGTCCCAGGAACCGGGCCGCCTCCTCCGGCTCCCCCCGCTCCAGGAGGGCGCGGATGTGGGTGGAGCTGACCGTGGCGCCCTCCAATGTCACGGCGGGGATCACGTCGCACCCCATGCCCAGGCTCGCCGCCTTTTTCACCAGCAGGGCGGGGGTCCCGGCGTTCTGGTGGCCGAAGCGGAAGTCGTGCCCCGCCACCAGCCACCCCGCCCGGAGCTCCTGGGCCAGCATCAGCAGGAAGTCCACCCACGGCAGGGTCATCATCTTCCCGTCAAAGGGGGCGGCGATGACCTCCCGGATGGAGAACAGCTCCCGCACCACCCTGCGTTTTTCTTCCGTGGTGGTCAAAAGGGGCACCCGCACCCCGGTCACGAACTCCCGCGGGGAGCGGTCGAAGGTGAATACCGCCGGTTCCAGGTCCCGCTCCAGCGCCCGCTCCGCCGTCTTGCGCAGCAGCGCCTGGTGGCCCAGGTGCACCCCGTCAAAAAAACCCAGGGCGATCACTTTTCTCTTCTCGTTCATGGGGACGGCTCCTTTGTTGAGGCATACCTTCCTTTGTGTACAAAGGAAAAGGAAGGGAAAAAGAAAAACTTTTTGTCCGCAAAGCAGAGCTTTGCTCATGGGGTGATGATAGCCTGCTTCCCGCCGAAAAAGTTCTTCACGGACACCAGCTGCCCCCTCTCCCAGCGGCTGAGGCACAGGAACGTCCCGCCGGGGGCATAGACCCGGTAGGTCCCCGGGGCCGCGTCCCCGGCCGGGAGGGGATTGCCGTTGCGGCAGAGCCGCTCCAGGCGCTCCTCCGTCAGGCGGAAGGCCGGATATTGGGCGAAGAACCGGTCCACGGGCAGGAGAAGGGCCTCCCCCTGGGCCTGGACCTCCTCGATGGTGACGGCCTGCTCGATGGTGAAGCCCGCCGCCTCGGTGCGGCGCAGACTGCTCATGCAGCCCCCGCACCCCAGGGCCGCGCCGATGTCGTGGCAGAGGGTGCGCACATAGGTGCCCTTGGAGCACCGGACCAGGAGGCGGTAGTCCGCCTCCCCGGTCTGCTCAAGGACCTCCAGGGCGTGGATGGTCACGGGGCGGGGCTTTCGCTCCACCTCCTTCCCCGCCCGGGCCAGCTCGTAGAGCTTCTGCCCCTTGATCTTGATGGCGGAGAACATGGGGGGCACCTGCTCTATGGGCCCGGTGAACCTTGGGAGGACCTCCTCCAGCTCCCTGAGGCCCGCCGTGACGGGGCGCTCCTCCAGCGTCTCGCCGGTGGTGTCCTGGGTGTTGGTCACAAGGCCCAGGCGCAGGCCCGCCACATAGGTCTTGCCGCTCTTCTCAGCGAACTCCACAGCCCGGGTAGCGCTGCCCACGAACACCGGCAGGACGCCGGTGGCCATGGGGTCCAGAGTGCCCCCGTGGCCCACCCGGCGCTCCTTGAGGATGCCCCGCAGCTTGGCACAGACGTCCATGCTGGTCCAGTCCGCCGGTTTGTCGATAATGACGATGCCGCTTGCCATGGCTTTACTCGGCGGTGCCGCCGGTGGAGCCGGGGGTGACCGGCTGCTCGCCGTCTCCGGCGGCATCGGGCGTGGAGGGATCTGCGCCGTCCGTCCCGTTTTCACCCTCTGCGGGGGCGTTGGCGGCCTCCATGGCCGCGGCGGCGGCGCTGTAGGCGACATAGAAGGTCCCGGCGTCCAGAGAGCTGATCTTGTCGCTGTAGACCACCTCCGACCGGCCCCGGAGGATGGAGTTGAGATGCTCCTCCGCCAGCTCCCGGCGCTTCTCCGTATCCTGCTCCAGCTTCTGGGCCAGGTCCTTGCGGAGGATGATGTGATAGCCGTAGTCGCTCTCTACGATACCGCTGATCTCCCCGGGCTGGAGGGAGAAGGCGGCGTCCTCAAAGGCCTCCACCATTTCGCCCCTGCCGAAGACGTAGCCGTCGGGGTTGGCGGCGCGGCCGGTGTCCTCACTGTTGGCGTCGGCCAGCTCCTGGAAGAGGGCCTGCACGTCCTCCGCGTTCTGGAGCTGGGCAAGGAGCTCCTCCGCCTTGGCCCGCTTGGCGGACACCGCCTCCTCATCCAGGTCCGTGTAGGTAGTCAGGTCCTTGGTGGCCAGGAGGATGTGGTCGGCATAGGCGGCATACTGCCCGTAGCTCTCCAGGGGGAGGAAGAGCTCGCTGCTCTCGTCCAGCACCAGGTCCACCAGGTGGTCGAAGAGATAGGTAGTGGAGGAGATGCGGTCATAGGTCTCCCGGCTGATGCCCATCTGGTCCAGGTTGTTCTGGAAAGCCTCCTCGCTCCCCAGCTGCTCGACGACCTCCGCCACGGTCCCGTCCATAGCGGCCCGGTCGGCCTCCGTCAGCGCTACGCCATGGGCCTGGGCCATGTTCTCGATGTTGGCGTAGAAGCGCACGGCCTCCTCCGCCTGGCTCTTGGCGTACTGGCCGAGGGTCACCTCGCCCTGGAAGGCGGCGTTCCAGTCAAGCGCCCCGTTCTCGTCGAAGAGCTCCCCATAGGTGCCGTAGAGGGAGTTGTACATCCCCAGGTTATACTCCAGGGAACTGCAATTGTAGGCAACCCAGTACAGGTACTGCTCCGCGGGGATGGTGTTGCCGTCCACCTCCATGACCGTCTCCTTGGGGTCCAGACCGGTGATGTCGTAGTAGATGCCGGAGGGCGGTTCGCTCTCCGCGCAGCCCGCGCACAGCCCTGCGGTCAGGACCAGGGCCAGCAGCGCGCTTATCCATTTTTTCATAGGTTTCCTTCCTCACTGTTTTTTAGGATTTTTCTCCCGTCCGCCATCTGCGGCACGGACACACCAGGCTATCATATCACGTTTTTGCGGAGGATACAATCTTTTTATTTGCGGTATGCCCGGGAAATGTCAAGGGCGAAATGCAGAAAAAAGTAATCTTCTTTCTTGCTTATTATCCACAAAAGCAGGTTCACCCCCTCAATCCCTGCCTCTTGTGCAGGCTCCGGCCGCACCCGTCCGGCACAGCTTCCGCCAAATGCAAATTTATTTTACTGAAAAGTTAGAAAAAACCTCCGAAATCATTTGATTTCGGAGGTTTTGATATGGAGCAGGGTACGGGAATCGAACCCGCCTCCTCGGCTTGGGAAGCCGATGTACTACCGATGTACTAACCCTGCGAACGGAGAACGATGTTATTATAGCAGAGATGAACTGGAAATGCAAGGACAAATTTGGAGAAAAAGGGGTGGAAAGAAAAATTTTTTCTTGGGCTTGACTTCGGTACGATTTCGTACTATAATACCTCTCACTGTTCAGTACGAAATCGTACCAAAGGAGTTCCCTATGGAAGACATCCGCGCCCTGAACCGCCGCCTTGTTGCGGCCAGCTATGCCTCCGACGGCGCCTATTACCGCTGGGCCCTTCGCTCAGGGGTCACGGAGCACACCCTCAGTCTGCTCTACGCCCTGGACGACGGCCTGCCCCACTCTCAAAAACAGATCAGCGAGGAGTGGGGCATCCCCAAGACCACCGTCAACACCGTGGTCAAAGCCTGCCGGGAGGCGGGGTATCTGCGCCTGGATGCCATGCCCGGCCAGCCCCGGGAGCGGCAGGTCTGCCTCACCGAGGAGGGCCACGCCTACGCCGCGCGGGTGCTGGAGGAGCTCTACCGCGCGGAGGACGCCGCCATGGCGGAGGCCGTCTCCCGCTTCGGTCCGGGGTTCGTGGAGGCCCTGGAGTGCTTTTCCCGGCACATGAGGGCTGCCCTGGAGGGACCTCCCGGCAAATCTGAAAAGGAGGGATCAGACCCCCATGAGAATCCAATTATCTGACCACTTTACCTACTCTAAATTGCTGCGTTTCACGCTGCCGTCTATGATTATGATGGTCTTTACGTCCATCTACGGCGTGGTGGACGGGGTGTTTGTGTCCAATTTTGTGGGCAAGACCCCCTTTGCCGCCCTGAACCTGATTTACCCCTACCTGATGATCCTGGGCGCCGTAGGTTTTATGATCGGCACAGGCGGCAGCGCGGTGGTGTCCATGACCCTGGGCCGGGGGGACAAGGCGCTGGCCAACCGGTATTTCTCCCTTATGGTCTATGCCGCGGCCATCGGCGGCGCGGTGGTCTCCCTGCTGGCCATGCTGGCACTGCCCTGGGTGGCGGCGCGGCTGGGGGCGGAGGGGCAGATGCTGGAAGACTGCATCCTCTACGGCCGCATCATCCTGGCCTTCAACCCCTGTTTCATGCTCCAGAACGTGTTCCAGAGCTTCTTCGTCACCGCCGAGAAGCCCAAGCTGGGGCTCTATGTCACCGTGGGGGCGGGCCTTACCAACATGGTCCTGGACGCGCTGCTGGTGGGGGTGTTCCCCCTGGGCCTTGCGGGAGCGGCCCTGGCCACCGGCATCAGTCAGGCGGTGGGGGCCCTGGTGCCCATCTTCTACTTTGCGCGGAAAAACGACAGCATCCTCCGCCTGGGCCCCACCGGATTCTATGGCGCGGTGCTCCTCAAGGCCTGCGGCAACGGCTCCTCAGAGCTTCTGAGCAACATCTGCTCGTCCATGGTCAGTATGCTCTACAACTTCCAGCTCATGCGTCTTGCGGGGGAGGACGGCGTGGCCGCCTATGGGGTGATTATGTACGTATCCTTCATCTTTGCCGCCATCTCTATCGGCTACGCCGTGGGCAGTGCCCCGGTGGTGGGCTTCCACTACGGCGCGGAGAACTCCGGAGAGCTCAAGAGCCTCCTGGGCAAGAGCGTGCGCCTCACGGCGGGCGCGGGCATCGCCATGGCGGTGCTGGCGGCGGTCCTGAGCGCGCCGCTGTCGAAAATTTTCGTCAGCTACGACCAGGAGCTCCTTGAGATGACCGTCCGGGGGTTCCGGGTGTACGCCTTCTCCTTCCTCTTCGTCAGCTTCAACATCTTTGCCTCGTCCTTTTTCACCGCACTGGGCAACGGCGGCGTCTCCGCCCTCATCTCCGCCCTGCGCACCCTGGTCTTCCAGTGCGTCGGCGTCCTCATCCTGCCCATCCTGCTGGAGCTGGACGGCGTGTGGCTTGCCGTTGTGGCCGCGGAGGCCGCCGCCTGTGCCGTGTCGGTCCTGGCGCTGGTCATCAATCGGAAGGTCTACAGGTATTGAACTCCCAGCTTTTTCCAGAGCCTGCATTCCTGTTCCTCACCTCCAGCCACAGGGAAGCCCCTGCCAATGCGGCAGGGGCTTCCTTTCTTTGTAATATTTCCTATCCCGATTCCTCACTCCGTCCGAAGCGCCACCACCGGGTCCTTCTTTGCCGCCAGTCGGGAGGGAATAAGCCCCGCGATGAGGGTCAGCACGGCGCTGATGGCCACCAGGACCGCAGCTCCCTGGACCGGCAGGGCGGCCTTGAGCCCGGCGATGCCGGTGACATTGAAGAGCACGGCGTTGATGGGGAAGATCAGGAGCACCGTCACGCCGATGCCGATGAGCCCCGCGCCCAGACCCACGATGAGGGTCTCGGCATTGAAGACCCGGCTGACGTCCCGCTTGGACGCGCCTACGGCCCGGAGGATACCGATCTCCTTGGTCCGCTCCAGCATGGAGATATAGGTGATGATGCCAATCATGATGGAGCTGACCACCAGAGAGATGGACACAAAGGCGATGAGCAGATAGCTGATACCGCTGATGATGTCGGTGACCGAGCTCATGAGCAGGGCCACATAGTCGGTGTAGTTGATCTCGTCCTCGCTGTCGGAGACGGAGGCGTTATAGTCCCCGATGAGGTCCGCGATCTGGTCCTTCTCGGCGAAGGTGGAGGTGTAGATGCTGATAGACGCGGGGCTCTCCAGGTCCACATACCCCAGCAGGTCCAGATTCTCCTCATAGGTGGAATCGGAGTGGGTGGGGGGCATGTAGTTGTCGTAGAGGTAGTTGAACTGCCACGGCTCAAACCCCGCCGCAGGCGGCATGGCCTCCGCAGACCCTCCCTCCAGAGATACCTCCAGCCTGCGGGCCAGACTGGCCTGGTCCAGGACTGCCAGCTGGGCCTGGACGCCCTGGGCGTACTGCTCCCGGACCTGTTCGGCGATGGCCTCCTCCACACGGGCGAAGAGGGCGTCATCGTCCATCTCCGAGATGTAGCCGGAGACGGTCTCCCCGTCCACGCCCATCTCCCCGGAGTACTGCTGGATGATCATCTGCTCGATGGACTCCCGGGTCATGCCCTCCGTCTGTTGGGAGACAACACTTTCCACATACTCATCCGAGGGCTGGCTCATGACATCGAGATACGCCTCCGCCGCTTCGTGGGTAGAGAGCTTCCCAAGGTGCTCCGTGACCGCCTCCTGCTTCTCGGCGTCGGAGGGCTCGGGCTCCTCGCCGGTGGCGAAGGGGAGGCCGCTGATGACATCGGTCTCCTGGTCCGCCATCTGCTTTTGGACGATCTCCATGTCCTCCGTGGCCTCGATGGCGTAGGTGGTCAGGGCAGTGGTGTAGCCGATGGCCCCGGTGACCATGCCGTTTGCGGCGTCCTCGCTGGGCCGGGCCACGCCCACGATCTTCAGGGCCGTGCCCACCTCGCCGCTGTTGAAGAGGAAGTCCATGCCCGTCTCCGTGGCGGACATGTCCACGTAGGTATCCGTGGAGGCCTCATACTGGTACCGCTCCGCCGGGAGCAGGAGCTTGAAGCGCTTGCCGCAGAGCTCCTCATAGGTCCAGCTGCGCTGTTCGGCCTCCAGGGTCTCCCCCTCCATGGCCTTGCTCAGGCTGTCGGTCATATGGCTTGCGGACATGAGGCCCAGTGAGTAGAGCATGAGGTCCGAGATTTCGTTGTTTTCGCTGACGAAGAGGATCACCTCGTCGTAATCCTCCGGCCACGCGCCGTAGAGCAGGTCATACTGGGTCCGCACCTGCTCCCCCACGGCCTGGCCGTCCTCTCCGGGGAGGAGCTCCTCCCACACGTCCATGCGCTGGTACATGGCCCCCATGTTCTCAAAGTAGGAGGAGTAGTCCCCACCGTACATGGTGCTCATGGCGGTCTGCATCAGCTCCATGACATCGCTCTTGACGATCTCCCCGTCCTCGTCCTCGGTGAAGATGTCAAAGGAGAGGTCATAGCTGTACTGCACCGTGGCCAGATCGGAAATGCCGCCGCCCCCCTGGTCCAACCAGGTCTTGAAGGGGGCCAGGTTGTTGGTCTGGGTCTCGGCGTTCATCATGGAGTTGAGCATGTCGAACATGACAGTGGAGGAGTAGACCTTGTCCCGGTCATGGTCGCCGCCGCTCCCCTCCCTGTGGGCCCCCATGAGGGAGGAGAGCATATCCGTCATATCGGTGCTCTCGGCCTGGATGGTGATGGGATAGCTGGAGAGGGTCTCCTCCTGGACCTGGTTGATATAGCTGTTGATCCCGGCGGAGAGGGACAAAATCAGGGCAATGCCGATGATGCCGATGGACCCGGCGAAGCTGGTTAAGAGGGTCCGCCCCTTCTTGGTCAGAAGATTGTTGAGGGACAGGGCAAAGGCGGTGAAAAAGCGCATGGAGGGCTTTTTCAGCCCCGTACCGGCCTGGACCGGCGTCTCCTGCGCGCCGTCATAGGGGGCGGTGTCGTCCACCACGCTGCCGTCCAGGAGGCGGATGGTGCGATTGGCGTATTTCTCCGCCAGCTCCGGGTTGTGGGTGACCATGATGACCAGCTTCTCCTGGGCGATCTCCGCCAGAAGGTCCATGACCTGCACGCTGGTCTCGCTGTCCAGGGCGCCGGTGGGCTCGTCGGCTAAGAGGATGTCCGGGTCGTTGACCAGGGCCCGGGCGATGGCCACCCGCTGCATCTGCCCGCCGGAGAGCTGGTTGGGCCGCTTGTGGATATGGCCGGCCAGGCCCACCTTCTTCAGCGCCTCCGCCGCCCTGCGGCGGCGCTCGCTCTTGCTCACCCCGGAGAGGGTGAGCGCCAGCTCCACGTTGGAGAGCACCGACTGGTGGGGGATGAGGTTGTAGCTCTGGAAGACGAAGCCGACGGAGTGGTTGCGGTAGGCGTCCCAGTCCCGGTCCTTGAACTCCCGGGTGGAGCGGCCGTTGATGGTCAGATCGCCGCTGGTGTACTGGTCCAGGCCGCCGACGATGTTCAGCAGGGTGGTCTTGCCGCACCCGGAGTGGCCCAGGATGGCCACGAACTCGTTCTCCCGGAAGGCGAGGCTCACCCCCCGCAGGGCGGTGACGTCCTCTCCGCCGGTCTTGTAGACTTTTACGATGTTGTCGAGCTTCAGCATACAGGTTCCTCCTTAGATTCCGCGCCCCGGCGGATGATCTCCACCGCTCTGTCCAGCAGGCGGCGGGTGTTTTCTGGCGAATCCTCCCCACAGCAGACGGCCATCAGAGCGTGGGCGGTGAGGAGGACCAGCATTTTCAAGAGCACCTCCAGCTCCTCCCGGGAGCGGAAGGACAGTCCGGCGGGGTCGATCCGCGCCAGCAGGACCTGCTGGGCCCTGGGGAAGTTCAGGAACTGGCTGACATCCATCCCCACATTCTGCCGGACGATCCCCAGCAGATTCTGAAAGGCCCCATTGTCCGCACGATACCGCTCCAGGGTCCGGTCAAACATCGTCAGCGGGAGCTCCAGCAGACGGCCTCCGCAGGCGTCCAGGCTGGTGCTGGCCAGCTCCAGGACCTGACAGCCGTAGGTCTGCAAAACATACCGGAACAGGTCCGTCTTGTCGGCGAAGTACTGGTAAAAACTGCCCCGGGGGATCTCCGCCGCCTGGATGATGCGGTTGATGGACACCTCGCCATAGGGCCTGCGGGCGAACTCCGCCACAGCGGCCCGGAGGAGCTTCTCCCGCTTGGGGGGCGGGAGGTTGAAAAACGTGGTGGTGGGCATACCGCGCCTCCTCTTTGAGCTGCCGCCTATCATACATGACAACTTGTCATATGTCAAGATGTCACCCCGGAAGTTTACAGAGTATTCACAGAAATCATTTCCAGCTGAAGGAAAATTATTGACAGACGATAATTTCTGTGGTACGATGACACTGCAATTATCGCAAAACAATAATTTCGGAGGATGGGGAAATGGAAAACAAGCGGAAATTCGCCTTGCCGGGTCTGGCTCTGGCGGCGGTGACGGCAGTCCTGGCGGTGCTCCCCCTGGAGAAGCTGCTGGAGCTTGGGCCGTGGCTGAGGGAGCTGTCCCTGTCCGGCGGGCGGGGCAATGCCGCCGCCTGGGCGGTGGTCCTGGGGCTCACGGCCCTGCCGGCCCTGGGGCTCCTGTGGCGGGGGCGATGCTGGTGGGACCTGCTCCTGCTCCTGGCGGCGGGGGAGATTTTTATCGGGCTCTACTTCCTGGTGAATCCAACTCTGCTCCACGCCCTGGTCCCCGGGGAGAGCGCGGGGATGTTCTGGGGACTTGCTGCGGCAGGGTCCGCAGGGTCGGCGGTGCTGGCCTGGGCGGTGCTCCGGGGCCTGGGACGGCTGGACAGGGTCCAGAGCCTGGGGCGGACTTTACAGAGGCTCCTGACCTGGTCGGCGGTGCTGATCGGGTGGCTGGCGTCCTGGAAGCAGGGGGCCGCGCTGTTGGAGAAAATCCACGCAGTGGCGGAGGCCAACACCGCGCCTAACGTGGACCTGGGCCCCACCAATGTGGTGCTCTGCCTCCTGGCGGCGGCGGACCTGGTACCCATGCTGCTGGGGTGCGCGGTGCTCCTCTGGGGCGGAGAGCTGGCCCCGGCCCTGGAGGCCGACCCCTTCGGCGGGGACACCGTGGCCCTGGCTGAGCGGCTCAGCCGGCGGTGCGGCGCTGTGGCGGCGGTGTCCGTGCTCCTCTGCGCGGGCGGGAACCTGCTGCAAATGCTCCTCTTCTCCCGGCTCTACTCCACCTGGTTCACGGTCTCCTTCCCGGTGTCCACGGTCCTGCTGGCGGCGGCCTTCCGCCTCCTGTGCCGGTACTTCCGGCGGGCCAAGGCGGTCAGCGACGACAACGACAGCATTATATGAGGGCTCCGCTATGGCAATCACGGTACACTTGGACGAAATGCTGAAGCGGCGGGGGATCACGGGCAGGGAGCTCTGCGCCAAGGTGGGCATCACGGAGGCGAACCTCTCCATCCTCCGCTCCGGGAAGGCCAGCGGCGTGCGCTTCCACACCATCAACAAGATATGCTATTACCTGGACTGCGGCGTGGGGGACATCCTGCGCTTTGACGGGAGACTGGAGGACGAGGATGAAAAAAATTAGCACACTGATACTCGCAGCACTGTGTCTGGTTCTGGCGGGGTGCTCCCTGGCGCGGCCGGAGGTCGAGCGGGCGGAGGACCGCTTCGCCGGATTCTACGTGGTGCGGGAGACATGGCAGAACACCAGCGGGGTCAACACCTTCTGGAGCAGTGACAACCCCCTCCTGGAGGAGTACGGCTCCACGGCCGTGGACCTGGGGAAGTACGGGACCCACGCCTTCCCAGACCTGGTGCTCTTCGCCCGGAAGGAGGGGGGTAACTATGTCTTCCCCGGGCTGGAGGGCGGGTTCAGCCTCTTTATCCTCCACGAGGAGCGAAGCTACGGGTCTGTTACCGAGGTTGTCTCCAACATGGCCCCCGGCGAGGAGGGGGCGCACATCAAAGACAGCGAGGACAGCTATTACGAGACCATCAGCGGCACCATCTACAGCGGCCCGCCCCTGGGGGCCAAGGACTGGGACCCATACGCCGACAAGGGCGTGTGGCAGGTCTACCGGGTCTATGTGACGCCGGACGGGCGGCCCTACATCAACGGCGAGGGCAACGGTTTTCAGGGCGGCTTCAGCGGCTACACGGAGACCAATACCTACACCACCAATACTAACGGCGGGAAGACGCGGGAGGAGACGCTCCGGGTGACGGTCTCCAGCAAGACGGTGCCCCGGCTGGAGAAGCTGGTGGTGACGGAGTTCGACGCCGGGAACCACATCCTGCGCTCCCAGGAGCTCCCCTTGCAGGAGGACCTGCCCGATGTCCGGTGCGGGGCGGAGACGGCCTGGGTGCTGGTGGAGGAAGTGAGCGCGGAGGGGACCAAGCGGACCCTCTACGACATCCCCGCCGGGGACGGGGAGCAGCCGGACAGCCATCTGGTGGTGCTCCTGGATGACGAGGGGGTCGGGCAGCTGGCGTATTTGGATATCCTTATGTCCTGCGACAAAACGTAAGGGATGTGCTGGAGCTCGTGTTAATAAGAAATCAGGTATTTCAGGGAGTAGTTTATGTTATCGTTTTTCCTGATTGTTTTAGAAAGTGCTGCTGACCGGCGGCTGTTCGCCTCGATTTATGAGCAGCATCATTCCAAAATGGAACGTATAGCGATCAATATGTTGAAAAATCAGGGCGACGCCGAAGATGCCGTTCAAAACGCATTCATGCAGGTGATCCGAAACTTTGAAAAAATTAATCAAATCCCCAGTGAGGAACTGCCCTTTTGGATCATTTCTATTGTAAAGAATGAATGTTATATGATCCTGAGAAAGCAGAAACGGGTTGTATTGGTGGACGATCTGTCTCTATTTGCAGAAAGGGCTGCGGACGTGCCAGATTATGCGGCACTGGCCGACCTCTTTTCAAACCTGCCGGGTACATACCGGCAGGTTTTGGAGATGAAAGTGCTTTTAGGGTATACCGATAAGGAGATCTCCGCACGTTTGGGAATAACCGAGACAGCCGTTAGCACCAGAGCAAGCCGGGGACGTCAACTTTTGCAGGATATCCTGGATAAGGAGGGATTTCAGCTGTGACAGAGCAGGAATTAGACCGTATCATGCACCGCGTTTTGCTCGACTCCATGAAAGCGGAGGCGGAGCAGGCCGGGGAGGACCAGGGGCCATCTTTCGAGCCGACCGCCAGACATAAGCGCCAGATGCGGGCCATGCTGGAAGATCCGAGACGCTGGCTGCGCAGACGGGAGCGCCCGCTGTGGAGGCGGGCGGCACAGCGGGCCGCAGTGATCTTGCTTATGTGCATCCTGGCGTTTGGAGGGGTCATGGCATTCAGTCCTGCCGCGCGTGCTGGCGTAATTCGCTGGGTCATGGAGCGGTATGGAAACAGAATCGACTTTGTGTATTCGGGTGAGCAGAACAGGGAGGCGCTGCCGGAATATGGGATTGCGGAACTTCCGGAGGGGTATGTAGAGAAGGAACGGTATGCCGCGCCGGGGAATGTGTCAGTGATATATGAAGACCAGAATGAGGATTTCATATATTTGACCTACAACTATATGCACCAAGGAGCGCAAATATATTTTACCCTGAATGGAGATGATGTTTCAGATATTATGGTCGGTCAAATGAAGGGGCAATTCCTTGAATCGCATGTCCCTGGAAATTCCAATTGTTTGACTTGGATCGATGAAGATAAAAACATCCAATTTATTTTAGACGGCAATTGTGGGGCGGTAGACCTTTTGCACATGGCGGAAAGCGTTTCTTTGTGCAAAACCCCGAATTAAAAAATTTTTTGACAAATCATGTGAGGTTTTGCGGTCCTGCCGCATTTAGTAGGCAGCACACAAAGAAGGGGGGTGAATCACTATGAAGGCTCGTATGTGTGCCCTGGCGATCCCTGTGCTGTTGACTTTGATGTTGACCGCACAAGCGGCAGATGCCAGGATAGAATGGGCCAACCCGGAGCTGTCTTTCGAGGGTACCACTGCTGTTTGCTCGGCATCTTGCAGGGCTGACAGTACAAAGGACAAGATCGAGGCAACCATTACGCTCTACCAGGGAGACAGCTATGCTGCCTCTTGGAGCAATTCTGGTACCGGGTTTGTCCGTGTTTCCGGGAGCTGCGATGTCCAAAGGGGAAAATCCTATAAACTCGTAGTAGACTATTCCATCAACGGAACGGCGAAGCAGCCCAAAACAGTGACCGGGACCTGTCCGTGAGGACCTTTGTGTGGACTTGTGCGGTAAGGAGGGAGACCTTACCAGCAAACTAAAATAACAGTACGAAAGGTGATCTTTATGAAAAAGTTCTTACCCCTGATCCTGGCGCTCGTTATGAGCCTGGCGCTTGCTGCGCCCGCTTTTGCGGAAAGCACTCCTGTGCCTCCGTCTGATGCGGAGGAAGAGGACTATGGGATCATGCCCTTGATGGACATTTACTCGGAAAGCATGGTGGCGTCCACCTCGGGCCGCTGGGAGTCTCCCAAGTTTTCTGCCACGCCCGGCAACGGCGGCAATATTCGCTTTTGGTTCAGCAACACCACCGGCGAGGCAGTAAAAGTGTATCTTTTCTGGGTCGATTCACTGGGTGTAGATCGGATTGCTAGATCCATGGAAGTTCCCGCTAACAGCCAAAAAAGCGCGGTTTATAGCAGCTCCAGGGCCGATTCCTATACTTACAGGGTCGTCGTTGAGGCATTTGTTTCTGGCGGGGATATCACCGGCTCTTTAAACGTGGCGCAGTACACGGAAATCTAAATAAAGCGCCCCGCCGCCTGAAGAATGCCCTGATTCAGGCTTTGGGGCCCGCACGGAAAGCTCCCCCGGGCCAAGCGGTCCGGGGGAGCGCATTTTTACGGGTCATAGCCGGAAAATCCCAGCGCTTCTTCCACGTTGTAGAGGCCGTAGAAATCCAGGGCACCCTCCGAGGGGGCGTGGGTCCAGCTGCGGAACATCTCCGGCAGGTCCTCCGCCGCCGCGCCGGGGAGGTAGATGAGGACCTCCTTAGCGTTCTCCAGGCCGTAGGGGGTGGAGGCGATGCGGTTGAGGTTGTCGGCTTTGACGTAGGTGGTCTCGCCGGGGGTGTCCTCCAGCTCCAGGGCTTCCACGGTGACGGACCAGACGAATTCGTCCACCTGGACCGGTTCGCTGAACTGCCCGGAGAAGTTGCAGTAGAGGAGTTCGCCGGACCCCATGTTGGAATCCGCATATTCCCCCTCAAAAGACCCGTCGGTGTTGAGATGAAGCTCCGTGCGCCAGGCCCCGGCCCCGCTGGAGAACAGGAAGCACTCCGGCAGGGTCGCAAAGAGGGAGACCGGTTCCCCGGCGGGCTCCTCCTGGGCGGGCTCCGCGCCGTCCTTCCGGACACCCGCCGCCGGGGTGGGGAGGGCATAGGCTTCCGGGGCGGCGGGGGCCTCGTCCTCCGGTACAGAGGCGGCCTCCGGCGCACAGCGGAGGCCGGCTTCCGGTTCGTCTGCGGTGGTGACGAAGATGTCTTGGTGGAAGTTCTCTATGAGCATCTCCCACTTTCGCTCCTCCTGCCAATTCCGGAAGCGCCACAGCCCCAGCACCACCAGGGCACAGCAGGCGGCGAGGGCCGCATAGCTCTGCCAGCGGAGGAGGATGGGTTTCCGCTTGGCCCGCTGCGGGGTGGAGCACACCTGAGCCATGACGGCGGAGGCCAAGCGCTCCGGCGCGGGGGCCTCCCCGCGGACAAAGGCGTCGTGGATGGCGACCTGGTCGTCGAAATATGCCTGACAGGCGGGGCAGGAGGCCATGTGCTCCATGAGCCGCTCCCGGTCCGCCTCCGGCAGTACGCCGTCTATGAATGCGCTGATGAGGTCCTCGTATTCTTCGCAGGGTCTCAAGGCCGTCTCGCCCCCCTTCCGGACTGTTCTGTGTCTTTAGACGGCAGATACCCCGATAAGTTCCCGTCCTCCAGAAGGATTTTGCGCAGGGCCTTTCTCGCCCGGGAGATGCGGCTTTTCACCGTGCCCAGGTCCAGGCTCAGCGCCCCGGCGATCTCCTCGTAGCTGAGCTCCTGGAGCTCCCGGAGGATGAGGACGGTGCGGTGCTGGTCCGTGAGGCGGGCTAAAGCGGCGTTGACGGCGGCGCGGAGTTCGCCTCCCTCGGCGGCCTCCTGGGGGCTGGGGCCGGCGTCGGGGAGGGAGAGGGGGAGTTCACCGCCCTCGATGGAGAGTTCGCCCCGCCGCTTCTTTTCCCGCCGGAGGCAGTCGATAGCGGCGTTGGCGGTGAGGCGGTAGAGCCAGGTGGAGAAGCCAGACTCTCCCCGGAAGCCGGGCAGGGCGCGCCAGGCGGCGAGGAAGGCCTCCTGGGCGACGTCCCAGGCGTCCTCCTCGCTGCCGCACATGCGCAGGGCCAGGCCGTATACTTTGTTCTGGTACAGCCCGAGCAGCGTCTCGAAGGCGTCTATGTCGCCTTTGGCGGCGGCGCGGGCAAGCTCATCAGGCGTCATGGAGATCCCTCTTGATGCCGTCCGTGACATGGTAGACGTCTTGGAGCGTCTCCATACGGACGATCTGTTCCTTGTAGTAGGAGGCGTGGGGCACGCCCCGGAGGTACCAGGCGTAGTGCCGCCGGGCGCAGAGGACGGCCACCTTTTCGCAGTTGTAGGCGGCGGCGAGTTCGATCTGGCGCACGGCGGTGTCGCAGCGTTCCGCCAGGGGGGGGCGCTCGGGGATATCCTCCCCGGCGAGGGCGGCTTTGGCCCCCTCAAAGATCCAGGGGTTGCCGAAGGTGCCGCGGCCGATCATGGCCATGTCCGCGCCGGTCTGTTTCAGGATGCGAAGGGCGTCCTGGGGGGAGAAGACGTCGCCGTTGGCGATGACGGGGATGGACACGGCCTCTTTGACTTCGCGGATGGTGGACCAGTCGGCGGTGCCGCCGTACATCTGGACGCGGGTGCGGCCGTGGACGGCGATGGCGGAGATGCCCGCCTGTTCCAGCATTTTGCTGAGCTCCACGGCGTTGATACTGCCCTTGTCCCAGCCGCGGCGCATTTTGACGGTCACGGGCACGGGGGAGGATTTGACCACGGCCTCGGCGAGGCGGGCGGCTTTTTCAGGGTCCTTCATGAGGGCCGCGCCGTCGCCGCTGGAGACCACCTTGCCCACGGGACAGCCCATGTTGATGTCCAGGAGGTCCGCGCCGCTGGCTTCGACGGCGATCTGGGCGGCCTCGGCCATGCAAGGGATGTCGCTGCCGAAGATCTGGGCGGCGAAGGGGCCCTCGCCGGGGAAGGGCAGGAGGAGCTGGCGGCTCTTTTTGTCCTGGTAGCAGAGGGCTTTGGCGCTGACCAGTTCGGTGTAGGTCAGGCCTGCGCCCAGTTCGGAACAGATCTGGCGGAAGGCGGCGTCTGTCACCCCGGCCATAGGGGCAAGAGCCAGCTTTGATTTGATCTCCACGTCTCCGATGTGCATGGTGGTCTCCTTTTTCCGTGACTGATAATTGTTTCTTCCGAATAAATGCCATCTCCGACGAAGGCCCGGGGCTCCTCGCCCCCGTCCCCGGTGACTTTTTGTACGGACAAAAAGTCACCAAAAAGCCGCCAAGGGGGCTTTGCCCCCTCTGGACTCCCCCACTCCTCTTGGGCCGGAGGGGCCCGGGAGTGCGCAGTACGACAAGATGGCGCCCTTCCTCCGAACTTCTGCGCGCTCCCCTGGCAAGATTGGCAGAATGTTAAACTCCGCCTGCCGGCCCTCCATGTAGAACTCCCTGCCGGACTGCGCAGAGGATGCGCCATGCGCACACGACAAGAAGGGCAGTCTCGGCCGCACCGTGCCGGTGGCCCGGTAGTCTCTTCATAGAATCGTGCCGCTCGGAGGCGAACCCAACGATGAAGACCGAAGGGCCAGGGAGTTGCGGCGGAGATTCGACTACCATCGGCCCAGGGAAGTGATTGGGAAAAGGAGACTACCAGGTCGTAGCGTAAATCAAAAACCCCCGTAATCAAGGAAGATTCTTAAGAAACGTAGTTTCTTAAGCGTCTTTTTGGTGACTTTTTCCACGCGGAAAAAGTCACCGGGGTCTGGGGCGCGGAGCCCCAGGACCTGGCAGCTGGCTATTCGGCCATTTTGACCGCCGTCTCCAGGGCGATCTTCATCATGGTGGTGAAGGTACTCTGCCGGTCCTTGGCGGGCAGGGCCTCGCCGGTGACGAGACTGTCGGAGATAGAGCAGATGGCAAGAGCCCGCTTGCCCAGGTAGGCGGCGGTCATGTAGAGGGCGGCGGACTCCATCTCGACGGCCAGGACGCCCATCTTGGCCCACTTCATGGTGGACTCGGAGGCGTCATAGAACACGTCGGAGCTCAGAAGGTTCCCCACGGGCATCTCCACGCCCATCTCCCGGGCGGCGGCGACCGCCGTCTCCAGAAGCTGGAAGCTTGCAATGGGCGCAAAGGTCCCGGGCAGGCCGTACTGGCGGGCAAAATTGGAGTCAGTGCAGGAGCCCTGACCGGCGACCACGTCCCGGAGCTTCAGCTTGTCGCTGATGGCCCCGGCAGAGCCCACACGGATGATGTTCTCCACTCCGTACTGGGAGAAGAGCTCGTGGGCGTAGATACCGATGGAGGGCATCCCCATGCCGGAGGCCATGACGGAGACGGGCGTCCCCTTGTAAGTGCCCGTGTAGCCCTGGATGCCCCGGACGTTGTTGACCAGTTTCGCGTCCTCCAGGAACGTGTCAGCGATGAACTTGGCCCGGAGCGGGTCCCCGGGCATCAGGACGGTCTTGGCGAAATCGCCCATTTGAGCGGCATTATGCGGTGTTGCCATAGTGTGTTCCTTCCTTTCTAATCGTGCGCGTGGTCCAGTAGCCGTTATAGGCATATCCGTCTTTTCCGATGAGGGGTGCGTCCGATCTCACAAACCCCAGGGCTGTCAGCGCCTGGATGCGCTCCACAGCGTAGAGGGGGGCCTTGGTGATGATGGTCCCGCACTCCAGCAGGTCAAAGGCCGCGGGGACGATGAGCGCTCCCAGCGCCTCCAGGATATCCGAGCGCTCCCAGGCGCTCCCCACATCCAGGCGCAGGATGCCCGCGCCGTCAAAGGCGTCCTCCGATGCGCGGAGGCAGAGCTCCACGGTCCCGATAGCCCTCCCGGCGGCCTTGTCCACGATCGTCCATCTTGCGAACCAGCGGTTCGCATAGGACCACTGCCAAAAACGGATGGCCTCCGCCACCCGCTCCAGGGTGGGGTAGTAGAAGTTGTCCCCGTCGCAGTTGTCGCTGTTGAAGAAGGGCAGGGCGTTCTTGTCCCCGTAGACCTCCAGGAGGTCCGCCGCGTCCCCCTCCTCCACAGGACGCAGGAGGTAGGCGGCGTTTTCAAAGGTCGTATATGCGCCGTACAGCTTCATGGCGGGCCCTCCATCAATATCCCGAGCCCTCCAGCCCCTTCACCGCCTTGACGATCCGGCTGGTGCCCAGGCGGGAGGCCCCCAGGTCCAGGAAATCCTCCGCGTCCTGGAGACTGGAGATGCCCCCGGCGGCCTTGATCTTCACATGGGGTGCCACATGGCGGGCGAAGAGAGCCACGTCCTCCCGGGTGGCCCCGCCTCCGGCAAAGCCGGTGGAGGTCTTGATATAGTCCGCCCCCGAGGCGGAGACGATCTCGCAGAGCTTGATCTTCTCCTCTTCCGTGAGCAGGCAGGTCTCGATGATGACCTTCAGAATCCTGCCCCCGCAGGCGGCTTTCACCGCCTTGATCTCCTCCAGCAGATCGTCCCAGCGCTGGTCCTTGGCCCAGCCGATGTTGATGACCATATCAATCTCATCCGCCCCGTTCTTCACCGCATCGGAGGCTTCAAAGCACTTGGCGGCGGTGGTGGAGTAGCCGTTGGGGAAGCCGATGACCGTGCAGACGGCAAGCTTGTCCCCCACGTACGCCTTCGCCTGGGCGGCGTAGCTTGCAGGGATGCAGACGGAGGCGGTGTGGTACTTCATCCCGTCGTCGCAGATGCCCTTGATCTGCTCCCAGGTCGCTCCCTGGGCCAGCAAAGTGTGGTCCACAGCGGCGAGAATTTTCGTAAGGTCCATAAGTCGTCCCTCTTTTCTCCGCAGAAGCGGTGTCTTGAGAGAGGCGGACCGGATACGAGGTGTGTCCGGTCCGCCTGCTCCTGTCTCTCAGCGGCTGTTACCGTACGGCGATGGCCTCGATCTCCACCATGGCGTCCTTGGGCAGACGGGCGACCTCCACAGCGCTGCGGGCCGGGGGATTGCCGGGAAAGAAGGTGGCGTAGACCTCGTTCATGGCGGCGAAGTCGTTCATGTCCTTGAGGAACACCGTGGTCTTGATGACGTTGTCCATGGTCAGCCCCGCCTGGGCCAGGATGGCCTGAATGTTGGTCAGGGACTGCTTTGTCTGACCGGCGATGCCGCCCTCGGCGAAAGCGCCGGTGGCCGGGTCGATGGGGAGCTGGCCGGAGGTGATGACGACACTGCCGCCGTCGATGGCCTGGGAGTAGGGACCGATGGCCGCAGGGGCGGCAGTGGTGGAAATGACTGTTTTCATGGGGGATTCCTCCTGTTTTTTGAGATGACCCTATTCTACCAGCATCGGGGCCAAAGGTCAATGGTTTTTGGCGGCGGTCCCGCGCCTGTCTCATAAAAAGCGAAAGGTCCCTTTCTCCTCCTTGGGACCTTCGCTTTTTATGAGACGGCTCTATTCCAAATATTCGGCCAGGCAGGGGCCGCAGGCCCCGTAGACGACATCATAGACCGTCCTGCCATAGAGATTGATCGCTTCGATGCTGTTCAACAGGTCCTCGAACCGGTCTGCCTCCTCTTGGGTCGCCCGGTGGATATCCAGCAGGGGAACCCCCGCCTCCTTGTTCTCACAGGCGGAGGACACCGCCGGCGGATTTGCGACATAGAAGGAGCTGCCTGCGCTCCCAGCATTTTCTTTTCCAGGAAATCGGCAAATTTCCGGTCGTTCCTGATCTTCAGCGGTGTCCCCTTGGCCGTCTGACGGCAGAAGCCCAGCCGCTTTGTGTGATCCTGTGTGATCCGGCTGTATTTCTTTGCTTGACGAATACCCTCTGCCGTGATACAGTAAAAGCCAGTAGAAGATAGGAGGATCTGCGCCTAAAGGAGGGGCCATGAGGAAGCGGTACATTATTTTAGCAGCTCTTTTGCTGGTAGCGGCGGCGGCCCTCTGGACCCGCGCGGCGGAGTCGATCCGGACTGCGGAACCAGCGGCGGCCCCCAGCAAGACGGACGCCCCGTCCGTTCCGGAGATGCCGCCCGATGGGACAGAGGCACCCTCTATCCCTACGAAAGCCCAGGTCCTTGCCGCGCGGGAGCGGGCCCTGGAGGGGATGACGGAGGAGCAGGTCCAGCGGCTGAAGGAGGCTGTCATGGCCGCCAACCTGGACTGGGAGCACAGGTATCTCGACAGCAATATTTTTGGACGGTTGGAAGACCCGGACGATCTGGAGTGGAACCGCTTCGAACAGACGGGAGAGATCCAGATCGGATGGACCTGGGACGGCAAGCTGGGCGGTGATATAGACGCGGTCTGCCGGGAGAAAAACATCACCAAAGATGAGTTTTACGCCCAATATGGAAAAAGGATCGTCACGGAGAATCACGAGGATGCGGACGGGTTCGCCGAACGGTTCAGCAAACTGCGGGATACCGTGCAGGACGAGGCGTTGAAGGCTGATTTGCAGTACATCATAGATGAGATGCAGCTGGCAAAGGACACCCATGAGATGGCGCACGCGAACAATCTTTATCAGAAGCTCCATGACCTGGACTATTTTTTGCTGCGTTACGGGCCGGAGGACATTGGGAAGTACGTCCGTGACCGGTCCACAGCCGAAAAATATTACGGCACTCTTTCATGCTGCTTTTAAGCGCGTCCAGTCGAAGCGATTGAACCTAAACGGAAGAAAGGAAAGGTGATTCTCGTGGATTACACCAAGATCGACACATACCTGGAGGAGCACATCCCCGCCCTGCTGGAGGACCTGTCCCGGCTGGTGGCCATCGACAGTGAGCGCAGGGAGGCGCTGCCCGGAATGCCCTTTGGCAGGGAGGCGGCGGAGTGCCTGTCCGCCGCCTCGGACATGATCCGGGGCTACGGATTTTCTGTGAAGAACTACGACAACTACGTCATCACAGCGGACATGGACCCTGAACTGGAGCCCCATTTGGACATCCTCGCCCATCTGGACGTGGTCCCGGCCGGAGATGGCTGGCAGGTGACCAAGCCCTTTGCCATGAAGATCGAGGACGGGCGTGCCTACGGGCGCGGGACCTCCGACGACAAGGGTCCGGCGCTGTGCGCGCTCTACGCCATGCGGGCCATCAAGGAGCTGGGCATCCCCCTCAAGAAGAACGTGCGGCTGATCCTGGGGTCTGACGAGGAGTGCGGGAGCAGTGACTTGAAGTACTATTTCGCCCGGGAGAAGTCCGCGCCCCTGTCCTTCTCCCCCGACGCGTCGTTCCCGCTCATCAACATCGAAAAGGGCGGGCTCCGCTCCGGCTTCACCTCCAGCGCGCCCCTCGCGGACGCCTGCCCGCGGCTGGTATCCTTCCAGGCCGGGGTCAAGCTCAACGTGGTCCCGGACAAGGCGTCCGCCGTCGTTCAGGGGCTCGACGGGGAGGCCGTCGCCGGGGCCGTCCGGCAGTGCGAAGGGCTGGAGGGGATCGACTTCTCCACCCAGCCCTGCGAGGCGGGACTGCAGATCACAGCCCGGGGCAAGACTGCCCACGCCTCCAGCCCCTCCGGCGGCAGGAACGCTATCACCGCCCTGCTGGCCCTCTTGGCGAAGCTTCCCCTGTCCGATGGAGAGCTCCACCGGCAGATGCGGGCCGTCTCGGCGCTGTTCCCCCACAATGACTTCCACGGGAGCGCCCTGGGCGTGGCCCTGGAGGACGAGGTGTCCGGGAAGACCACGCTGTCCCTGGACATCCTCACGTACTCGGCGGAGGCCGGGCTCCAGGGGATGTTCGACTGCCGGGCGTGCCTCAGCGCCAGCGATGAGAACACTACGGATGTCATCAGAGAGCGCCTCCGTCAGGCGGGCGTCACGCCTATGGACAGCCGGATGTACGCGCCCCACTATGTCCCGGAGGATTCCCGGCTGGTGCAGACGCTCCTGGGCATCTATAATGAGATGACCGGTAAGGTCCACCGCCCCATCTGCATCGGAGGCGGCACCTACGTCCACGAGATCGAGAATGGAGTGGCGTTCGGATGCGGGACGGATGATGTGGATACCCGCGCCCACTCCGCGGATGAATTCATGCCCATTGACCAGATGCTGTTCAGCAGCAAGGTCTTTGTCCGCGCGATCCTTGCGCTGTGCGGTGAGGTGTGAGCAGCCGTCTATATGACGGAAGAAGCAGACAGACGGCAGGGCCGGCGCGACAGCGCCGGCCCTTTTACCGATTTGGCGTTGATCTTATTTTGTCCCAAAGATCCGGTCCCCCGCGTCCCCCAGGCCGGGGACGATGTAGCCGTCCTCATTGAGGCGGCGGTCCACCGCGCCGCAGTAGATGGCCACGTCCGGGTGCTCCCGCTGGACCCGCTCGATGCCCTCCGGCGCGGCCAGGAGCACCATCAGCTTGATGCTGGTGCAGCCATAGTCCTTCATGAACCCGATCGCCGCCGCCGCGGACCCGCCGGTGGCCAGCATGGGGTCTACGATGAGCACCTCCCGCTCCGCCACGTCCTTGGGCATCTTGCAGAAGTACTTCACCGGCTCCAGCGTCTCCTCGTTGCGGTAGAGGCCGATATGCCCAACCCGGGCCGACGGCACCATCCGCAGCACCCCGTCCACCAGCCCCAGGCCAGCGCGCAGTATGGGCACCACGGCGAACTTCTTTCCCTTGAGCGTGGGGGCCATGGTCTTGCAGATGGGGGTCTCCACCTCTTTCTCCGTCAGAGGCAGGTCCCGGGTGGCCTCGTACGTCAAGAGCATCCCGATCTCGCTGACCAGCTCCCGGAAATCCTTCGTCGACGTCCGCTTGTCCCGCAGGATCGTCAGCTTGTGGGCCACCAGCGGGTGGCTGACGATATGAACCTTGTCGCTATACATGAAACTGCTCCTCTCTTTTCATCGGCATCCCTTCTTTTCTTCTTTGTGTACAAAGAAGAAAAGAAGCAAAAGAAGAAAAACTTTTTGTCCGCGAAGCTACGCTTCGCTCTCCATCTTTGCCAGACGCTCCCGCTCCGCCTGACTCAGCCGGAGGTACGCGGGCCGGACCGCCTGGGCACTCACCGCCCCCTCCGGCCAGAGCCGCGCGGCGGCCATCCCGACGCCCGCCGCACTCTGCCAGCACAGATGGGCGGGGGCCATGCGGCTGGGGATGCCACGCTCCCGGAGGAAGCTGTGTAGGAGCGCCGCGCCGTCTCCCACTACGGTAACAGGCCCCGGCAGACCCTCCAGGCCTGCGGCGGCCTCCTCCAAGGACACGGCGCAGTCGGCCCGCAGGCGCTCCAGAGCGCCCCCGGATGCCCGGAAAACGGCGTGGTACACCTGCTGCCGCCGGGCGTCCATGGCGCAGGCCACCGTCCCCTCCAGGTGGGCCAGAGGCCAGGCCATGGCCTCCAGCGTGGACACGGGGATGCAGGGCAGCTCCGCCGCCCAGGCCAGGCCCTTCACCGCCGCGATGCCGATGCGCAGGCCCGTAAAGGACCCCGGCCCCGCCGCCACGGCGATGGCGTCCATGTCCTCGAGCGCCAGGCCGCTGTTTTTCAGCAGGTCCTCCACCATGGGGAGCAATGTCCGGCTGTGGGTCAGGCCCGTGCACTGCCAGGCCGCGGCCACCGGCGCGGCGTCCTCCAGCACCGCGCAGGACGCCGCCTTCGCCGAGGTCTCCAGCGCTAGAAGCTTCATATCTCCTCCACCCCCTCGATGGCGATCTGCCGCTGGTCCTCGTCCTCTTCGTCCCGGCGGATGGTCACAGTGACAGTGCCCTCCGGCAGGGCCTCCGGAGCCCGCTCACTCCACTCCACAGCGCACACGCCGCCCCGGGCGAGATACTCCTCCCAGCCGATGTCGAACAGCTCCTCCTCTCCGCCCAGACGGTACCAGTCGAAGTGGAAGAGGGGCACGCGGCCCTGGTGCTCATTGACGATGGTGAACGTGGGGCTGGTGACCCGGCCCGTACACCCGAGCCCACGGGCCAGGCCCCGGGTGAAGGCGGTCTTCCCCGCCCCCAGGTCCCCCCGGCAGGCCACCACGTCCCCGGGGCAAAGACGCGCCCCCAGGCGCTCTCCCAGGGCCTCCGTCTCCTCCACGCCGCGGGATCGATACTCCATCGGTCTCCCCTCCTTGTCTGTGATTCCTTACAGTTTCGCATTATAACACAAAAAACAGCTTCCGAAAAGGGGGAACGGAGAATTTTAGATCAACAAATGTCAAGAGAACGCCGGGGAGGGAGAAACAGAAAAGAAGCCCGGGGCAGTCGAATGGGAATTGGATAATTTTGCACCGCCCCGACAGGATTTGATGCTATTTTCACCGGACAAGCCTTAAAATAGAGAAAAACCCGGAAAAGGGGGAGCATCTATGGAACAAAAGAGGAACAGTCTCTACCAGTCCAACCGCATCCACCAGGTGCCCATCGAGCGCATCATCCCCAACCCCCGGCAGCCCCGCCGCCGGTTTGAGGAGGAGCCCCTCAGGGAGCTTGCGGAGTCCATCCGGCAGCACGGGGTGCTCCAGCCCCTGAGCGTGCAGAAGACGCCCTCCGGCTATGTGCTGGTGGCGGGGGAGCGGCGTCTGCGGGCGGCGGGACTTGCGGGGCTGAAGACGGTGCCCTGCATCCTGGTTCAGGCCACCGGGCAGGAGAGCGCCCTGCTGGCCCTGGTGGAGAACCTCCACCGCTGCGACCTCCACTACCTGGACGAGGCGGCGGCTATCGCGCGGCTCATCTCCACCTACGCCATGAGTCAGGAGGAGGCGGCCCGCCGTCTGGGGCGGTCCCAGTCGGCGGTGGCCAACAAGCTGCGGCTTTTGCGGCTGGGGCCGGAATGCACGGAGGTACTGCGCCGCTTCGGCCTGACTGAGCGCCACGCCCGGGCCCTGCTCCGCCTGGAGGGCGCGGAGGCTCAGCTCGCCGCCGCCCGGACCATGGGGGAGAAGCAGATGAACGTGGCCGCGGCGGAGGAGTACGTGGAGGGGCTGCTCCAGAAGAAACAGCGGCAGGCCCCGCCCCGGCGTCCGGTGTACATCATCAAGGATGTGCGGCTCTTTCTCAACAGCGTCTCCCGGGGCATGGAGACCATCCGCCGGGCAGGCGTGGACGCCCGCTGTGAACAGCAGGAGGACGAGGAGTCGATCACGATTACGATCCAGATTCCGAAAAAGCAGGCGAAGACCCGGGAGCTGCTGTAGGGGCGCACACTGTGCGCCCCTACAACAGTACACGCCCCCTCCAGCCGGGGGCATGGATGTACGCTTCGCGGAAACCGAAATGTGCGCCATGCCTGTCTCATCAACCAGGAGATCGCGGTTTCGTGGGGCTCGCTCATGTGAAAACCCGTGTGTAAAATTTGCTATGCGTGTGCATTTTTGCGCCGAAGTGGCACAGGTCTAAGCCGTCGTTACTTTGCCTTACGGTAATACCTCAGGCTCCCATTTTCAACATCCTTCTCGGGCTGAAAAATTTGCCCTTTAAGATCTGCCCCTGGTTATCACCCCCTTCCGTAGGCCCCATTTCATGGCCGCTTTTTAGAGGAAAAAGAATAAGGACAAACCGCAGGGGCATTCATATGCCGTCGCAGCTATCCGCTCCGGCGATGGCATCAAGACAGTGCAGAGCAACCTCGGCCACGCCGCGGCGGCGTTCACACTGGATGTCTACGGCCATGTGACTGACCAGATGAAACGGGAGAGTGCGCAGCGCATGGAAAACAACAATGGACAGGCACCAAAAAACCTCTGGAATCGTTGCGATTCCAGAGGTTTTTCTTGAAAAGCGATGGTGATTTTGATACGATTGCACACCCTTGCCGCATAGGGGGTGCAAATTTTTTTCAGTTTTCAAGGCTAAGTGCGAGGGGGTGTGCAGGACGGTTCCAAAGGGTGTGCAGATTCAATAGAATGGGGTGTAAGGTCCATATTACCCTTTGGCAGTGTTCAAATGTGTGTCCCTAAATACTGTTTATCAGGGGTATGATCCAATGATCCAAGCAAAACATATGTAGCATCATTTCTTTGAATTTACATATTGCGGGCAATCCTCACATCTGATTTCACAATCTTGCATCTCAAAAACTGAAGGACTTCTTTTTACGCCAATATACGGAATGTTCTTGCTGTGGCAAATATCTATTATTTTTCTTCTTTCCTCTGGAACCATTCGGTTACCCAGATAGACTTTTGAGATAGGGAAAAATTTTACATTGTAATCCGCTACGTTCTTACTACGCAAAGGAAGCAGTAATCGCCATTCATTTTGAAATGCCCAATCGATACTTTTTCGTAAAACGCCATGAGAATATATATCCCATAGGGTTTCTTTTGTCATACCCTTATCCTTTGCAGCAACAAGCCGTAGAGTCATATTCGGACGAACCTTACAATAAATCATAGGGAATAAATTGTAGTACACTTCTTTATAAGTTTCATCGTTAGGCAATACGGTGTATTCAACACAAAAACCATTGTGGAAATTAGCATATGCACCACCCCACATAAGTTGTGAATATGGTGTTGTGGCAAAGCAAACAGTCCGAAAAGTATTTTTTAGTTGAGAGATGTAATCTGAATATTCACCTTGTAATGCTTTTGATAGAGCTAAGCCGAAATCATGGGTGTTGCATAATTCTATGAGAATTTTTTGCTCAAAAATCTGATTCGTCAGTTGCTCAATTTCTGAGTCTGGCGTTTTTGTAAATACATTGTTAAGGTTGCCATTTGCAATATAATGCTCCCATAATGCCTTCACTAAAGCATCTCCAATTGCCTGGCTTGGTTGATCTGAATTAACTTCTATTCCACATCTTTTACAATATTCAATCAATCGCAGATGTTCATACGCAGGATAGTCAATATTAATATCCGAATCATATACATCGTCAAATGCAGTTGGACTTTGAAGGAAAACTGTATTATGCTCCAATGCTTGGATGGAGTAATTGATTTCTTCGCCATTTTCTTTATCTATGTCCTTTTTGTTAGGGTAATATCGATAAAGTCGTAGTGGCATATTGATTTTTGAACGAAAAGAGAACTCATCATAGCCCATGTTCTGTATTTCATTAAGATTCATGATTGCTCCATTTACAATACAGTATGAGGATGCAAATTCTGGAGCAAGCTGCTGAAAATTAGCTATCAAATTAGGTATATCCATATGATAATCTCCGTTGTTGGATTTCTATACACAAAGTGTATATTTGCATTATACCATTGACTTAAACGGTATGCAACACAAAAAGGCCCGCCAGCTCCAAATGAGCCAGCGGGCCATGTGTGTTCCTATTCAGTTATCCCTCAATCTCCATCCCATTCTGGAAGGTGAACACCAGCCTCCCATCGTGGTAGGCTGTGGCCTTACGCACCACCGCCAGCCAGAGGGTATTGTCAAACTCAGTAACGCCATCCTCCAACTCATGCAGAGCGAACATGAGCCCGCCAATGAGGTCAGCTTTGGCCTGCCGCTGTTTTTTCTGCTCCTGAAGGACATCCACCCTGGCCTTGGCCTTTTCATACCTTGCCACATAGCCGTTGTAGCGTTCGGCGTACTCATCTTGGCTCTGTGCGTTTCTGGCGTTCTCCTGGATGCACCGCTGGGTCAGTTCTGTCACCACCGCGATCTCCCGGAGCAGCTCGTCCAGTTCCGCGTCAATGGCGGAGCAGTTGGTGAGGTGGTCCTGCATGATGCGGCAGTCATCCAGCAGAGCCTCCTTGCCGTCCAGCAGTTGATTGAACGCTGCCAGGAACCGGGCCTTGATGTCCTCCTCCATCAAATGCGGAGTGCGGCACTTTTCCTCGTTGCTGAACTTTCCGTTGCACTGCCAGACAACGCGGCGATACTTGCTGTTGGAGTGCCAGACCTTGGGTCCGTAGCAGCCGCCGCAGTCGCCGCAGACCAGCCGGGAGGAGAATACCCCGCCGCCACTGTAGTGGAGGCCCATGCCCTTTCGCCGAGCGAACTCGGCCTGGACAACATCAAACTCGTGAGGCTGGATAATGGGCTGGTGGCTCCGCTCGATCCAATATTGCTGAACCTCGCCCTCGTTGACCTTCCGCTTTTTATTGAGGAAATCAACCGTATAGCACTTTTGAAGGAGTGCCGCCCCCTTATATTTTTCATTCGTGAGGATGCTCTCCACCACGCTGGCTCCCCATTTGCTTTTCCCGGAGGGCGTGGGGATGCCGTCAGCGGTGAGGGCCTTGGCGATGGCATAGCTGGTCTTGCCCTCCATGAAAAGGGCGTAGATACGGCGGACGATCTTGGCCTCGTCCTCCACTACCTCCGGGAAACCGTCCGGCCCCTTTCGGTAGCCGAGAAACTGCTTATAGGGGAGGTTGACCTTGCCGTCAGAGAACCGCTTGCGCTGGCCCCAGGTGATGTTCTCCGAAAGGGAGCGGCTCTCCTCCTGGGCAAGAGAGGACATGATGGTGATGAGCAACTCTCCCTTGGAATCGAAGGTCCAGATATTCTCCTTCTCGAAGTAGACCTCCACGCCATGCTCCTTCAGCTTGCGGATGGTGGTCAGGCTGTCCA
>CAJUOA010000019.1 GCA_910587785.1 uncultured Oscillospiraceae bacterium | reverse complement strand
TTGCTGGCATCTGCAACTTTGACCGCTTAGCTTAATTTCGCAAGAGGTCTAATGTGGAAATCAAGAGAGATAGCGAGGATCGGACGGTTGCAAATGTGAATTTCCGCAGAGAAGGAATACTTATCAGGATAAACTTTATGCGGCATCCTTATACCGAGTGTAGACATACTCATAAATTCTTTGACGATGGCCGGAGATACTCAGTTCGTCATAGCACTCCGGAAGCCCGCTCCAGAGCGTGTCACGGATGAGGGTGTCGATAGCGGCTTTTGTTTCCTGCTTGTCTGTCCAGTGATCAAGCTCCGCTATCCTGGATTTAACCTTTTGCAGGAGATCGACTGCTACCTGTTTGATTTTCTGGATGTCCTGCTTGGAAAGATTTTCGGAGAACAGCATATCGTAAAGGGACAGCTCTTCGTCGCTGGAAAACCCCTCCCGCACATATCGCTGCTCCTCCTGATCCATGTTTTGTACCAGTTTCATCAGATCATCAAAGGTCTTTTCGATAGTAGCACGATCCTGTTGGCTGTTGTAGTCCTCGATGATTGACTGGTACCTCTCATGATATTTGATACGGTTGGGATTGTTGAACAGCATCTTGTCCAGGCGTTCACAGATTAAGTCCTGCAAATCTTTCAGGATAAGGTTCTTTTTCTTTGCGCGGGCGAACTCCCGGCGCAGCAAATCAAAGTCGATTCTGCTGATATCGAACTGGCGGGATGGTATGATCCCTTCGACCGCCTGCTCGATTTGGACGTACTCGCTGATAATGCGGTTGATCTCTACCATCAGGTCCACGTTGTTCGCTGCCTTGCGCTTCTTTTTCAGCAGTCCGTGAATGGCGGCAATCGCCTCATACCGACGGTGGACGTCAAGCTCAATATCCTCTCGGTTCGCATACTTCATCAGACGTACCAACTCGGATGCGTAGGTTTGGAAGGTCTTCTTTGCCTCCAAGGTGCCAGACACAGCATTGGCCGCAGTTTGCAGCAGGGACAGCTTTTCAAAGCCCTTAGCGGCAATCAGCGTTTGTAGCGAAACATCCCGACTGGACAAAAACGACTCAGCCGCAACGATGGTCTCCAGAATTTTTGCGACCAGCGTCTCCTTATCCACGGTGGGGTCGGCGCTTCCGGCACCGTTCATATTGGTTGTGTAATCGGCCAGCGCCTTTCGCAGCGCTTTCACGATCCCGACGTAGTCGATAATCAGACCGTTGCTTTTCCCCTCCGCTACACGGTTGGCCCGAGCGATGGTCTGCATCAGTGTGTGTGCCTTCAGCGGCTTGTCCAGATACAGACAGGACAGGCACTTTACGTCGAAGCCGGTGAGCCACATTGCGCAGACGAACACCACACGGAGTGGATTGGCGGCGTCTTTGAACTCCTTGTCCAGCTCCCGCTTTTCTATCTTCGTCCGATGGCTCTGAATATCCAGTCCCCATTTCTGGAAGGTCTGAACCTCGTTCTGCTCTTGGCTAATAACCACCGCCATCTCGGTCTCCTGCATCCATTGCAGCTTGCGCTCCAGTTCCTGAGCCTCCTGCTGAGACACGCTCTTGATTTGCTCTTTTAATGCATCAATCTCTGCGGCCCAGTATTTCTGAACCAGGTCATACATGCGGACGCAGGTGACCTTATTCAGGCAGACGAACATAGCCTTGCCGCTGGTCCACAGGTCGGAATAATGCCTTGCGAAATCTTGGGCGATGCGCTCAAGGCGGGGTGTGGCAGTGAGGAGGTGAATTTCCTTTGCGAACTCCCGCTCCAGCTTGTCCTGCTGGTCCACGTCCAGGTCGGCCTGCTCAATGGCGTCCAGAATCCGGTCTGTGATTTCCGGGTTGTCCTTCACGTCCAAAATCTTCTCGCCACGGTTTTCGTAGTACAGCGGCACCGTTGCGCCGTCGTCCACGGCGCGCTGGAAGTCATACACCGATATGTAGCCGCCGAAGGTGCGCTCTGTAATATGGTCGCTGGACAGCAGCGGCGTGCCAGTAAAGCCAATCCGGGAGGCGGCAGGCAGAAGGCGGATCATGTTGTCCGCGAAAATGCCGTACTGACTGCGGTGGGCTTCGTCTGACATGATGAGAATATCGTGGTCAGGGGAAATCGGCTCCACATCTGTTTTGTTGAACTTCTGGATCAGGGTGAAGACAAAGCTGGGGTTGCCCCGCAGCTTTTCTACCAAATCCGTACCGCTGGAGGCGATGAACTGCCCGGCCGTGGCTTTGCCCAGGATACCGCAGTTTTCAAAGGTGTCGCTGATCTGGCTGTTCAATTCCTCCCGGTCTGTCAGCACCACGATGGTGGGAGAGCCGGAAAACTTGCGGCGTATCTTCTGAGCCAGGAACACCATGGAATAGCTCTTGCCGCTGCCCTGGGTGTGCCAGAAGACCCCCAGTTTTCCGTTGTTCAGCCGACGTGCTTCATAAGCTTTGACCGCCTCGTTGACGCCTAGATACTGGTGGTTCCGGGCCAAAATTTTTACCGTGTGTCCGCCGGAGTGGTCAAAAAGGATGAAATTCTCCAGCAGATCAAGAAAATTTTCTTTTTTGCAGATCCCCCGGAGCATGGTCTCCAGAGCTACGTTGCCCGGTTCCTTTTTCCCCAGCCGTTTCCATTCGTGAAAAAACTCGTACTTGCTGCCCAGCGTGCCCACCTTGGCATCGGTGCCGTTGGAGAGAATCAGGAAGGCGTTGTAATCAAACAGACGGGGGATGGTGTCCAGATAGTCGGTGTAGTTATTGGTATAGGCGTCCTGCACGTCCACTCCAGCGGCCTTCAATTCCACGAAAAGCAGAGGAATTCCGTTGACAAAACCCACAATATCCGTCCGGCGGCGGTAGAGATTACCGTGGATTTTCATCTCCCGGACAGCGAGGAAGTGGTTGTTCGCCGGATTCTGGAAGTCAATGACGGCGGCATATTTCTTCTCTGTTCTGCCTCCCGGTCTTTTTACGGTGACGGGGATGCCGTCCCGGATCAGGAAATATTTTTCCTCGTTGATTTGCAGCGGGGAGGCGGTGGACAGGCGGCGCTCCATGAGCCGTTGGGCCTCTTCGATTTGAGCGGGGGTGAGCCACGGATTCAGGCGCAGCAGAGCCTCCCGAAAATACCGGGTCAGCAGGATTTCCTTGTAGCTCTTGCGGCCCAGAGTGCCGGTTTCGCCTAACTGCTCGGTGTTGTAGGCGTAGACGGACTCCCAGCCCAGCTCGTCATGGAGCAGGTCGGCGGCACTCTTTTGGATCAGGATGTTTTCGGAGTAGTCGTAGCTCATGTTTTATATCTCTCCATCATATCAGATTAATTATACTGAACAGAGAAATAATTACGTAATGGGGTATGAATCACCATAGGCCCCAATGGATCAAGTGCTGGCCTTTCAAGGAAAACAAAATTCATCCGTTCGCCTGTATTCCCAATTACACCCAATTCATACAGCTTTTTTAGAATATTAATCAGCGGTTCTTTCACAAAGAACTCTTTCACATTGGGGTAAATTTTGCTTAAGTCTGCTATCCTATCTGTTAAGGAATCAAATGTAAATGGGAGCGTAATCCTGTTCAACAGAGTGAAAATAACCTCTACTTCATCTGCCGAGTAAGAAAGCCTTAGTTCATCGGTTATTTCCGTCCACATACGCCTGGAATACTCTTGCTGAGATTTATCGAATGATGCCTGAGAGAATTTTCCTGTTACTTTTGATTGGTCCTGGATAGCTAACATCATGCGAATTATATCTCTGGGGCGGTACAAAGAATTGTTCAGAATGTACTTTCTAGTTTCTTCTCCGTTGATTGATTTGTCAAAATAGGTTTCCCAGACATCGCTTGAGGAAGGGCAATGATTTATTCTCTCTGAGGCATGTATTTTGTTTTCAATAATTTTTAGAAGAGGATTATCTAAATAACTTCCGCCCTTCTGAAACCAGTTTATTTCTACCCCGCAATCTTCAATTGGCTTTGTAAGCTCAAATCCAGCAGAGCGTACACTGCTTAAAACTTCACTCCTAATCGATGCAATTATGTGTACCTTTCTGCAAGGGGAGCTTTCGGTAAAATTCCCAGAAAAAACTCTTGAAACTCAGCAAAGTATTTGGTAAACTATTACTATCAGGAGAGGTGGGATGCGTTACAGGAAGGTACACTTTTTTGTAATATGTATCGCACCTTTTACTATACTTCGGGAGGAGGTAGCGCTATGGTGTATGGCTCCCCCGCCGTCCGCGCCGGCGGCAGCGGGAGAAAATACCCCGGCGGCGCATCGGCAAACCATTGGAAACGATGGGACGCAAAGCCAGAGGCTACGGAGCGGCAACAACCGCTCTATGCCCGTTCGGCTGCGATCCGGCAAACCGTTGGAAACGGCGGGACGCAAAACCTGAGGCTAAGGGGCGGAGGCATCCGCTCTACGCCCGTTCGGTTGCGCTCTGGCAAACCATCGGAAACGGTGGGACGCAAAACCTGAGGCTAAGGGGTGAGTCCTTCACCCTATGCTCGTTCGGTCACCGGATTTCTTTGCGTCCGAGCAAATACTTGCAAAGAAAGGAATACTGTCATGAAGACAACAAGAAATCGCAGAAATACCTGCAAGCGTGTGCTCGCTATGCTCACCGCTCTGACGATGAGCTTTAGTATGCTCCAGAGTGTGGCGTTCGCCAGCGAGGGCGAGGACACTACTAGCAGCAACCCGGAGATCACTGTGATCGCGGTGGACGGCACCTCCGATGAGACCAGCGCTCCCGGCCCCGCCGATGACACCGGCGGCGCTGAGCCCGCCGTCCCCGGCGAGGATGATGGAATCAGCGATCCCTCCATTGGCAATACCGGCAGTGACACTGAGGACGCCGGTACCGCTGAGGACACTGAGGGCACTGAGGGCACCAGCAACACTGAGGACACCGGTACCGCTGAGGACGCTGAGGACACCGGCACCACTGAGGACGCTGAGGACACCGGCACCACTGAGGACACTGAGGACACCGGCACCACTGAGGACACTGAGGACACCGGCACCACCGAGGACACCGGTACCGCTGAGGACACTGAGGACACTGAGGACACCGGCGAGGATGTCAACAACACCGAGTCCAGTGAGCCTTGGGACATCACCAAGACCGAGCGTCCTGGTGCGTCTGAGGACGTGAGTGCTGACATCGGAACCTCCAGCGACAAGCTGAATCTGGAGGACAAAAACTGGGATATCTTCTACGATGCCGACAACGACGTGTACAAGATCACGTTCAACATCGGCAGCGAGGCAGAAGCTGCCACCCAGACCATCGATCTGACCTACGCCCTGGAGCTCCTGGGCAAGTATGCCGAGACCGGCAAGCAGGAGCTGGAGGACGCCAAGAACAAGATCGAAGAGCCTGTGATGGGTGACGTTGGCAAAGAACCCGTACTGGAAGACATCGGCGAGGCCCCCGTGGAGCCTGAGAAGCCTGTGGCACCGGATGCCCCAGTGAAGCCTGAGGAGCCGGTTGCTCCCGTAGAGCCAGGCAAGCCCGAAGACCTAGACGAGAACTTGGACATTGCCTATGAGGACATCGTGACTAACGTGGCACGGGATCCTGAGGGCGAGCCCGACCAGAACTTCGACTATGCGGCTATCATCGCTGAGAAGACTGGGCTGTCTAAGGATGACCCCTTCGTCAAAGAGTCTGCGGCGTATATGTATGACCAGGCCATGGTGGACTGGGTCATGGACAACTGGTCCAAGTGGAAAGCTGATGGCCATATGTACGCTAATTTTGGCGACCCCGACACGATGCTGTACTACGGTTGTGGTATTACCGTCAAATGGCCTGACGGCACCAACAATGGAACGCCTGTCCTGAAGCAGCCCGCTCCCGAGTACGAGGTCGACAAGTCTTCCGACGCCTACAAGGCCTACGAAGAGGCTCTGGCAGGCTACGCCGACAAGTTCACCGAGTACCAAGCCCAGCTGGCTGAGTACGAAGCCGCCCAGGAGCAGTTCGAGAAGGAGCACGGTGTGGATTCTCCCGAGTACCAGGCATACCTGGCCGAGATGGAGAAGTACCAGAGCGCTCTGGACGCCTACAATACCGCTAAGGCTGAGGCCGAGGCCGCTTATGCGGAAGCTCTGGAGGAGTACAACGCCAATAAGGCCGAGATCGAGGCGAAGTACGCCAATGACAAGGCTGCCTATGACAAGGCTATCGCTGACCTGAAGGCCGAATTCGACCGCCGTATAGGCGCGGACGTCCTGGAACCTGGTGATGTGAAGAAGTTCGAGCTGTATCTCACCAGCGACTCCAAGCACACCTACAAGTACCAGTCTGGTAGCTTCACCTTGGCCACGCCTGATATGGGCGAGTTTATGGCTGGTTTGAAGGAGCTCTGGGAGAACGATCCCGAGGAGTACGAGCGGCGCTACAAGATGCCCGACGGCCGCTGGCTGATCGACCCCAATAATCTGGGTATGAGCGACGGTGTCACGGGCTTCGACGGTCAGATTCTGCCTGACGAGTATGTTGATGTCCACGACTACCATGTCACGATGACGGCGGGCCCCATGCAGGACTTGTTCGACAAAATCGGTATGACCGACCCGAAAAATCCCCTGAATCAGAACAACATCCTGGGCGATGGCCGTGTGGGCCTGAATTACGATGACAATGGCAACGTTACCGGCTACCCCAGCTACTGGGAGTCTGAAATCACGAAGTTCCTGAACGGCTATGAAGGAGAGACTATAGCTGAAAAGCTCAATGCCTATCTTCTGGATTACTACAATTCAAAGGATGGCACCAGCTACGCCACAGTGGACGAACTGATTAAGAACAACCCCAGCGCCCAGGAGCAGCTGACCAAGACCACGACCAGCGGCAACAAGTGGTTCACGCTGGGCGGTGAGAAATTCGTAGTTGACGCCCACTTGGAGACCGTCAAATACGACACGTTCTATAAGCAGCTGTTCTCCTTCGCTTTTGGCGATGAGGCCGACATCGATGCGATCTTGAAAGGCGCACACTTCAACACCGAGACCAACCGGTGGGAGTATGAGAACGACAGCTGGACCGACAATGGCTACCAGAACGCACTGTACTACTACATGGATCACCAGGAAATCTGGGAAAAGACGGATAAGTATTTCCAGACCCTTCTGTCTGGCGGCCTGAGCGTCGATCAAGCCACCTGGACCAGCCTGATGATGGCTCTGAACATTGACGGCGAGCTGACCGGCAACGACTGGCAGGATACCATGTGGCCTTGGTACAGCTCTATCCAGCTGGAGCGCATGGACATCGACTTCAACCTGACCAAGAAGGACGGGGAGACCGGCGAGACCATCACCAGCTCCGAGACCGAGTTCCAGGTGTACTACATCGACAAGGTCAAGAACGAAGATGGTACCGAGACCGATGTCAAGATGTACTGCACAGCCAACACGGATGACGACGGAAACATTTCCTACACATTTGTGACAACCCCCAGCACGATCTGGACCACGGGCGGCGAGCTGAACATTGACTACGCCATGATGAAGGACATTGTCTACTACCTTCAGGAGATTACGGCCCCCGAGGGGTACGAGGTGGACACCAATGTCTATATCGTCATGGACGAAGAAGATTACAACAAGCTGACGGACGAAGATAGAGCCGCTTTGGAGGGGACCTTTGACGAGTTCCTGAATCTTGACAAGTCTGAGGATGGTCTGACCGTCACGACGGATTTTGTCAACGTCAAGATCGTTACAAATCCGGACCCCGATCCGACCCCGACCCCCGATCCGACTCCGGACCCTGATCCCGATCCGGACCCGACTCCGGACCCGACTCCGGACCCTGATCCCGATCCGACCCCGGACCCCGATCCCGATCCGGACCCCACTCCGGACCCCGATCCTGATCCCGATCCGACCCCGGATCCCGATCCCGACCCCACTCCCACGCCCCCTGACACCGTGCAGTCCCAGCTGCCGCCCCCCAACGCTCCCGCCACCCCCGATGTCCCGGACGTCACGATCCCGGATGCCGGCGTACCTCTGACCGACGCGCCGGAGGCCGAGGAGCCTGTTGAGGAGCTGATGGAGATCCCGGAGGAGGAAGTGCCCCTGGCCAATCCTGACGTCCCCAAGACGGGCGACATCTCCGGTATCTGGTACACCATGACCTTCCTGGCCGCAGCCGGGTTGGTGTTTATCACCATCCTTGCGCGGAAGAATCAGGAGGAGGCCCAGGAGAACTAAAGAACCATAACAACCAATCGGCGAGCCGGGGCCCGACAGCGGGCCCCGGCTCTGCTGTCTGTAAGGAGGAACCAGATGAAACGTGGACTGCGTGTATTACAGCTGTGCCTGCTGGCGGTAGTGCTCATAGGGCTGTTCCTGATCGTCCGGCAGACGAAGGGGGAGCAGACCAGCTCCCAGAGCAACACCCAGGCGGCGCAGATCGCGGGGCTCCCGGACCGGGCGCTCCCCGCCGCCTCCACGCCGGAGAGCGCCCAGCCCTCCCAAGAGGCTCCGGAAGCGCCCTTGTCCGCAGAGGAGACCTTGGCGCAGATCGACTTGCAGGCCCTGCGGGAGGTGAACCCCGATGTAGTGGGCTGGATCGCCCTCCCCGGCACGGAGATCTCCTATCCCGTGGTCCAGGGGACGGACAACGACTACTACCTCGCCCACACCTGGGACAGGGAGAACAGCTCCTGCGGCGCGATCTTCCTGGACTGCGGCGCAAGCGCGGACTTTTCCGGCTTCCATACCCTCGTCTACGGCCACCGGATGCGAAACGGCACCATGTTCACCGCCCTGAAAGACTATCGCAGCGCCGAGTTTCTGCGGGAGCACCCCAGTGTGTACCTGGTCCTGGACAGCGGCGTGTACCGCTACGACGTCTTTTCCGCCCGGGAGGCCGACACCATGGGCATCGTATACGAGAAAAACCTGGAAGGCCGGGAGGACGCCCTCCTTCAGGACTGCCTGGAGGGCTCTGTGATCGACACCGGCGTCACGCCCCAGGCGACGGACCCCATATTGACCCTCTCCACCTGTACCGGCACCGGCTATGCCCGGCGCTGGACCGTCCATGCGGTCCTGGCAGACAGCCCTGAGACGCCGGACGCCGGGTGACGCCTCCTCCCGCATTTTGGCCGGAAACAGGGTTAAGGTTCCCGCGCATTTTGTCGATATGCCCAATGACGGGTCCTGCCCGCCCCTGGGCATATTATCGTTTCTGCCCGTCTGACCAAGCGCACCAATACCTATAAGGAGGCACCTCAATGAAACTGTTATCGGTGGCGGTACCCTGCTACAACTCCCAGGACTATATGCGCCACTGTGTGGAGACGCTGTTGACCGGCGGTGAGGAGATCGAGATCCTCATCGTGGACGACGGCTCCAAAGACGGCACCGCCGCCATCGCCGATGAATTGGCGCAGGCCCACCCCGCCGCCGTCCGGGCCATCCACCAGGAGAACGCCGGCCACGGCGGCGCGGTGATGACCGGCATCCGCAATGCCGTGGGGCTCTACTTCAAGGTGGTGGACAGCGACGACTGGGTGGATACGGACGCCCTCGCGCGCATCCTCTCTGTCCTGCGGGATTTCTCCCGGATGGAGAAGCCTGTGGACCTGCTCGTCAGCAACTACATCTATGACAAAGTGGGCGTCACCCACAAGAAGGTCATCCGCTACGGCAGCGCCCTCCCCCGGGACCGGGTCCTGGGCTGGGACGGCGCCGGCCGCTTCCGCAAAGGGCAGTACCTGCTCATGCACGCCCTCATCTACCGCACGGAGCTCCTGCGCCAGAGCGGTCTGGAGCTCCCTAAGCATACCTTTTATGTGGACAACCTCTTTGCCTATGTCCCCCTGGCCTCGGTGGAGACCATGTACTACCTGGATGTGGATCTCTACCACTACTACATCGGCCGGGAGGACCAGTCCGTCCAGGAGCAGACCATGATCCGCCGCATCGACCAGCAGCTCCGGGTCAACCGCCTGATGCTCGAGCAGGTGGACCTGCGGCAGGTGGCCGACAAGCGGCAGGCTCGCTACCTCTTCAACTACCTGGAGATCGTCACCGCTATCTCTACCGTCATGCTCACCCTCTCCAACACCCCCGAGCACCGGGAGAAAAAACGTCAGCTCTGGGCCGGCATCCGGGAGCACCACCCCTGGGTCTATGGGAAGCTCCGCCACGGGCTCTTTGGCACCTTCCTGAACCTCCCGGGACCCCTGGGACGGCAGATCGCTATCGGAGGCTACCGGATCAGTCAGAAAATTTTTGGCTTTAACTGAGGTGCTGCTATCACGGAGGCCCCGGGGGCTTCGCGCCCCCGGACCCCCGGTGACTTTTTGTTCGGACAAAAAGTCACCAAAAAACCGCTTAAGAAACGTAGTTTCTTAAGAATCTTCCTTGATTACGGGGGTTTTTTATTTTTCGCTACGACCTGGTAGTCTGGGTTTTCCCAATTTCTTCCCTGGGCCGATGCCGCTCAGATCGCTGGAACCACTCCCTGGCCCTTCGGTCTTCATCGTTGGGTTCGCCTCCGAGAAGCACGATTCTTTTGAGAGACTACCGGGCCACCGGCACGGTGCGGACGATACTGCCCTGCAATACGGCGCACCACCTTCGTAGGGGCGGATATCATCCGCCCCTTTCTCCCGATGCTACTGCGCTGCCGCCCTTCGGCCCCTGCGTTGTGAGCCCCCCACCGGGGCGGGATATTCCTCAGCCAAAACCTTCCCAAATAATTGCCAAGGGCGGGCCCCTCAAAGGGCCCGCCCTTGCTCTACTCTATCTCAGCAGACTGTCCACAAACTGCTTCGCCGCCCTTGCGGAACGCCCGCCGCGCTCCAGCGCAAACCGCTCCGCAAGCGCCTCCAGCGTACCAGTTTCCAATTGCGCCCCCCGGGCTTCCGCCAAGCGCCGGACGATCTCCAGATACGTCTCCTTATTGGGCTTCTGGAACGTCACATGCAGTCCGAACCGCTCCGACAGCGAAATCATCTCCTGCATCGTCTCCCCCCGGTGGACATCGTCCCCCTCCCGGTCAGAGAACGTCTCCCGTACCAGATGCCGCCGGTTGCTGGTAGCATAAATGGCCACATTCCGGCTCTTCGCCGACACCGACCCCTCCAGCACCGCCTTCAATGCACTGTACCGGTCATCCCCCTTCTGAAAGGACAGATCGTCAATGAACAATATGAACTTCAGCGGATTGTCCGTCAGCTCGTCCAGCAGCGCGGGGATGGAGCGCAAAAGCTCCTTGCGCACCTCAATGATCCGCAGCCCCTGGGGATAGAGCTCATTGACCACCGCCTTGATGGTGGAGCTCTTCCCCGTGCCCGCGTCGCCGGTGAGGAGCACATTCGCCGCCGGACGCCCCGCAAGCAGTGCCCGCGTATTGTCCAGAATCAGCGCCTGCTCCCGCCGGTAGTCCACCAGCTCGGTCAGCCTCGTCTCATCCGGATGCCGCACCGGGACCACATGCCCCCCTTCATCCAGGTAGAACATATGGTGCCGGGCGTACATCCCCCAGCCGTAGCGGCCCACATTCTCCAGCCGCTCCCGGTACAGCGCCGCAAGGTCCACCTCCGTGGTCCCGAACCAGGGCAGGTATTCAGAATCGCTCCTCAGAAGCGGCAGTGCCAGCGTCTCCGGCGTCAATTCCGCCGCCGCTTGCAGAGTCCTCAGCTCCTCCGCCGCCGTCCGCACCAGATACTCCGGCAGGGCCTCTCCACGGCCCGCCGCCCGGATGCACACGTTCTCATCCTGCTCCACAGCCCTCTGGATATGCCGCCCCAGGTCCCCTCCGGCCCGGTAGAGCCGGGAGACAAATTCCCCATAGGACCCCAGCGCGTCCCAGTTGCTCAGGTCCGCACAGTCCCGCACACACCGCGCCAGCGCCTCCATCACCGGGTCCCGCAGCAGCCCGCGAAATACCGCCAGGCTGTATAGCCGGGAGCTCAATTCCTTCAACGTCATATCAGTTCAGCACCGCCCCCGACGCCCCGCTGGACACCAGCGCCGCATACCGCTTCAGATAGCCCGTCAGCTCCTTCTTCTTGGGGACAAAATGCTTCATACGCTCTGCCAGCACCTCGGGTTCGACCTTCAGCTCCAGCTTCCCGGCGGGGATGTCGATGGAGATGATATCCCCCTCCTCCACCACGCCGATGGCCCCGCCGCTTGCCGCCTCCGGCGACACATGGCCGATACACGCCCCCCGGGTCGCCCCGGAGAACCGCCCGTCCGTGATGAGCGCCACGCTGGAGCCCAGTCCCATGCCCATGATGGCGCTGGTGGGATTGAGCATCTCACGCATCCCCGGACCGCCCTTGGGCCCCTCATAGCGGATGACCACCACGTCGCCAGGGTTGATCTTCCCGGCGTTGATGGCCGCCTGGGCGTCCTCCTCGCACTCGAAGACCCGTGCAGGCCCCTCGTGGAAGAGCATCTCCGGCGCAACGGCGGACCGCTTTACCACACTGCCGTCGGGAGCCAGGTTCCCCCGGAGCACAGCGATGCCGCCGGTCTCGCTGTAGGGATCCTCAATGGGCCGGATGACCTCCGGGTCCTGATTCTCGCATCCGGCGATGTTCTCCCCAACGGTCTTGGTGGTAACCGTAAGGCAGTTGAGGTCCAGCAGGTCCCTCTTGGCAAGCTCGTGCATCACCGCATATACGCCCCCTGCCTCGTCCAGCTCCTCCACGTAGGTCCGTCCCGCGGGGGCCAGGTGGCAGAGGTTGGGCGTCTTTGCGCTGATGGCGTTGGCGATATCCAGGTTGATCTCAATCCCGCACTCGTGGGCAATGGCGGGCAGGTGGAGCATACTGTTGGTGGAGCACCCCAGCGCCATGTCCACAGTGAGCGCGTTGCGGAACGCCGCCTCGGTCATAATATCCCGGGGCCGGATGTCCCGCTTGATGAGCTCCATCACCGCCATGCCCGCGTGCTTGGCAAGCTCGATGCGGCTGGAGTACACGGCGGGGATGGTCCCGTTGCCCCGCAGGCCCATGCCCAGCGCCTCGGTCAGGCAGTTCATGGAGTTGGCCGTGTACATCCCCGAACAGGAGCCGCAGGTGGGACAGGTCTTGCACTCGTACTCCCGGAGCTTCTCCTCACTCATGGTCCCGGCGTTGAACTTGCCCACCGCCTCGGAGATGGTGGAGAAGCTGGTCTTGCCGCCGTCGATGTGCCCGGCCAGCATGGGCCCGCCGCTGACGAACACCGTGGGCAGGTTCAGCCGCGCCGCCGCCATGAGGAGACCCGGCACGTTCTTGTCGCAGTTGGGGACCATCACCAGGGCGTCGAAGCCGTGGGCCAGGGCCATGGCCTCGGTGGAATCGGCGATGAGGTCCCGGGTCACCAGGGAGTACTTCATGCCCCGGTGGCCCATGGCGATGCCGTCGCAGACCGCAATGGCCGGGAAGACGATGGGGGTCCCCCCCGCCATCGCCACGCCCAGCTTTACCGCGTCCACGATCTTGTCGATATTCATGTGCCCGGGGACGATCTCGTTGTAGGAACTCACAACGCCCACCAGGGGGCGGGATATCTCCTCCTCCGTGAGGCCCAGGGCGTGGTAGAGGGCCCGGTGGGGGGCGTTCTGGGGGCCCAGCTTCAGGGGATCGCTTGTCATTATAGAAACCTTCTTTCTTACAAGGCCCCGCCGGAAACGGCAGGGCCTTTCAGCGTTTTAAGTGTTTATTGGGGCGGCGCGGTGAAGAGCTCCACGTTCTGAGGCGTCGGGGCCGGCTGGGCCTGGACGCTCTCCCGCCACTTGCGGAACGCCTCCTCCCCCGCCGGATAGCGCCGCATCCGGTAGTCGATATTAGCCAGGGTGGTCCGTGTCACATCGCACCCCGCCGGGACCAGCCACAATGCCTCCCGGTCCCCGTCGCCGAAGCCGTTATGGCGGTCCACAGCGATGCGGAAGAGGTTCTTGGCAAAATAGGCATTGTCCTCCCTGTGGACGTCCATCAGCTTCCGGATGTCCGTCTTATCCTCCTCGCAGAGGGCGAAGGAGACGTTCGCCTGCTCTGCCAGCTTCTCCCGCATGGCGAGGACGGAGAGGGGCTGTCCCGCCTCGTCTACGAAATAGCCGTCCATGGACGGATCCAGCATCACCCAGCCCTTTTCCGGATCGTAGACCTCCGTGACCACATGGTTGTCCCCGTCGTAGGGGGAGTAGGGCATGAGATGCGCCCGCCGGGCATAGATGCCCAGGGCCAGACAGCACTCCGCCAGAATTTTCGCCTTGTTCACGCAGTTGATGCCCTGCGCAGGGTTGTCCAGGCTGTACTCCAGCAGGTCCAGGGCGTTGACGGGGACATGGTTGTCGTAGTCTCCCTTGTGGGTGAGCCGGGGGGCCATCCAGTGCAGGAGCCGGACGCTCCGGTCAAAGGCCGTACCCTCTCCGGCGGTCCGGTCGATGCCGTAGCGCTCGACGAGGGTCCGGTACTCCGGGCAGGCGAAGTCGTAGGTGATCTCTCCCGCCCCCGGGCCCGCCGCGAAGGACTGGTTGTTGAAGAGGATGCCGGTGTAGATGTCGAAGAGGTTCTGCTGGAAGAGCGCGTTGTCCTGGTCTGTCATGGCCCCGGCCTCCTTGCTTAGTTGTTGATGAGCTTATCCTCGTCGGACCAGCTGTAGAGCTTGCGGATGTCGGCCCCCACGATCTCGGCGGGGTGCTCGGAAGCCTTCTTCCGCATGGCGTTGAAGTGGACCTGGGCCCCGGCGCTGGACATATCCAGGAGGAAGTCCTTGGCAAAGGTGCCGTCCTGGATGTCGGAGAGGATCTTCTTCATGGTCTTCTTGGTCTCCTCGGTGATGAGCTTGGGGCCGGTGATATAGTCGCCGTACTCGGCGGTGTTGGAGATGGAGTAGCGCATTCCGGCAAAGCCGCTCTGGTAGATGAGGTCGACGATGAGCTTCATCTCGTGGATGCACTCGAAGTAGGCGTTGCGGGGGTCGTAGCCCGCCTCCACCAGGGTCTCGAAGCCCGCCTGCATCAGTGCGCACACGCCGCCGCAGAGCACCGCCTGTTCGCCGAAGAGGTCAGTCTCGGTCTCGGTGCGGAAGGTGGTCTCCAGAACGCCCGCCCTGGCGCCGCCGATGCCCAGGGCGTAGGCGAGGCCGATGTCCCAGGCGTCTCCGGTGGCGTCCTGCTCCACGGCGATGAGGCAGGGCACGCCCTTGCCCGCCTGGTACTCGCTGCGCACCGTGTGGCCGGGGCCCTTGGGGGCGATCATGATGACGTTGACGTTCTTGGGGGGCTTGATGCAGCCGAAGTGGATGTTGAAGCCGTGGGCAAAGGCCAGAGTCTTGCCCTCGGTGAGGTTGGGTTCGATGGATTCCCGGTAGAGGGCGGCCTGCTTCTCGTCGTTGATGAGGATCATGATGATGTCGGCGGCCTTGGCGGCACCGGCGGCGGTCATGACGGTGAGGCCCTGGGCCTCCGCCTTGGCCCAGCTCTTACTGCCCTCGTAGAGGCCCACGATCACCTTCACGCCGCTGTCCTTCAGGTTCAGGGCGTGGGCGTGGCCCTGGGAGCCGTAGCCGATGATGGCCACTGTCTTGTTCGCCAGCTTTTGCAGGTCGCAGTCCTGCTGATAGAAGATCCTTGCCATGATGTTTTACCTCTTTTTCAGAATGATTTTTCATAGGCGAAACAACGTTTCGCCGCAAAAAGTTTTTCTTTTTCCCATCCTTTTTCTTTGTACACAAAGAAAAAGGAAGGACTGCCCTCACAGGTTCGTCACCCTTCGGATGGAGGTCTCGCCCCGCTGGAGGGCGATGACGCCGGTGCGGGAGATCTCCATGATCTCAAACTCCCGCATGAGTTCGATGAAGTTGTCGATCTTCCGGTTGTCGCCCACCACCTGAATGATGATGGCGTCCTTGGTATAGTCCACCACCTTGCCCTCGTAGGCGTCGGAGGCGGAGCGGATGTCCCCCCGGGCGGCGGGGTCGTTTCGCACCTTGATGAGCAGCAGCTCCCGGCTCACGGTCTCCAGGGGGTCCAGCTCCCCGACGGAGCAGACGTCCGGCAGCTTGTAGAGCTGGTTGATGAGCTGCTCCTTCTTGATCTCGTCGCCCTCGGACTGGATGGTAATGCGGGAGTAGGCGTCGGACTCCGTCTCGCTGACCGCAAGGGAGCAGATGTTGAACTGCCGCCGCCGGAACATGCTGGTCACCCGGTTGAGGACGCCGAACTGGTTGTGGACCAGCACCGCTAAGGTATACCTCTTGATTTTCAGTCACCTGCCTTTCTCAATGGGCCTGCCCCTCAGACCTGCATCCCCGAGCGGATCGTCTCCGCGCCCCGCTCCAGGGAGACCACCCCGGTGCGGCAGATCTCCAGGATGTCATAGTCCCGCATGAGGTCCAGGAAGCTGTCGATCCGGACGCTGTCGGCGGTGACCCGGAGGACGATGGATTCCCGGGTATAGTCCACCGTCTCCGCCTTGAAGGCGTCCGCCGCCGCGCGGATGCTGTCCCGGGCGGCGGGGTCGTTTCTCAGCTTGATGAGCAACAGCTCAAAGCTGATGGAGCTTGCGCCCTCCAGCTCCCGGATGGAGCAGATGTCCGGCAGCTTGTAGAGCTGGTTGACCAGCTGCTGCTTGGTGACCTCCTCCCCGGCGAACTGGACTGTGATGCGGGAGTAGTCCGCCGATTCGGTCTCGCTGACCGTCAGGCTGTCGATGTTGAACCGCCGCCGCCGGAACATGCTGGTCACCCGGTTCAAGACGCCGAACTGGTTGCGCACCAGCACGGCCACGGTGTACCGCTGCATATCAGCCACCCGCCTTTACGATGATGTCGTCCATACTGCCGCCGGGGGGGAGCATGGGCAGGACAAATTCGTCCTTGCCGATGGCGCAGTCGATGAGGTAGGGACCATCCGCGGCAAAGGCCCGGTCCAGGGCGGCGTTCAGAGCCTCAAGGTCCGCCGCCGCCTCACCTCGGGCCCCGAAGGCCTCCGCTAAGCGGACGAAGTCGGTCTTCCGGTCCAGGATGGTGTTGGAGTAGTGCTTGTCGAAGAAGAGGGTCTGCCACTGCCGGACCATGCCCAGGACGCCGTTATTCATGATGAGGATCACCACGGGCACGTTCTCCTTGACGGCGGTGGCCAGCTCGTTGAGGCACATGCCGAAGCTGCCGTCCCCGGTGACGAGGACCGAGCGCTCCCCGGTCCCGAGGGCCCCGCCGATGGCCGCCCCCAGGCCGAAGCCCATGGTCCCCAGCCCGCCGCTGGAGAGGAAGCGCCGGGGGGTGCGCATCCGCAAGTACTGCGCGGCCCACATCTGGTGCTGTCCCACGTCGGTGGCTACGGGGGTGGCGGGCCCCAGGCGGCGGTTCACCGCCTCCAGGACGTTTTTCGGGGTCATGCCGGGGCGCTGGTCGGCGCTCTGACGCTCCTCGGCCTTGAATTTCGCGATCTCCTCCTGCCACTGGGGCCGCCGGGTCTCCCGGAGGAGGGGCAATAGCTTTTGCAGCGTCAGCTTCACATCCCCCCGCAGGCCGTGGGCGGCGGGGACGGTCTTGCTGAACTCGGAGCCGTCCACGTCGATGTGGACGATCTTCGTCCCCCGGGCGAACTTGGTCCGGTCGCCGGTGACCCGGTCGTTGAACCGGACCCCCAGGGCGACGATGCAGTCGGCGTGGTGCATGGACATGGAGCAGGCGTAGTGGCCGTGCATCCCCTGCATCCCCAGGAAGCGGGGGTGGTCCGTGGGCACGCCGGAGATGCCCATGAGGGAGCACCCCACGGGGGCGTCCAGCTTTTCGGCCATCTCCAGGAGCTCGGCCTCGGCCCCGCTGGTGATGAGCCCGCCGCCGAAGTAGAGGAAGGGCCGCTGGGCGTCGTTGATGCACCGCGCCGCCTCCTGGATGCGGATGTCCTTGGCCGGGTGGGGCGGCGCGGCGGTGATGGGGAGCCGGGGCTCGTAGTCGCATGTGGCCTGCTGCACGTCCTTGGGGATGTCCACCAGCACCGGGCCGGGACGGCCGCTCATGGCCAGCTGGAAGGCCTCCCGGATGGTGTCCGCCAGGGTCTCCACGGAGCCGGCGAAGTAGTTGTGCTTGGTGATGGGGAGGGTGATACCGGTGATGTCGATCTCCTGGAAGGAGTCGGTGCCGATCTGAGAGCTGGGCACGTTCCCGGTGATGGCCACCAGGGGCACGGAGTCCAGAAAGGCGGTGGCGATGCCCGTGACCAGGTTGGTAGCCCCGGGGCCGCTGGTGGCGATGACCACCCCGGGCCTCCCGGTGGAGCGGGCGTAGCCGTCGGCGGCGTGGGCCGCGCCCTGCTCGTGGGCGGTGAGGACGTGGCGGAGCTCGTCCCGGTACTTGTACAGGGAGTCGTAGACGTTGATGATCTGCCCGCCGGGGTAGCCGAAGACCACTTCGCAGCCCTGCTCGATAAGTGTTCTGACAACGATGTCAGCGCCGGATAATATCAAGAATCATCACTCCTTTGTGAGATGTTCGATGATGAGCCGCCCCATATCCCGGCAGCCCGCCTTCTTGCAGGACGCCCCCGCCTCCCCGGCGGGGAGGATGTCCGCAGTGCGGTACCCCGCGTCCAGGACGGAGGAGACCGCCCGCTCGATGCAGGACGCCTCCCGCTCCAGGTCGAAGCTGTAGCGGAGCATCATGGCCGCGGCCAGGATGGCGCCGGTGGGGTTGGCGATGTCCTTGCCCGCGATATCCGGGGCGGAGCCGTGGATGGGCTCGTAGAGGCCCCGGGTGCCCTCCCCCAGGCTGGAGGAGGGGATCATGCCGATGGACCCGGTGATCATGGACGCCTCGTCGGAGAGGATGTCCCCGAACATGTTCTCCGTGACGATCACATCGAACTGGGCGGGGTCCTTCACGATCTGCATGGCGCAGTTGTCCACCAGCATGTCGGTCAGTTCCACGTCCGGGTACTCCTCCGCCAGACGGTGCATCACCGCCTTCCAGAGGCGGGAGCAGTCGAGAACGTTGCTCTTTTCCACAGAGCAGAGGCGCTTATCCCGCTTCCGGGCGGTCTCAAAGCCGATGCGGCCGATGCGCTCGATCTCGCTCTCCGTGTAGGCCATCACGTCCACGGCCTTGATCTCCCCGGCGTGGTCGGTGCGGTGCTCTCCGAAGTAGATGCCGCCGGTGAGCTCCCGGACGATGATAAAGTCGATGCCCCTGGCCACGATCTCAGGCCGCAGGGGGGAGGCGTCCGCAAGCTGGGGCCAGATCTTTGCCGGACGGTTGTTGCTGAAGACCTCCATGCCGGAGCGCAGGCGCAGGAGGCCCTTTTCAGGGCGCTTCTCCGCCGGAAGGGCGTTCCACTTGGGCCCCCCCACCGCGCCGAGAAGGACGCTGTCGCTGTCCAGACACTTTTGCAGCATCTCCGGAGGCAGGGGGTCGCCCCACCTGTTGCAGGCCTCGCCGCCCATAATGACCTCGTCATAGGTGAAGGTGTGGCCGTACAGCGCCGCCACGGCATCCAGCACCGCTACGGCCTCGCCTATGATCTCCGGGCCGATGCCGTCGCCCCGGATCACCGCGATCTTCTTCTCCACGGCTCAGCCCTCCTTCAGGGAGGCCAGGAGCCCGCCCTTGGCGATGATGTTCTGGATGAAGGCCGGGAAGGGCTGGGCCTGGAAGCGCTCCCCGGTGGTGAGATCGGTGATGACGCCGGTACCGAAGTCAATGCTGACCTCGTCCCCGGCGGAGAGCGCGTCCGCCGCGGCCTCGCACTCCAGGATGGGCAGGCCGATGTTGATGGCGTTGCGGTAGAAGATGCGGGCGAAGCTCTTGGCGACGACGCACCCGCAGCCGCAGGTCTTGATGACCAGCGGCGCGTGCTCCCGGGAGGAGCCGCAGCCGAAGTTCCAGCCCGCCGCGATCACGTCCCCGGGCCGGACCCGCTTCACAAAGTCCTTGTCAATGTCCTCCATGCAGTGCTGGGCAAGCTCCCGGGCGTCGGCGGTGTTCAGGTACCGGGCGGGGATGATGACGTCCGTATCCACGTTGTCGGGGTATTTGAAAACATGTCCTCTGGTTTCCATATCGGTCAGACCTCCTTCGGTTCGGTGATAAATCCGGTGAGGGCGCTTGCGGCGGCGGTGCGGGGGCTCGCCAGGTACACCTCGCTCTCCACATGGCCCATGCGGCCCACGAAGTTCCGGTTGGTGGTGGAGACGCACCGCTCCCCGGCGGCGAGGATGCCCATGTACCCGCCCAGGCAGGGCCCGCAGGTGGGGGTGGAGACCACGGCCCCGGCGTCGATGAAGGCGGTGACGTAGCCCCGCTCCACGCAGCCGCGGTAGATCTGCATGGTGGCCGGGATGATGATGCACCGCACGCCGGGGGCCACCTTCTTTCCCTTGAGGGTGTGGTAAGCGGCCTCCATGTCCTCCATGCGCCCGTTGGTGCAGCTGCCGATGACCACCTGGTCGATCTTGACGCTCCCCAGCTCGCCAGCGGGCTTCGTATTCTCCGGCAGGTGGGGGCAGGCCACGGTGGGCACGATCTTCCCCAGGTCGATAACCACCGTCCGCTCATATTCCGCGTCCGGGTCCGCCCGGTACTCCACCGGCACTCGCTCACACCGGCCCTCCATGTAGGCCCGGGTCACATCGTCCACAGGGAAGATGCCGTTTTTTGCCCCGGCCTCGATGGCCATGTTGCAGATGCAGAGGCGGTCGTCCATGGTGAGGCTCTTCACGCCCTCCCCCACGAACTCCATGCTCTTGTACAGCGCCCCGTCCACGCCAATCTGGCCGATAATGGTCAAAATGACGTCCTTGCCGGAGCAGTTTTTGGGCAGAGCGCCCGTCAGCTCAAACCTGATGGCGGAGGGGACCTTGAACCACGCCGTGCCGGTGGCCATACCCGCGGCCATGTCGGTGCTCCCCACGCCGGTGGAGAAGGCCCCCAGGGCCCCGTAAGTGCAGGTGTGGCTGTCCGCGCCGATGACGCAGTCCCCGGCGGTGACCACACCCTGCTCGGGGAGAAGGGCGTGCTCAATGCCCATCTGGCCCACGTCGTAGAAGTGGCTGACGCAGTGGGCGCAGGCGAAGTCCCGGCACTGCTTGGACTGCTCGGCGGCCTTGATGTCCTTGTTGGGAACGAAGTGGTCCAGGACGATGGCGATGCGGTCCTTGTCGAAGACGCTCTCAAAGCCCGCCTTTTGGAACTCGTTGACCGCCACGGGGGTGGTGATGTCGTTGCCCAGCACCAGGTCCAGCCTGGCGCTGATGAGCTGTCCCGCCTCCACAGCCGGGAGCCCGGCGTGGGCGGCGAGGATCTTTTGCGTCATTGTCATGCCCATAGGTGATCCTCACTTTCGTATCATGTTGTCATAAGCGCTCAGCAGCGCGTGGGCGCTGGCGCGGATGATGTCGGTGTCGGTGCCCGCGCCCCAGTGCAGCTGCCCCTGGGGGTCCTCCAGGCCGATGTAGGCGGCGGCGGTGGCCCCGGAGCCGGCCCCCTGCATACTGTGCTCAGTATAGACGCGCAGCTTGTAGTCCGTGCCGGTGTAGGACTTGAGGGCGTTGCTCACCGCGTCCAGGGAGCCGTTGCCCTGGGTCTGGACGCTGGTGCGCTCCCCGTCCCGGGCGAAGACGATCTCCCCCGTCACACCCCCCTGCTGCTGCAAAAACCGCATGTCGCAGAGGGAGATGGGGTCGGTGTGATTGAAGTAGTGCGCCTGGAAAATCTCCAGCACGTCGGTGGCCCTCAGCTCCCGGTGCTCGTGGTCGGAGACGCTCTTGCAGAGGTAGCTGAGGTGTTCGCGCATCTTCGGCGGCAGGACGTAGCCATAGCTCTGCTCCAGGAGGTAGCCCACGCCGCCCTTGCCGGACTGGGAGTTGACCCGGATGACGTCGGCGTCGTAGGTGCGGCTGATGTCCCGGGGGTCGATGGGGATATAGGGGACGGTCCACTGGTGGAGGCCCTTCTCCTCCCGCCACTTCATGCCCTTAGCGATGGCGTCCTGGTGGCTGCCGGAGAAGGCGGCGAAGACCAGGGCCCCGGCGTAGGGGGAGCGGTCGTGGACCCGCATCCGGGTGCATTTTTCGTAGGTCTTGACCAGGGCTGGCATGTCGGAGAAGTCCAGGCGCGGGTCCACGCCGTGGGAGTACATGTTCATAGCCAGGGTCACGATGTCCACGTTGCCCGTGCGCTCGCCGTTGCCGAAGAGGGTGCCCTCCACCCGGTCCGCCCCGGCGAGAAGGGCCAGCTCCGTGTCCGCCACGCCGGTGCCCCGGTCGTTGTGGGGGTGGACGGAGAGGGTAACATGCTCCCGGTACTTGAGGTTCCCGCTCATGTACTCCACTTGGCTGGCGTAGATGTGGGGCAGGCTCATCTCCACGGTGACGGGGAGGTTGATGATGACGTTGTTGGCCTCCGACGGCTCCAGCACGTCCAGCACCGCGTTGCAGACGGCCAGGGCGTACTCCGGCTCCGCGCCGGTGAAGCTCTCCGGGGAGTACTCGAAGCGGAAATTGCCCTCGTACTCCGCCGCGAGGCCCTTGACCAGCCGCGCCCCCTCCACGGCGATGTCCATGATCTCCTGCCTGGACCTGCGGAAGACCTGCTCCCGCTGGGCCACGCTCACGGAGTTGTAGATGTGGATGATGGCGCTGGGCGCGCCCTTGCAGGCCTCAAAGGTCTTTCGGATGATGTGCTCCCGGCACTGGGCCAGGACCTGGACCGTCACGTCCGGGGGGATCATGTCCTGCTCGATGAGGGTGCGCAAAAACTCATACTCCGTCTCTGAGGCGGCGGGGAAGCCCACCTCGATCTCCTTGAATCCCGCCTTTACGAGCATCCGGTAGAACTCCAGCTTCTCTTCAAGGCTCATGGGGACGATGAGGCTCTGGTTGCCGTCCCGCAGGTCCACGCTGCACCAGGCCGGGGCCCGCTCGATGCGGTCCTTTTCCACCCACCTCATGGGGCGGCCGGGGGCGTTGAAATACCCGGGGGCGTATTTGCTTGGGTCCATCATAGGCGTTTTCCTCCTCTTTCCAGTCCGTCCGGCAAAAAGGCCCTGTCTCTAAAACAAAGAGACAGGGCCTGAAAGACCTTGCGGTACCACTCTTCTTGCCGCCGGGGGCGGCCGCTCGCCGTGACTAGCATCACGCCCCGCTGTAACGGGCGGGTCCGTCCGTCCTATTGGGGGACGTTTGCCCCGTTCAGACAGGCCGCTCCGGGGCCAGTACACAGGCAGTCCTTCCACCGGCTCACACCATCCGCCGGCTCTCTGAAGCGGGAGCGCGCCTGCTTTTTCCCCATCCTCGCGTTTGCGTTTGATTGATAGTCAGCATTATACCTTTGGGCTGGACCTTTGTCAAGCACAGTTTTTTCAAACTTTGCCCCAATTTTCCGGAAAATCTCTCGCAATCCTACCAACCCGAGCCCATCCGCCGCCCGGCCTTCTCCAGGAGCATGGCCGCCGCCAGCAGGTCCGCACTGCCTCCGGGGGAGAGGTTCCGGGCGATACAGGCATCGTCCAGGGCCTCCAGCCGGGGGGCGCGGTCCGCCGCCGGACCGGAGAGGATGTCCGCCGCCTGCTCCCGGACGAACCGCAGTCCCTCCGGCCCGCCCCGGTGGAGGAGATTGGTGTCCTCCACCTCCGCCAGGAGCTTCAAAAGGGCGGCATGGGGGCCCTCCGCGGCCAGTACCGCCGCCGCCCGCCGGACGTGGGGGAACCCGGCGAGGGCCTCTCCGCGGGCCCCCGCCGCGCCGTAGCGCCGCAGGGCCGCGCCGCCGTGGGAATCCCCGGAGGGGGGCGTGCCCGCCCGGGCCAGGGACGCCGCCGTCTCGAGGACGTCCCCGCCCCGGACCAGCACCGACCCCAGCGCCGCCGTCAGGATGCCGCAGGCGTAGACGGCCCCCCGATGGGTGTTGACGCCTCCCGTGGCCTCCAGCATGGCTCCCTCCGCCGCGCGGCCCGCGCTCTGGAGCGCCGCCATGCAGTCCGCCCGCTCCATGCCCAGCTCCGCCGCATGGCGGAAGTAGGGCCCCAGGGCCCGGGCAGAGCGGTGGAAGAGCTCCCGGTCCATGTCCCGGTGGGCCCCGTTGTTCCGGCGGTCCACCAGGCCGGGCTTGGGGGTTAGATCGACTTCCGCAATAAGGGCTTCCACCGCCAAGTTCCCCAGACTCTCCGCCGCGCCCCGGCGCAGAAGGTCCTCCGTGGCGGCGCGGACGGCCTCCAGGCCGTGGGCCCGGCTCCGGGCGCAGGGGGCCGCCGGTCCTCCGCAGACCAGGCAGGCCCGGGGCGTCCCCCGGGAGAGCTTGCACCCGTCCGGGGCGATGACGTCCAGGTCATAGAGCCGCCCCGCCGCCCGGGCCGTCTCCAGCTCCACCGCCAGGTCCTTGAGCGCCCCGGCCTCCCGGCCGCAAACCAGGACGGCCTCCAAGCCCGTCACGGCCTCCGTCTGTTCCTTCCAGAGGAGGTCTGCCCCTAAACAGTCCTCCAGCGCCTCCAGCACGTCCCGGAACACGAAGTCCGTCAGCGCCCAGCGCTTCACCGGTCCGGCGATGTTCAGCGTCACGCTCAAAAGGGGCCTCCCCCAGGACGCAAGGAGCCGCCGCTGGGCCGCTGCCCGGGCGTCCCGGGCGGCGAGGACCGCCTGTAATGTGACCTCTTCCATGTCTCCCTCTCTCTTCCGTCACTCCACGGTGACCGACTTGGCCAGATTCCGCGGCTTATCCACGTCGCACCCCCGCATGAGGGCCACGTAGTAGGCAAACAGCTGCAACGGGGCCACCGTCAGGCTGGGCAGGAGCATAGGGTGGGTGTCCGGCACGGTGATGACCGCGCCGGCGGCGTGGGAAAAGTCCTCCCGATGGCTCTCCGTGGTCACCGCCAATACCTGCCCGCCCCGGCTTCTCACCTCCTGGATGTTGCTCACCGTCTTGCCGGTGAGGGGCGGGTACGTCCCCAGGGCCACCACCAGGGTGCCCGGCTCGATGAGGCTGATGGTGCCGTGCTTGAGTTCTCCGGCGGCGTAGGCCTCGGAGTGGATGTAGGAGATCTCCTTGAGCTTCAGCGACCCCTCCAGCCCCAGGGCGTAGTCCACGTTCCGGCCCATGTAAAAGACGCTGCTGTGGCTGAAGTGCTGGCTGGCGAGATACTGGATGTCGTCCCGGCGGGAGAGGACCTGCTCCAGCTTCTCCGGGAGCCGGGCCATCTCCTCCAGCACCTCCCGGCAGGTCCCCGCGTCCAAGGAGCCCCGCCTGCGGGCGATGTACAGCCCCAGCAGGTCCAGCACCGCGAGCTGGGTGGAGTAGGCCTTGGTGGTGGCCACGGCGATCTCCGGCCCGGCCCAGGTGTAGAGCACCTCGTCGCTCTCCCGGGCGATGGAGGAGCCCACCACGTTGACGATGGAGAGCACCCGCGCCCCCAGGCGCTTCGCCTCCCGGAGGGCCGCCATGGTGTCCAGGGTCTCCCCGGACTGGCTGATGACCACCACCAGGGTCCCCTCGTCCAATATGGGGTCCATGTACCGGAACTCCGAGGCCAACGCCGCCTCCACCGGAATGCGCAGAAGCCGCTCTAAGTTGTACTTGCCCACCATGCCCACATGGTAGGAGGACCCGCAGGCCACGATGTAGAGCTTCTTCAAACTGCGGAGGTACGCGTCCGAAAGGCCGAAGCCCTCAAGGACCACCTCCCCGCCCCGGAGGCGGGGAAGGATGGCCCGGCGCAGGGCCTCGGGCTGCTCCATGATCTCCTTGAACATGAAGTGCTCATAGCCGCCCTTCTCGGCGGCGTCCGTCTCCCAGTCCACATGGCTGACGGCCTTTTCCACAGGACGCATCAGGTGGTCGTAGCACCGGGCCCCCTCCCGGGTGAGGACGGCGGTCTCGCCGTCGTCCAGGTAGATGACCTCCCTGGTGTGGCGGAGGATGGCGGTCACGTCGCTGGCAAGGAAGGTGCACCCCTCCCCCAGGCCCAGGATGAGGGGACTGTCCTTGCGCACGGCGATGAGGCGGTCCGACGCGTCGGCACAGAGGATACCCAGGGCGTAGGCCCCCTCGATGCGCCGGAGGCACCGGCCCACGGCCTCCAGGATGTCCACTCGGCCGTCTTCGTAGAAGTAGTCCACCAGCTGGGCCACCACCTCGGTGTCCGTCTCGGAGACAAAGGAGACCCCCTGCTCCTGGAGAAAGCTCCTGAGCTGGACATAATTCTCAATAATGCCGTTGTGGACCACGGCGATCTTCCCGCTCCGGCTGACCTGGGGATGGGAATTGACGTCCGAGGGCGCGCCGTGGGTGGCCCAGCGGGTGTGGCCCACCCCCACCACGCCCTCCAGGGCTTTGCCGTGGTCCAGAAGGCCGTCCAGGACGCTCAGGCGCCCCTTGGCCTTCCGCACCTGCATGGCCCCTCCGCCGTACACCGCCACTCCGGCGGAGTCATAGCCCCGGTACTCTAACCGGCTGAGTCCCTCCAGCAGGATGGGGGCCGCCTGCTCCTCCCCGATATATCCGACGATTCCACACATAGTCTTGGTCCTTTCTTTAGGTTTGTGGGGCATTTCCGCCCCGCTCCCCCCATTCTACTCCCCCCGCGCTCCAAAGGGAAGCATAAATTTCCCCCGGATGGCAAATACTTTCCCCGAGAGGAGGCGGAGACCATGATTACCGCGTTTTTTCGCACGCTGATACTATATTTCATCCTCATGACCGGCCTGCGCCTGATGGGCAAGCGGCAGATCGGCGAGCTGGAGCCCAGCGAGCTGGTGCTGACCCTCATTATCTCCGACCTGGCGGCGGTGCCCATGCAGGACTTCGGCATCCCCCTGGTCAACGGGGTATTCCCCATCGTGACCCTGCTGTGCGTGTCGCTCCTTCTGAGCTTTTTCAGCCTGAAATCCATCCGGTTCCGGGGCCTGGTCTGCGGGCACCCCACGGTGATTGTCCGGGACGGAAAGGTGCTCCAGGAGAACATGGCCCGCAACCGCTTCACCGTGGACGAGCTCTATGAACAGCTCCGCAGCCAGGGCTACGCGGACCTGCAATCCGTCAAATACGCCATCCTGGAGACCAGCGGGCAGGTCAGCATCCTGCCCTACGCCAGGGAGGCCCCCATCACCCCCAAGGGCGCGGGGCTGAACGTGCCGGACGATGTGACGCTGCCCGTCCTGCTCATCAACGACGGCCGGATCATGGCCCAAAACCTGCACGGCAGCGGCTACGACGAGGCGTGGCTCACCGGCGAGCTGAAAAAACGCCGCCTCACCTCCCCCCGGCAGGTGTTCCTCCTGACCGTGGACGAAGCAGGGAGCGTGGTGTGTGTGACAAAGGAGGGACGGCAGTGAAGGTGTTCTATCTTCCCGCCGGGGTCTTGGCGCTGATTTTGGCCTGCTCCCTGTGGGCGGGGCGGTTCCTGGAGATGCGCACGGAGCACTGGACCGCCCTCCTCGCCGGGGTCTCCCAGGCGGCGGAGGCAGAGGACTGGTCCGGGGCCTCCAGGGCCCTCCGGCAGGCCTACGAGGACTGGGACAGGGACCAGACCTTCCTCCACACCATCCTGGAGCACGACGCTCTGGACGAAGCGGAACAGCTCTTTGCCGCCGCCATGGCCGCCTGCCGTCAGGAGGACGGCGAGGAAGCCCTGATCCAGATTGCCCAGCTGACGGTCTGCCTGGAGCAGATCGCCGAGACCCAGGGGATCAGTATCCGGAATATCTTCTAGGGCCAGCAAAGGGCCCTGCCTGCATAAAAAGCCGGGGAGCGACATGCTCCCCGGTTTCGTACTTTTTTATCCGGCCTGTTCCTCCAGGCGCGCCGCCGCCCGGGCGTAGGCCCGCTTGCGCACCACCAGGAAGACGGTGAAATGGGTGGCCGCGGTGATGAGCCAGCTGATGGGGTAGGACAGGAACAGCACCTGGGGCGTATGGAACTGGGGCATCTGGAAGACTGTGGCGATCCACAGAAGCCGTGTCCCGCAGGCCCCCAGCATGGACACCACCATGGGCACCACCGAGTACCCCAGTCCCCGCAGGATGCCCACCATGGTATCCATGGCGCCGCAGATGAAGTAGAACCGGCAGATGTAGCCCATGCGGACCACTGCCCACTCGATGACCTCCGGCTCCCCGGGGGCGTAGATGGACGCAAGGGGAGCGCCGAAGCCGTAGGCCAGGAGCCCCAGCACCGCCGCGCTGGTCATGCCGTAAATTTGGGTGAGAAGCAGGATGCGGTCCACCCGGCCGCACTTGCCTGCGCCGTAGTTCTGACTGGTAAAGGTCAGCGCCGCCTGATAGAAGGAGCTGGGGCAGACGTAGACAAAGCCCTCGATGTTGCTTGCCGCCGAGGAGCCGGCCACGATGGCCGTGGAGTTGAAGGAGTTGATGGAGCCCTGAATGACCACGTTGGACAGGGAGAACACGATCCCCTGGAACCCGGCGGGGAGCCCCACACGGCAGATGCGCCGCACCACGTCCTTGTCTATCCCCAGGGAGCGCAGGTCCAGATGGAGGGCCCCCGGCTCGTGGAGCATGCAGAGGAGCACCAGCCCCGCGGAGATGTACTGGGAGATGATGGTCGCCAGGGCCACGCCCGCCACGCTGATCTGGAGCACCACCACGAAAAAGAGGTTCAGCAGGACGTTCACCACCCCGGCGATGGTGAGGTAGTACAGCGGCCGCTGGGTGTCCCCCTGGGAGCGGAGGATGGCCGCGCCGAAGTTGTAGAGCATATTGGCCGGCATCCCGAAGAAGTAGATGCGCAGATACACCGTGGCCAGGTCGATCACATCCTCCGGGGAGCTGATGAGCTCCAGGAGCTGACGGGCCAGGGTGGCCCCGATGAGGGTCAGCGCCAGGCCGCTGAGAAGGGACAGCGTGATGGCCGTGTGGACGCTCTTTCGCACGTCCTCCTCCCGTCCGCCGCCCAGGTCCTGGGCCACCACCACGTTGGCCCCCACGGAGAAGCCCATGAAGAGGTTCACCAGGAGATTGACCAGAGAGCCGTTGGACCCCACCGCCGCCAGAGCTTCCTTGCCCACAAAGCGGCCCACCACTACGATGTCCGCCGCGTTGAAGAGCAGCTGCAGTAAGCTGGAGGCCATCAGCGGCAGGGCGAAGAACAGGATTTTCCCCGCCAAAGGCCCGTTAACCATGTCGATGCGGTAGCCCCGCCTTTGTTTCGCCATATGCGCGATCCTCACTTCCTAAAACATCCACTTGAGTTCCGTCAAAATTGTTCAGCAGGTTATCTATTATCTATACCACACTTTGCAGAGACCGGCAACCCCTAAAAGCAAAAAATATGTGCAAATTATACGAGTGATTTTTGGTGGTATTTGTGGATAAAAGTTTTTTTTGCAAAATTGCCGGTTCCCCTCTTGACAAACTGTGATTACTGTGTATACTGTTCATATACAGATGAACAGCCAGAGGTGAAGCAGTGGATATCATCATCAGCAATGCCGCAGGACAGCCGATCTATGAGCAGATCTGCCGTCAGATTAAGGGGGCCATCGCCTCCGGGGCGCTGAAAAGCGGGGAGCCTCTGCCCTCCATCCGGGCCCTGGCCCGGGACCTGCGCATCAGCGTCATCACCACCAAGCGGGCCTACGAGGAGCTGGAGCGGGACGGGTTTATCACCACCGTGGCGGGCAAGGGCAGTTTTGTTGCCGCACAGAACCTGGAGCTTGCCCGGGAGGGCAGCCTGCGGGAGATCGAGGAGCACCTGCAAAGCGCCGCGGAGCTCGCCCGGCACATCGGATTGACCGCCGGGGACCTGAAAAATATGCTCGACATTCTAATCGAGGAAAAGGAGTAGTCCTGCCGGACGGGCAGCGCGCTCTTTTCTGCGGCGGGCCTCCGGCTCTGCCGCACGATAGCGAAACATTTTCTGATTGGAGGAACAAGAACTATGGAACTGACCAACGCCATTGAGATCCGGGGGCTGACCAAGCACTACAAGGGCTTCTCCCTGGAAAACTTGAATCTGGACCTGCCTGCCGGGTGCGTCCTGGGCCTGGTGGGGGAGAACGGGGCCGGCAAGAGCACCACCATCCGCCTCACCATGGACGCCTTGGAGCGGGATGGGGGCACGGTCACCGTGCTGGGGGTGGACAACAAGAGCCGGGAATTTCACGCCATCAAGGAGGACATCGGCGTGGTGCTGGACGAGACCTTTGTGCCTGAAATCCTGAGCGCCAAACAGCTGGGCAGGATCATGGCCGGAAGCTTCAAAAACTGGGAGCAGGACACCTACGAGGGGTGGCTCAAACGTCTGGACCTGCCGGAGGACAAGCGGTTCAAGGACTACTCCCGGGGCATGACCATGAAGCTGGGCATCGCGGCGGCGCTGAGCCACGGGGCAAAGCTCCTGCTTCTGGACGAGGCCACCGGCGGCTTGGACCCCATGGTCCGGGAGGAGCTGCTGGAGGTGTTCGCCGACTTCGCCGCCCAGGACGGCCACGCGGTGCTCCTCTCCAGCCATATCGTCAGCGACCTGGAGCGCATCTGCGACTACATCGCTTTCCTCCACAAGGGGCGGCTGGTCCTCTGCGAGGAGAAGGACGTGCTCCTGGAGAAGTACGGCATCCTCAAGTGCTCCAAGGAGCAGTTACAAAACATCCCCGCCGGGGCGGTCCACGGTGTGCGCATCGGAAATTACGGCGCGGAGGCCCTGGTGGAGCGGGAGGCCATGCCCCGGGGCGCGGTCATCGACCGGCCCACGCTGGAGGATATCATTCTCTATATGTCTAAGGAGGAAGCAAAATGATCGGACTTTTGAGGAAAGAACTGTATGTGGCGGACCGTTCCTTCCGCCTGCTGGTTGTGTTCGCCCTGGTGTTCAGCCTGATCCCCGGTATGTCCAACTTCGGGACCACCTACGCCATTATGATGGCTATGAGCATTCCCCTCAACTCCATTGCCTACGACGAAAAAAGCAAGTGGGACCGCTACGCGGCCATGCTCCCCTACAAACCGGGTCAGCTGGTGTGGACCAAGTACCTGCTGGCCTACCTCTTCACCGTTCTGGCGGAGGCCATCGTCCTGCTGGGCTCGGTCATACGCGGCCGCATCTCCCACGAGCCCTCCACGCCGGAGGATCTGCTGTCCTTCTCCGTCCTGCTGTTGGGGGTCATGCCCGTCATGATCGCCGCTGTCCTCCCGCCGCTGTACCGCTTCGGTTCGGAGAAGGGGCGGCTGGTGATGCTGGTCTTCATGGGCATTGGGGTCGGCATCACCCTGGGCCTGGCGGGCATCTTCGGGGAGGTGAATTTGCCCCAGCTCCCACTGGCGGCGGCAGTCCCGCTCTTTGTCCTGGTGGTCGTGGCCGCTACGTACGGTTCCTTCCGTTTGAGCGTACATTTCTACAGGAAGCGGCAGAACGGGGCGTATAACTGAGAGGAGGGAGGATGTGAAGGGATTTCTGCGTAAGGACTGGTACCTTGTAAAAGACTACTGGCTCCCCTACATCCCCATACTCCTGTTCGCCTGCCTGGTACCGGGCACCTGGGGCGGGACCTACATCCTGATGCTGGCCCTGGCTCTGCCCCGGGCCACCATCGCAAGCGACGAGGTCCGCTGGGACCGGCTGGCGGTGATGCTCCCCTGCCGGGCGGAGGAGATGGTGCGCAGTAAATATCTGCTCTACGGGGCCTGCATCCTGTTTGGGATGGTGATGTCTGCGGTCAGCCTCCAGACACAGCGCATGGCCGGCAGGCTCCTGACCCGGTGGTGGGAAAACGTGTTCTCCATGACCTTGCCGGATATCCTGCGATATGTCCTGCTCCAGGGGGGATTTTCACTCCTCATCGCCGCGCTGACTGTGCCCCTTTACTACCGCTTTACCGCCCGAAAGGGAGCTGTCTGGGGCAATATCCTGGTCTTCATCTTCCTCAGCGCCGCCAGTACCGTGAGCTTTAACACCCTTTACGGCGCTCCGGCGGGGACCGTGGCGCTGCAGGCGGCTGTGCTGGCCGTTCTGGCCTTGACGGCGGTCTGGGCGTCCTTCCGGCTGAGCGTGCGGTTCTACAAGAAGCGGCTGAGGGGAGTTTATCAATGAAAGGAGGGCGCGCAATGGAACTTCTGCTGGTGATCGCGGGGCTCCTTCTCCTGCGGCTGCTGCGGGACTGGGTGGTGCGCACCATCCGGCGGTGGTGGTAGACCGCCTCTGTCCCGTCAGTTTGTATAAATTTTTGCGTGAAGCTCGTCTTTTTGTTGACAAATTTACGCACGTCTGATAAAATTTTAACAAGAAATCCCCGCGGAGGCTAACCTGATCTTTGGGAAAAGGAGAATTTGATATGAAGACTGTAAAACAAATCGCTCTGCCCCTTGCAGCGGGATTGCTGTTCGCCGTCTCCGCCTACTGGATGTTTGCCAACTGGCTGAGCTCCATCTTATACAGTATGTTCATCATCCCCTCGTATCTCCTGATGATCGCCGCCCTGCTCCGCCGCCGCCGGGACCACCTGCTCACCCTCGGCACGGTGCTTTTGATCCTGGTGCGGCTGTTTCTCGTCAACCACTATTTTACCTTCAACTTCCCGGAGGACTCCCGGTCTGCGCTCCCCCTCTGGCAGATGGTGGCTGTGGCCTATCTGGCGGGCACGGTGCTCCTGCTGATGATGATCCTGGTCAACGTGGCGCCGCCGTTGAAGCGGTTTCGGCCCTATGTCAATCCCGTGTGGTTCCTGCCGGGACTGGTGATGCTGCTGGGTGTGGTGGGCTATGCTGTGATGATTCTCAACCCCTTTGCGGCACTGGTGAGCCTCAACTACATGGGCACCCCCGTCTTCGACGCCCTTGGCACCCTCCTGACCCCCCTGTGGCTGAAGGTCTGCGCGCCGGAGGACCTCAAACCCTATGAGGATATGTTGGGCCGGGTGCTCACGCCGGAGCAGCTGGAGGAGAAACGGCTGGAGCTGGGCCTTGTCAAGCGGAAGGCCAAGCTTTAAATATAGCAGAACGGGGCGGCAGAGTGCCGCCCCGTTACCTGTTTTCCGGCTCTACTCGCCGTTTTGGTTTTTCTAGGATACCAGCGGGAGCGTAACACATATTATTCCAGAGACCAACGGCACACCGTTAATCTTTGTCTGGGAAATCGCTTATACTCTGTTATAGAAATGCAGACAGGGGATAATGCAGCTATGACGTATTCGGATGTAATCAGCAAACGATTGCAGGACCTGATAGACAGACGGGGCATAACGGTCAATAAGCTTGCAACGCTGTCCGGTATCACGCAATCCACTGTCGAGAATGTTATCCACGGCAAAACCAGGAATCCAAAGCTCAAAACATTACACCGGCTGGCCTGCGGCTTGGACATGACGGTCTCTGAGCTTCTGGACTTTCCAGAAATGAATCATACGCAGTTTGAGGATGAATAGGTGCTCTTGGTGTTCTTTTGGAACGGCGCTCTTGACCCGAGTGCTCACGCCGGAGCAGCTAATATAGCAAAACGGGGCGGCAGAATGCCGCCCCGTTACCTGTTTTCCGGCTCTACTCGCCGTCCTCCGCCACAATGAGTTCCTCGGCCTCCAGCAGGGCCTTTGTCAGTGCGTCCGCGGCGAAGCGCAGGGCGGTGTTTTCCAGGTTTAACATGATATCAGTCTCCTTCAGCTTGCTGATGACTGTATCTACACGTCCTACCACTGCCGCGTATGCTTTTTTGTAGCGTTCCAGTTCTGTCATGGGGATCCCTCCGTTCTGTTGGTTAGGTTATTTTCACATTGTAACACACGCTTTGCACTATTACAAGGTGAATTTTCACTATTTTATATTGACTACTCTTTTTCCTTTGACGGGTACAATATAGGAAAAAGAGGGGGAAACATATGCAACTCATCTATGAAAAGTATTACAGAACGCTCGGACAGAATGTTGCTTTCTATCGTAAACGGCGGAGACTGACACAACTACAATTAAGCGAGGCCGCAGATATCAGCCGCAATCATCTGAGCCGCATTGAAAATGCCGACTGCGCCGTTTCCCTGGATGCCGTTTTTGCAATTGCCAACGCCTTGGGCGTGGAGCCCTACAAGCTGTTTCAGAATAAGGAATAGGTCCAGGCCCGGGAAATCCATTTCCCTGTTGACAGGAAACCCCAATCATGGTACCATAAGCGCTGCTTGCCCTGCAAGCGGCGCTTTTTTGCAGAAAACGGGAAAAAGAGGGCGCAGCGGCCCTCTGGAAAGGATCAAAATGGAAGAAAAAAGAGAGAACAAGATGGGCGTCCTGCCGGTCAACCGCCTGCTGGTGACCATGTCCGCGCCGATTATGCTCAGTATGCTGGTGTCGGCCCTGTATAATATCGTAGACGGCTTTTTCGTCGCCCGCATCAGCGAAAACGCCTTCAACGCGGTGGGCCTCGCCTTCCCGGTGCAGAACCTGATGATCGCCGTCTCCACGGGTACGGGGGTGGGCGTCAACGCCCTTTTGAGCCGGAGCCTGGGGGAGAAGAACTTCGACCGGGCTAACCGCACCGCCTCCAACGCGGTGTTCCTCGCCCTTTGCAGTGCGGCGGTGTTCGCCGTAGTAGGCGGCCTGGGGGCCCGGCAGTTCTTCCTCATCCAGACGGACGCGGCGGAGATCGTGGAGGGCGGCACAGCCTATGTGCGCATCTGCTGTCTGTGCTCCTTCGGCATCTTTTTGCAGATCACCTTCGAGCGCCTCCTCCAGTCCACGGGCAAGACGGTCTACTCCATGGTCACCCAGCTCCTGGGGTCCCTCATCAACATCATCCTGGACCCCATTTTCATCTTCGTCCTGGACATGGGGGTGGCCGGTGCGGCGTGGGCCACGGTGCTGGGACAGATCGTGTCCTCCCTCTTCTCCGTGTACCTCAACGCCCGGCGCAACACAGAGATCACCGTGAGCCTGCGGCACTTCCGGCCCGACAGGGAGGTCATACGCCGCATCTACGCCGTGGGCGTGCCCTCCATCTTCATGTCCGCCATCGGCTCGGTGATGACCTTCGGCATGAACCGCATCCTCATCGGCTTCACCACCACCGCCACCGCCGTCATCGGGGCCTACTTCAAGCTGCAGAGCTTCGTCTTTATGCCGGTCTTCGGCCTCAACAACGGCGTGGTGCCCATCGTGGCCTACAACTTCGGCGCGAGGAAGCCCGACCGGATGCTCCGCACCGTGAAGCTTGCCATCTGCTACGCCACGGGGATCATGGCCCTGGGCTTTCTGGGGTTCCAGCTTCTGCCGGAGGCCCTGCTGGGCATCTTCGACGCATCGGACTATATGCTCTCCATCGGCGTCCCCGCCCTGCGGACCATCAGCGTCCACTTCCTCCTGGCCGGGTTCTGCATCGTCTCCTCCTCCCTCTTCCAGGCCCTGGGGCACGGTGTGCTGAGCCTCGCCATCTCCCTGGTCCGCCAGCTGGTGGTGCTCCTGCCCGCCGCGTGGCTTTTGAGCCTCAGCGGTGATCTGGCGCTGGTCTGGTGGGCGTTCCCGCTGGCGGAGCTGTCCTCTCTGCTCCTGTGTACGGTGTTTTTGCGGTATGTCTATAAGCGGGAGATTCTGCCGCTGCAGTAGGCGCGCAGGACGCTGAAAGAATACGGGGAAATGCGGCCGCATTTCCCCGTATTGTTTATTCATATATGCCGCAGGCCCTTCCTGCGCAGCTTCTCCTGGGCCCGGACAGCCTTGGAGATGGCCTTGTTCCGCTCCCCCTTCTGCCGGAGCAGAGCGGCCCGGTCAGAGGCGGCGTTCTCCGCCTGGAGCTTCTGCCAGCTCTCCCAGCGCTGGGGGGAGAGCTCCCCCGCCTCAATGGCGGCCCGCACGGCACAGCCGGGCTCGGACTGGTGGCGGCAGTCGGAGAAGCGGCATTGGCCCAGAAGGGCCTCCACGTCGGGAAACGCCTCCCCCAGGCCCTCCCCGGCCTCCCAGAGGCCCAGCTCCCGCATCCCCGGGGTGTCGATGATGAGGACCCCGCCGGGCAGGCGCAGGAGCTGGCGGTGGGTGGTGGTGTGCCGCCCCCGGCCGTCCTCCTCCCGGATGGCCCCGGCGGACATGACCTCCTCCCCGGCCAGGGCGTTGACCAGGCTGGACTTGCCCACGCCGGAGGACCCCAGAAAGGCAATGGTCTTCCCGGGGAGCAGATAGGGGTTCAGCGCCTCCAGCCCCTGGCCGGTCCTGGCGCTGACGGCGTACACCGCCGCGCCCGGAGCCGCCGCCTGGGCCTCTCGAACAAAGGCGGCGGGGTCCCCGGCCAGGTCCGCCTTGGTCAGCACTACCACCGGCTCCGCCCCGGACTGCCAGGCTGCGGCCAGGTAGCGCTCCAGGCGCTTGAGGTTGAAGTTCTGGTTCATAGACTGCATGACAAACACCCAGTCGCAGTTGGCGGCCACCGCCTGCTCCCCGCCGGTGAGGGGGGCCCGGCGGAAGAAGTAGGTCCTGCGGGGCAGGGTGCGAAGGATGCGGCTGTCCCCTGCGGGGGACCAGTCGATGAGTACGAAGTCCCCCACCGTGGGGAACTGCCCGGCGCCCGCGTAGTAGGCGCCCTTTTTCAGCCGCCCGTAGCCCTCCCCGTGCTCACAGACGAGGGCGCAGCGCTCCCTGTGGACGGCGGTGATGCGGGCCGGGACGCCCTGGGCGTCCTCCGGCAGAAGGTCCGGCGTGAAGCCGTAGTCGTTTAAATTCAATCGTTTGTTCCTCCATATTGATTTCTTCGGTGTGCTTTCTGGTAATAGCAGTCATCCGGCATTCCTCCTGTTACTATATATTTGCCCCATGTTCGTGGCAGCCAGCCACAGGCGA
>CAJUOA010000018.1 GCA_910587785.1 uncultured Oscillospiraceae bacterium | reverse complement strand
AGCCCCGGTCGATGCTGTAGGCCCAGTAGGACATATAGCTGTAGGTCTCCTGGCGCAGTCCCGCGCCGTTGGCGTGGACGAACCCCTCCGGCACGATGGACGCGGGGATGTAGAGGTTGTTTCGCAGGGCGGTGGAGTTAAAGCGGCTCCCGTCGGTATACTCGTAGGTGCCCACGATCTGGAGCTCGACGGTCTCCGACGGGGCCTCCCGCCAGAGGGAGAAGAGTTTGTCCGTATCCTCGTCCAGACAGTAGCCGAAGTAGCTGGGCACGTCCCGGAGCCTCAACGTGAGGCTGTCCCCGGGCTTCAGCCCCCGGAGCCGGGCAAAGCCGTCGTGGACGACGCAAACCGGGGACTTCTCCCGGGTGTCGGCGGCGTCCAGCCAGCGCCCGCCGGTGAGGTAGATGCGCCGCCCCTCCTCCTGCACGTCCGGCAGGGAGGAGAGGTCCTCCACCGCCAGGGCGTTGAGGGACTTCTGCTGTTCCCGGACAAAGGGGATGAGATCCCGCCACTCGGAGAGGGCGGGGCTGTCGAAGTCCGCCTCCGCCCCCGGGGCCACGGGGAGGAAGAAGGCGTCCTCTGTCACGGGCCGGAGCTTGAGGTACACCGCGTCATCGGTGACGGCGCAGGAGGGGTCCCCGGTGTCAAAGAAGCCCGCGGCCAGGTACCGGTCCCCCGCCTCCAGGGCGTCGTAGTACTCGGTAGAGCACGCCTCGTCCTTTCGCATGAGGATCAGCAGACGGCCCTTGCGGATGACCTCCGGGTAGCCGGTGAGTGGGGCGTCTGCCACGAAATAGTAGTAGTCGGGGGTCTTCATGAGGAGACTGCCGTAGAAGGAGACGGTCCCCGTGGTCCCGGCGGCGAGGCGCATGTCCGTATCTGCGTTGCAGAAGTCCTCCTCTATCACCGCGGAGACGTTGCGGTAGCGGCTGACCAGCTCCACCTCCGGCCTGGAGGCCAGGTAGGCGGCAGCCTCCTCCCGGTCCGCCCACCGGTCCCCGGCGGCGGTGAGGGCGCCCACGGCGCTGTAGTAGCCGCTCAGGCGCTCCGTCTCCTGACGGACCAGCAGATATTCCGCCGCCCGGGCGACGAAGGCGAAGGTGACGGCCCCCACCACGAAGAGTATCACCGCCGCCTTGAGGGGCTGACGGTGAGTGGAGCGGAGAAAGACGTTCGTACGCATGATTTTTGGTCCTTTCTGGAAGTAATTAACAATAATGATACCACATTCCCGGGAAAAAGTCCAGCGGGCGGTTTTTTTCTCAAATACACCCCCAGACCGTGGAGGGGCGCACAGTATGCGCCCCTACGGCCCCCCGGTTTCTTCCCCGCTTTTCCCCCGGTTTCTCCGGAAATGCCCTTGCCTTTCCGGGGGGAATATGTTATATTAAAGATTGTATTTTCCCCACTACATATATGGAGAGGACACTGCTATGCTGGATATTACGCGTTTTACAGACTATCGCGACAAGGTGGTGGGCAGCTGCTCGAAGGTGATCGTGGGCAAGGACGACGCCATCGAGCTGGTGCTCACCTGCTTTCTCTGCTCCGGCCACGTCCTGCTGGAGGACACCCCCGGCACCGGCAAGACCATGCTCCTGCGGGCCTTCGCCAAGACCATCGGCGGGGACTTCCGCCGGGTGCAGTTCACGCCGGACCTCCTCCCCTCGGATCTCACGGGCATCAACTTCTACAACCAGAAGACCGGGGAGTTTGAGTTCCGCCCCGGCCCCCTGCTGACCAACGTGGTGCTGGCCGACGAGATCAACCGCGCCACCCCCCGCACCCAGTCCGCCCTCCTGGAGGCCATGGAGGAGCGGCAGGTCACCGTGGACGGCGTGACCACGAAATTGGAGGAGCCCTTCCTGGTCATGGCCACCCAGAACCCCCTGGAGTCCTTCGGCACCTTCCCCCTGCCGGACGCCCAGCTGGACCGCTTCTTCATGCGCCTGAGCCTGGGGTACATGACCCGGGAGCAGGAGATGGCGGTCATGGCCCGGCCCTCCACCCAGTCCATCCTGGACACCCTGGAGCAGGCGGTGACGCCGGAGGAGACGGCCTATGTCCGCGCCGCCTTCACGGAGGTGAAGGTGGCCGGCGACGTGCTGGGCTACCTCATGGACATCGTCGAGGCCACCCGGCAGGCCAGCAACTTCACCTCCGGCGTCTCCACCCGGGGCGGCATCGCCCTCTACAAGGCGTCCCAGGTGACGGCGGCCCTCCGGGGCCGGGAGTACGTCATCCCCGAGGACGTGAAGTATGCCGCGCCCTTTGTCCTCGCCCACCGGCTGACTTTGGGCGGCGGGCTGAAGACCGGGGCGGCGGAGCGGATGCTCCGCCAGATCCTGGAGGACGTGGCGGTGCCCCTGGAGAGCGTATGATCCTGTTATTTGCCATTGCCATGGTGCTGCTGGTGCTGGCGCTCCAGCGGAAGACCGGGCCCGAGCGCCTTGCGGAGATGCGGGAGGACCACCGCCCCGACCAGCGCCTGGTGGATCCGGACGAGGTGTTCCGCGTGGAGCTGACGCTGCAGAACACCGGACGGCACTATATCCTCTTTGCCAAGCTGGAGGAACAGCTGACCCGGGACTTCACCGTCCACCAGCACTCCGCCCGGACCCGGCAGAACATGGAGGGCGGCACCAACGTCAGCTTCTCCACATGGCTCCGGCCCAGGCAGGAGGTCCGCTTCCGGGTTCCGGTGTCCATCGGGCGCCGGGGGCTCTATCCCCTCATGCCCCTGAAGCTCTCCAGCGGCGACTTTTTGGGCCTGGATGAGCAGGTGCGCCGGTCCGGACAGTTCCGGGCCGTGGTGGTGGCCCCCCGGGAGGCGGAGGACCAGCGCTTTGCCGACGTGCTCAGCGGCTTTCTGGGGGACGTGTCCGTGCGGCGGTTCATCTACGAGGACCCGGTGCTGACCACGGGCTTCCGGGAGTACACGGGCCGGGAGCCCATGAAGCACATCTCCTGGACCCAGAGCGCGAGAGGCCGGGGCCTCATGGTGAAAAAGTTCGACTACACCGCCGAGCCCCGGGTCTCGGTGCTCCTGAACACGGACAGCGAGGCGGAAAACCGGGAGGAGCTCCTGGAGAAGTGCTGCTCCCTGGCCCGGACGGTGTGCCGGGTGCTGGAGGAGCAGGGGGTGCAGTACGACTTCACCACCAACGCGGACCTGGCGGGCTACGCCGACGGCGCGGTCAGCGAGATCGGCGAGGGCCTGGGGGCCAACCACTTCGCGGCGGTCCTGGACTGCCTGGGCCGGGCCACCCGCTACAAGGCGTTCTCCGCCGGGCGGCTCATCGGCCGGGCGCTGGAGTCCGCCCAGTCCCGGGGGCGCATCCTCATCACCCCCTCCGCGGATTTCACCGACGCCGGGGCCCTGGGACAGCTCCGGGAGCTCTCCAACGGAAGCCTTTTGATCTTACAAGCTGACGAGGTGGCCTGATATGACAGTCATGGTCCTGCTCCGCATCTTCGCGGACCTGGGATTCTATTACGCCTTCGCGGCCACGGTCTCCTCCGCCCTGGGAGGACGGTTCCACTTCCCCGCCCTGCTCCTGCTGGCGGCGTGCTACGCGGCCTGCTGCCGCTTCCGGGAGCAGAAGAGGCGGCAGAGGCTGGTCCTGGCCCTGGCGGCTCTGGCGGTGCTCCTGCCGGTGCCCTGGGGGGACCGGCTGGCCTACCTCCCGGCATGGGGGTATGTGGTCTACCTGGTCCGCCGGGGGGACCGGGACCTGAGCCGCGCCCGGCAGGTGGAGTTCTTTGAGTACTTCATCCGCGGCTTCCTGTTCTTCGCCTTTTTCTGGTGCGCGGTGCGCTTCGTGCTCACCCCCATCGAGGGCATGGAGACCGGGGAGATGATCTATGCCGCCACCCACGACTTCCTGGCGGCGGGGGTGCCCATGGCCCTCTTCGGGAGCACGGCCACAATGCTCTTCCTGCGCTCCATCCGCCACGAACCGGCGGTGTACCTCCAGCCCGGCTTCCAGGCGGTGAACGCGGGGATCGTGGCGGCGGCGCTGGTGTTCTGCGCCCTGCTGACCAGCCCCCTGACCGTGCGCCTCGCGGCCTGGGTATACAGCCATCTCCTCATCCCTATCCTGCTGGTGCTGTTCATGATGGTGGGGATGGCCCTGGCCCTGACAGCCCCCCTCATCCAGCTCCTGGTGGACCTGGCCCGGCGAACGGGCGCAGAGGATACGATCCAGGTGCTGATGGAGAAAATCAATGAGTTCAGCGCCTCCTTCCAGGAGCTCTTCGGCATCCCCCCGGCGGAGATCCTCCTGCGAGGCGGCGGGTCCATCCTGGCCGTGCTGGCCATGGCCGCGGGGATCGTCCTGCTCCGGCTGTTCCTCCGCTGGCTGGTCCAGCGGTGGCGGGAGAGCGCGGGGGCCGCGGACCGGCTCCCCACCCGCATCCTCTCCGCCCAGGCCGCGCCGGCCTCCCGGGAGGAGAAGCGGGCGCGTAACGACGTGGAGCGGGTGCGCCAGCAGTACCGGGCCTTCCTGCGCCTGTGCCAGAAGCGGGGGATGGAGCTCGCCCCCTCCCACACCAGCGCGGACATCGGGCGGAGCGCCGCCCGGGTGCTGGGGCCGGACCTTCCTCTGGAGGAGATCGGCGCGCTCTACCGGCGGGCCCGGTACCAGGGTACGACCTCCCGGGCCGACGCGGCCCAGATGAAGAAGCTCTGCGCCCAGGTGAAGCGGCGGAGGGCCCGCAGTGAACCCAATAGACGATAAGGAACGAGGTGCCTTATGACCATCCTATACTTCCTCCGGGCCCTGTCGGAGCTGGGGGTGTACTACACCCTGGCGGGGACCGCCGCCGCCCTCTTCGGCGGACAGTTACAGCTGGAGCTCCTCCTGCTCCAGAGCGCGTGCTTCGCCCTCTCCGGCGTCCTGCGGGAGCGGAAGGGGCCGAGGCTCGCGGCGCTGCTCCCCTGTTTTCTGCTGCTCCTCTTGCCCGGACCTATGGCGGACCGCCTGCTGGCCCTCCCGCCCGCGGTGTACCTGGCGTATCTCGCCCAGGCGGACAGCTACCGGCTCTCCTGGGAGCGGCACCGGGACCTCTTCAACCGCCTGTACCATGTGGTTCTGCCTGCGGCGGCGGTGCTGTCCCTCTTTCAGATAAGCTACCTTCTGACCACGGGGGCCGCCATCGCCCTGCTGACGGCGGCGGCATCGGTGCTCCTCATGCGCTCTCTGCGCCACGAGGCGGACGTGTACCTCCAGCCCCGCTATCAGATGCGGAACGCGGCGGGGGTGGCGCTGCTGGGCCTGGGTGCCCTGGTGCTGGGGTCGAAGTGGACCCTGCTGGCGGCGCGGTTCCTGGCGGTAAACCTCTACGAGTACGTGTTCATCCCCCTGTTCACGGCTGCGGGGATGCTCATCGGCGTGTTCTTTATCTGGATCCCCAAGCTCCTCTACTTCGGGAGCACGGAGGACCAATGGGACCCGAAGGAATTCAGCGGAGATGGAGGAGAGGAGGAAGAAGAGCTCCTTGCCGCCGCCTCTCCGGAGCTCATCCTCCAGCTCCTCATCGCCGTGGCGGTGGTGATCACACTGGTGACGGCCTTTGTGCTGATCTACCGGTGGTGGCGAAGCCGCGAGGAGGGCGGCCCGGAGGCCTCCCCCCTGGAGCGGCGGGACCTGCCCGGGGCGGTGCGCGGACAGGCGGGACAGCGGTCCCTGCTGGGGAACTCCGCCGTGCTGCGCATCCGGCGGCTGTACCGGGAGTTCCTGCGCACCTGCCGGAAGCGGGGGGTGAGATTCGGCCCCTCCAGCACCAGCGGGGAGATCAACAGCCAGGCGGTGCAGGTCCTGGGGCCGGAGCTCCCGCTGACGGATATCCGGGACATCTACCGCCGGGCCCGGTACCAGGGGCAGGCGTCCCGGTCGGATGCCGCCCGGCTGAGGAAGCTCTGCGACCAGGTGAAGCGGCGGCGCGCTTAGGAAGGGGAGTCGTCTGATGACAAGCTTATACTTTCTCCGGGCCATGGGGGATCTGGGGCTCTACTACTGCGCCGCCGGGACCTTTGCGGCCCTCTTCGGCGGGGAGCTGGCTCTGGAGCTTCTCCTGCTCCAGAGCGCGTGCTATGCACTCTCCTCCGCTTTGCAGGGGAATCAGGCGGCGCGGCTTGCGGCGCTGGTCCCGGCCCTGCTGCTGTACGTGTTCCCGGTGGCGCCGGCGGATATGGTCTGCGCCGCGCCGGCGCTGGCCTACCTGATCTATCTGGCGTGGACGGGCAACTATCAGCTCTCCCGGTACCGGCAGGCGGATGTGTTCAACGCGGTCCGAAACGTGGCGCTGGGGGCCGGGGTGGCCTTCCTGTCCGCAGCCAAGACGCTGATGCAGGCGGTGCTGACCGTGGGCATCCCGGCGGCGCTCCTGGCGGCGGGGGCATCGGTGCTGCTGATGCGCTCTCTGCGCCACGAGGCCCAGGTCTACCTTCAGCCGGGCTACCAGGCGATCAATGCCGCCGGGGTGGCCTCCCTGGCGCTGGCGGCGCTGGTGCTGGGGTCGGAGTGGGCCCTGCGGGCGGTGGTGTTTTTGCTCTCCTGCGCCTACAATTACGTTGTTCTCCCACTGCTGATGGGCCTGGCCATGATTTTCGGCGGCGTTATGTCCCTGCTCTATCCGGTTCTGGTGTGGCTGATGGAAATGCGGGCGCAGATGGCGGACAACACCAACATTATCACCTCTGACGACAGCGGCTTTCAGGAGCAGCTGGATAAGCTGGAGCTCCCCACCGCCTCCATGGAGCTGGTGCTGCGGATCGTTCTGGCGCTGGCGATCGTGGCGGCTGCGGCGGCGCTGGTCCTGCTGTTTCGCTGGCTGTCCCGGGGCCATTCGGACAGCGCTGGCAGGTCCAGCCCCTTCCGCCGGGACCTGGACGCCGGTTTGGAGCGGGAGCGGGTCAGCCCCAGGTCCTATGCCGGGCGTATCCGGCGGCAGTACCGGGCATATCTGCGCATGTGCCGGGACAGGGGGCTGGAGTTTGAGCGCTCCGACACCAGCACGGACGTGGGGCGGAAATCCCTGCCGGAGTTCCCGGACGAGGAGGCGTTATGCGCCCTGCGGGACCTGTACCAGCAGGCCCGGTACTCCGGGGAGGTGTCCCGGGAGGACTACCAGAGGTTCCGGCGGCTGGTGGGGACGCTGAAAAAGCTGAAGACGCCCAGCGCGGCAGAATCTGTGTAGGGGCGGAGAGCATCCGCCCCTGCAAAGCATACAAGGCTGAAAAGCCAAATAGGAAAGCAGGTAATCTATATGAATGAAATGATCCTCCTGAAGCTGGGCGAGGTGGTGCTCAAGGGGCTGAACCGGCGGACCTTTGAGGACAAGCTGCTGGCCAATATCCGCCGCCGCCTCCAGCACTGCGGCGACTTTCACGTCTACTCCAAGCAGAGCACCGTCTATGTGGAGCCCAAGGGGCCGGAGTGTGATCTGGACGGGGCCTTTGCGGCCTGCCGGCAGGTGTTCGGGGTCATCGCCGTCACCCGGGCCCTGCCCTGTCCCAAGGACAAGGACGCCATCTTCCACTGCGCCCGGAACTATCTGGACAAGGAGCTCCGGGAGGCGAAGACCTTCAAGGTGGAGACCCGGCGCTCGGATAAGCACTTTCCCATGAACAGTATGGAGATCAGTCAGTACGTGGGGGGGCTGCTCCACGACGCGTATCCCCATTTGAAGGTGGATGTTCACGCCCCGGAGCTGTGCGTCCATGTGGAGGTCCGGGAGAAGGCGGCGTATGTCCACGCCCCCAGTCAGCCGGGGGCGGGGGGACTGCCTACGGGTATGGGGGGCACGGCGGTGAGTTTGCTCTCCGGGGGTATCGACAGTCCGGTGGCGTGTCATATGATCGCGAAGCGGGGGGTGAAGCTGGAGCTGGTCCACTTCTACAGCCCGCCGTATACGTCGGTGCAGGCGAAGGAAAAAGTCGTCGCGCTGGCGAAGCTCTTAGCCCCCTGGTGCGGGCGGATGAAGCTCCATGTGGTGCCGTTTACGGAGATCCAGGAGGCGATACGGGCCAACTGTCCGGAGGACCATTTTACCCTCATCATGCGGCGGTTCATGATGCGTCTTGCCCAGGGCGTGGCGGCGCGGACCGGGGCGAAGGCGCTGGTCACGGGGGAGAGTCTGGGACAGGTGGCGAGTCAGACCATGGACGCGCTGACGGTGTCGGACCAGGTGTGTACGATGCCGGTTCTGCGGCCGGTGATTGGGATGGATAAGGCGGAGATTGTGCGCTTAGCGCGGCAGATCGGGACGTTTGAGACGTCGATTCTGCCCTATGAGGACTGCTGTACCGTCTTTACGCCCAGGCATCCAAGGACGCACCCGGTGCTGGCGGATGTGTTGGAGTATGAGAAGGCTCTTGACATTGACGGACTGGTGGAACGGGCCTTGGCAGGAGTAGAGAGAATTACAATTTCTGTGTAATTTGGAGAAGCCTATGTTGAAAATTTTGCAAGCGGCTGAGTTTGACCGCTGTATTGAGCTTGCCTATGAGCTGGCGATGGACCCGGCGCGGTCGGGGTATCCGACTTACTGCGACGGGATGAAGACGAAGGGGGATTTTGTCGAGCGGACCAGGGAGTCGATGGAGCGGGCTGACGAGGATGTGCTGGTGTTTGAGGAAAATGGGACTGTGGAGGGTGTGATCGCTTTTCAGCATCAGGAGGGGGAGCGGTATCTCCATGTCCACTGCCTCAGTATCCGTAAGGATACCGGGAGGGCGCTGGAGGAGTTTGTGGAATACTGCCGGGAGCGGTGGCCCGGGGCGGTGCTGGACGTGGGGCTTCCGGCGGAGAATGTGGACGCAAGGTCCTGGCTGGAGGGGCAGGGCGAGCCCTGCATCGAACGGTCCTGGAATTATCTGTTTGACCTGAGCGGATATCAGCCTGCGGCGGAGGTTTCCGGCGTGAGGCCGGTGACGGAGGAGAATTTTGAGGAGTTTGCGGCCATTCACCGCAGGGTCCAGGGGGAAATGTACTGGAACTGTGAGCGTATCCGGAAGACGATGGAGGATTGGCATCTCTTCATTACCGGGACGGGGGATGAAGCGGGAGAAGTGATTTTGACAGGGTTTGGCAGTAACGAGCACCAGGAGATTTTCGCGCTGGGGTTTGCTGACGGGAAGTATCGGGCGGAGCCGTTTCGGGCACTGCTCACCGCCGCGCTGCATCTGTTGAAGGAGAAGGGGACGAGGTGGCTGACGTTCTTTGTGGATGTGGGCGGGCCGGAGAAAGAGGTGCTGGATAAAATGGGATTCCGGTGCGTCGGGGAGTTTCAGGCCTATCGGGTGAAGCTGTGACGCCTGAGGGCGGCGCGGATGATATCCAGCGGTGTGCCGTATAGCATGGCAGTATCGCCCGCACCGTGCCGGTGGCCCGGTAGTATCTCCATAGAATCGTGCGCCTAGGAGGCGAACCCAACGAAGGAGACCAAAGGGCTGGGGAGTGGTTCCAACGATTCGAGCGGCATCGGCCCAGGGAAGTGATTGAGGAAATGGAGACTACCAGGTCGTAGCGTAACCAAAAAACCCCCGTAATCAAGGAAGATTCTTAAGAAACTACGTTTCTTAAGCGGTTTTTTGGTGACTTTTTGTCCGCACAAAAAGTCACCCGGGGTCCGGGGCCGGGGAGGTCCCGGGGCTATCGAATAGAAGCATGTAACCACGAGGAGGAAATTTATGGTCGCAGAACTTATCGCCGTCGGCACAGAACTGCTTTTGGGCAACGTAGCGAACACCGACGCGCAGATCATCTCCCAGGGGCTGAGTGCGCTGGGAATCACGGTGCTTCACCACACGGTGGTGGGGGACAACCCGCAGCGGCTGGCGGAGGCGCTGGAGACGGCACGGAACCGGGCGGATATCATCATCACTACGGGCGGGCTGGGGCCCACCTACGACGATCTGACGAAGCAGACGATCTGCAAGACCTTCCACCGGGAGCTGGAGCTCCACGAGGACATTCTGGAGGACTTAAAGACCTGGTTTCAGACGAAAATGGGCAAAAAGATGCCGGAGAACAATATCCAGCAGGCCATGCTGCCGGTGGACTGCACCATCTTCGACAACCCGGTGGGTACCGCGCCGGGGTGCGCGTTCGTGGAGGACGGGGTCCATGTGCTGATGCTCCCGGGACCGCCGTTCGAGTGCCGGTATATGTTCGAGCACCGGGCGGCGCCGTATCTGGAGAAGCTCACCGACGGGGTCATCGTCAGCCACGAGATCAAGGTGTTCGGCATGGGGGAGAGCGCGGTGGAGGAGGCCCTCCACGAGCCCATGACCACCCTCACGAACCCGACCCTGGCGCCCTACGCCAAGACCAACGAGTGCATGGTCCGGGCCACGGCCCGGGCGGAGAGCCGGGAGAAGGCCGAGGAGCTGCTCACCCCCCTGGTCCGAGAGGTCTGCGAGACCCTGGGAGACGTGGTCTACGGCGTGGACGTAGGGAGCCTGGAGGAGGTGGTCAGCGGCCTGCTGGCAGAGCGGGGATTGACCCTCGCCGCCGCGGAGAGCTGTACCGGAGGGCTCCTGTCCAAGCGTATGACCGACCTGCCTGGGGCGTCGAAGGTCTTCCGGGGGGGCGTGGTCAGCTATGTCAACGACGTGAAGGCCAACGTCCTGGGGGTCCCCAGGGAGGTGCTGGAGCAGTACGGCGCGGTCAGCGGGGAGACCGCCCGGGCCATGGCCGAGGGGTGCCGGAGGGTCTGCGGGAGCGATCTGGCGGTGTCCCTCACCGGCGTGGCCGGGCCGGAGAGGGACGACTGGGGCAACGAGGTGGGCACGGTCTACGCGGCCCTGGCTGGGCCGGAGGAAACGATCTGCAAGAAGCTCACCTGCGGCAGGGGGCGGGGCCGGGACCGGGTGCGTACCGCCGCGGCGAGCAATGCGCTGGACCTCATCCGGCGGTTTTTGCTGAAACTGCCCCTGTAGACCGGAGGAAATTTCTACGTTGTTTCCGCGAAAAACCGGTTGACAAAGCGCCCAAAACGCTATACTATGATACTAATTATCCGGATGAAATGCGAGGAAAAGGACCAGTACCCCGGTGGATGCCTGCACAGAGAACCGCCCGCTTCGGTGGAAGGGCGGAGAGGCGGCCGGGGGAATATCCCCTTGGAGCAGGCGGCTGAACGATCTCCCAGTAGGCCCGCCCGGCAGTGACCGTTATCTCACACGCGAGGGGGCCGGACTGCCGGCAACAAGAGTGGTACCGCAGAGGTTTTGACGCGCCTTTGTCTCTTATGGGGACAGGGGCGCGTTTTGTTGAAGGTTGAAAAGAATCAGAATATGAAGAATTACACCCAGGTCTATGTGAAAAACAGTATCGAGGCGGTCAGGATGTACTGCGAGGCATTTGGCGCGGAGGCGACCTTGGAGATGAAAAATACGGCCGGGGACGAGTATGAGCACTGCGAGCTGTCCGTCAACGGGGAGCCGTTCCTCGCCGTGTCCGAGGCGGCGGAGCCATGCGACATTGAAACCGTCCACCGGAACAGGTGGCAGACGATGACGTTCAATGTCTTTGAGATGGGGAGCGAGGAGGTTGTCCGGAAGGCGTTCCGGGTCTTGAGCGGGGGCGGCGTGGTCATCGACCCGATCCACGCGCTCCCCTGGAGCAGCTGCTGTGCGACGGTGATCGACAAGTACGGGGTGTGCTGGTGGATATCCATCTAGGAAGGAGTAACCTATGAAGTATTGGATCGACTTCGGGGCTTTGGCGCTCTTATATGTCCGCGTTTTATTCCGCAAGTGGAGAAGCAGGGGAAAAGATGTCCTGCTTGTCAACACCCTGATGTATGTTTATCTCTCTTTTGTGCTCTATTTCACCTTGATGCCGGTCATAACATCGCTTCCGTTTGTGCTGAACCACCCCTATGAACCCATGAATTTGGAGCCGTTTATCGACGTCTTGGCGGGGAGAGGCGATTTTTTAAGGCAGGTCGCATTGAATGTTATCATGACGATGCCATTTGGGTTCCTGTTCCCGCTGACCCGGAAGGGAGGCGGCAAATTCGGCAGGACGGTATTCTTCTGCTTTTTGATGAGCCTGGGAATTGAGCTGATACAGCCGCTTATCAACGGGACCCGGTCTTCGGATATCACGGATATCATAACAAATGTGACCGGCGGGGTCCTCGGATATGGCTTTTATGTGATTTTCAGGCCGGTCATATTTTGGATTTTGGACCGGCTGAAAACAAACTGAGGGTTTCAGAAATCTGAACGGATCATCCGGAGGGAGGAAATATGATGGTGCGAAAAGCAACCAAAAATGATGTGCGGATCATCGCCGGTCTGGCGGTCCTGCTGTGGGATCACCCCTCTGCTGACGAGCTGGCAGATGAATTTTCAGAGATCCTCTCCCAGGAAGATGCGCAGGTATTTCTGAAATACGCAGCGGATACCCCTGTTGGTTTTGCGCAGTGCCAATTAAGACATGATTACGTGGAAGGCACTGAAACGACCCCTGTCGGATATTTAGAAGGGATCTTCGTTATGGAGGGACACCGGCGCAGAGGCTATGCCAAAGAACTGCTGAATGCGTGCGAATCGTGGGCAAAAGAGAAGGGCTGCACAGAATTTGCCAGTGACTGCGAATTAGAGAATGCTGACAGCTTCCGGTTCCATATGGCTATGGATTTTGCAGAGGCAAACAGGATCATTTGCTTTACGAAACGACTCCAGCGCCTGGTTGACCGGGGGAAAAAGGAGGAGCGCCCATGAACTGTCCCACCTGCGGCAAAGAGATGTCCTCTGGCTGGCTCCACGGCGGCGGTCGGATGCTCTGGAGCCCGAGGGAGGATAAGCCCCTGCCCGTCAAGGGCCGGGAGGATGTCCTGCTCTTCCGGGACAGGCCCCAGCGGGCGTTTCTGTGCAGGGACTGCCATCAGGTCGTCCTGACCTACCTGGGCGCCCCAGCACACGATGTCTTTTATCAATAAACAAATCAACTCTTATCAGGAGGAACAATACCAATGGACTACAACAAGACCATCAATCTGCCCCAGACCGAATTTCCCATGCGGGCGGGCCTTCCGGCCCGGGAGCCCGGGATGCTGGAGGCTTGGGAGAACATGGACCTCTACCATGAGCTCCTGAAGAAGAACGAGGGCAGGCCCCGCTTCGCCCTCCACGACGGGCCTCCCTTCTCCAACGGCAACATCCACATGGGCACGGCCCTCAACAAGTCCATCAAGGACTTCATCGTCCGCTCCGCGGCCATGCGGGGGCACTATACGCCCTATGTTCCCGGCTGGGACAACCACGGGATGCCCATCGAGTCGGCCATCATCAAGCAGAACAAGCTCAACCGCAAGGCCATGGGGGTGCCGGAGTTCCGCTCCGCCTGCCGGGACTTCGCCCAGCACTATGTGGACGTGCAGCGGGAGAGCTTCAAGCGCCTGGGCGTGGTGGGCGACTGGGAGCACCCCTATCTCACCATGGACCCCGGCTTTGAGGCCGCTGAGGTGAAGATTTTCGGGGCCATGTACAAGAAGGGGTATATCTACAAGGGCCTCAAGCCCGTGTACTGGTGCCCCCACGACGAGACGGCTCTCGCCGAGGCGGAGATCGAGTACCAGGAGGACCCGGTCACCACGGTGTATGTGAAGTTCCCCATGCGCGACGGCCAGGGGAAGCTGGGCGGGCATGATAAGCTCTTCTTCCTCATCTGGACCACCACCATCTGGACCCTGCCGGGGAACCTGGCCATCGCCCTCCACCCCCGGGACAGCTATGCCCTGGTAAAGGCGGAGAACGGCGAGACCTATATCCTGGCCGAGGCGCTGGTGGAGAAGGTCATGAAGCTGGGCGGCATCGAACATTACGAGATCGTGGAGACCCACCCGGGCTCCTTCTTTGAGAATATGCTGGCGGACCACCCCTTCCTGCCCAAGACCAGCCGTCTGGTGAACGCGGAGTATGTCACCATGGACTCCGGTACCGGGTGCGTCCACACGGCACCCGGCTTCGGCGCGGACGACTATCAGACCTGCAAGCGCTATGGCATGGAGATGGTGGTGCCGGTGGACGACCGGGGCCGTCATACGGACTACGCCGGGAAGTACGCGGGAATGACCACCGACGAGTCTAACCCTGTGATTTTGGCGGATATGAAGGAGAGCGGGGCGCTCTTTGCAAGCGAGGATATCACCCACTCCTATCCCCACTGCTGGCGGTGCAAGCACCCCATCATCTTCCGGGCGACGCCCCAGTGGTTCTGCTCAGTGGAGTCCTTCAAGGATGAGGCTGTGGCGGCTACGGAGGATGTGACGTGGATTCCCGGCTGGGGCAAGGACCGCATTGGGTCCATGGTCCAGGAGCGCTCGGACTGGTGCATTTCCCGCCAGCGCCGCTGGGGACTGCCGATCCCGGTGTTCTACTGTGAGGAGTGCGGCAAGCCGGTGTGCGACGATGCCGCCATCGAGGCGGTGAGCGCCCTCTTTGGCAAGGAGGGCTCCAACGCGTGGTATGAGAAGGATGCCGCTGAAATTCTCCCTGCCGGGTACAAGTGCCCCCACTGCGGCGGTACGCACTTTACCAAGGAGGAGGACACGCTGGACGGCTGGTTCGATTCCGGCTCCACCCACTTTGCGTCCATGGAGAAGGACCAGGGGTTCTGGCCTGCGGACGTGTATATGGAGGGGCTTGACCAGTACCGCGGGTGGTTCCAGGCGAGTTTGCTGACTGCCGTAGGCGCGCTGGGACGGGGAGCGCCCTTCAAGCAGTGCGTCACCCACGGCTGGACAGTGGATGGCGAGGGCAAGGCCATGCACAAGAGTTTGGGCAACGGCGTGGACCCGGCTGATGTGATCAAGAAATATGGCGCGGATATGATCCGGCTGTGGGCGGGGAGCGCGGACTACCATGTGGACGTACGCTGTTCCGACGCGATTTTCAAGCAGTTAAGTCAGAACTATTTGAAGTTCCGGAATACGGCGCGGTACTGCCTGGGGAATCTGGATGGATTTGACGCGGCGAACCTGGTGAGCCCCCAGGAGATGCTGGAGCTGGACCGCTGGGCGGTGACGAAGCTCAATGCCCTGATGGAGCGATGCGAGGCGGCTTATCAGAGCTACGAGTTCCATGTGGTGAGCCATGCGGTGAATGATTTCTGCGTGGTGGAGCTCAGCAGCTTCTATCTGGATATCATCAAGGACCGGCTCTACTGTGAGGAGCGGGACGGTCTGGCCCGGCGGAGCGCGCAGACGGCGCTGTGGCTGATTTTGGATACCATCACGAAGATTTTCGCGCCCATCCTCGCCTTTACCTGTGATGAAATCTGGCAGGCCATGCCCCACCGCCCGGAGGATGATGGGCGCAATGTCCTGCTCAATCAGATGAACAAGCCGTTTGCTGATTATGCTCTGGATGAGGACGCTATGGCGGCTTGGGACGGGCTTATCAAGGTCCGGGATACGGTGAATGCGTCCCTGGAGGCCGCGCGGGCGGAGAAGAAGATCGGGAAGAGCCTGGAGGCGAAGGTGACGGTCCCCTCCGCGAAGCTGGGCGGATGCGGGGCCATGGATACAGAGGAGCTGGCTGATCTGTTCATCGTCTCTCAGGTGGAGGCCGGCGGCGGGACAGAGGTCCAGGTTGCGCCCGCCCAGGGGAGCAAGTGTGAGCGGTGCTGGAAGGTCCTGACCACTGTGGGGCAGGATGGGGAGCATCCCACCTTGTGCCCGCGGTGTGCGAGGGTCGTCCGGGGGTTGAAGTAAGGGCTGTTAGCAGTCCCAGTCCGTGTAACGGGGGGAAGCGGGCGCACAATGTGCGCCCCTGCGAAAGCGGTGCGCCGTATGGCAGGGCAGTCTCGCCCGCACCGTGCCGGAGGCCCGGTAGTCTCGAAAAGAATCGTGCTTTAGGAGGCGAACCCAACGAAGAAGACCGAAGGTCCAGGGAGTTGTGGCGGAGATTCGACTGCCATCGGCCCAGGGAAGTGGTTGGGAAAATGGAGACTGCCAGGTCGTAGCGTAAACAAAAAACCCCCGTCATTCAGGAAGATTCTTAAGAAACGTAGTTTCTTAAGCGGTTTTTTGGTGACTTTTTGTGCGGACAAAAAGTCACCCGGGGTCCGGGGCCGGGGAGGCCCCGCAACAATCAAGATAATCTAGCCTGGAAAAAATAAACTATGATAAAAATACTAGTAGTAGAGGACGAACGCCCAATCGCAGACCTATTAGACATGAGTTTGACCGCCGCGGGCTACAGCTGCGACTGCATCGACAACGGCATCGAGGCGGCGGACGCGGTCAACGAGCGGCGGTACGACCTGATCCTCCTGGACGTGATGCTCCCGGGCATCGACGGTTTCGAGCTGATGGAGTATTTAGCCCCCATGGAGATCCCGGTGATCTTCATCACCGCCCGCAGTGCGGTGAAGGATCGGATCAAGGGGCTGAAGCTGGGGGCGGACGACTACATCGTCAAGCCCTTTGAGATCGCGGAGCTCCTGGCCCGGGTAGAGACGGTATTACGCCGCTATCACAAGACCGAGAGCCGGATCGTGGTGGACGACGTGGTGGTGGACACCCAGTCCCGGGTGGTGACCAAGGGCGGGGAGCCGGTGTCCCTCACCGCCAAGGAGTATAACCTCCTGATCCTGTTCCTGCAAAACAAGAATATCGCCCTCTTCCGGGAGACCATCTATGAGCGGGTCTGGGAGAACGACTATATGGGCGACAGCCGCACGGTGGACCTCCACGTCCAGCGCCTGCGCAAGAAGCTGGGCTGGCAGGAGCGTATCGCGGCGGTCTATAAGGTGGGCTACCGCCTGGAGGTCAAGGAATGAGGTTCGCCTGGAAGGTCACCCTGGCGTCGCTGTGCATCCTGGTGCTCTCCATCGGGATGGGGAGCCACCTGCTCATCAGCATCTCCTTCCGCTCCACCCTGAACCGGGAGATCGCCGTGGCCCAGGAGGAGATGCAGATGCTCCGCATCGCCTACGAGGCGGTGTGCGACGCCCGGGGCATCACTCTGGAAAACCTGGCCCAGCAGGGCAAGAGCCTCCAGCGCACCCTGCAGGGGGACGCCTACTTCACGGACCACCAGTTCCGGGTCAGCACCCGGGACGGGGAGCAGGTCTACTCCACCCTGGATGCCGGCGGGGACCGGGAGCTCCTGGAGGCCATCGACGGCCTCTCCTCCGGCTACGTCCTGCGCCGGGCGGACCCGGCGGGGCGGGTGCTCATCCACTGCGCGGGGCCCGTGTCCCTGCCGGACGGGATGCTCTATATGGAGACCCTCCGGGACATCACCAGCCTCTTCGCCGACCGGGAGACCCACTACCAGGTCTACCGCTGGATATTGCTCATCGTGGTGGGCATCGGCGCGGCGGTGATGTACGCCCTCTCCTTCTGGCTCACCCGGCCCATCCGGGCCCTGGGCCGGGCCGCCACCGCCCTGGCCGGGGGCGACTACGCCGCCCGGGCCCAGGTGACCACCGGGGACGAGATCGGGGAGCTGGCCTTCTACTTCAACCGCATGGCCGGGGCCATCGAACAGAACGTCCGGGACCTGGAGGAGGATATGCGCTTCAAGGCCGCAAGCTACATCTTCTCCGAGGGCAAGCGGCTGGAGAAGCTGTCCCTGAGCCTCATGAGCCTCCTGGTGGTGGGCCACAGCGAGGCGGACGTTAAGACCGTGAACATGCCCCGCCTCTGCGCCCTGGCGGCGGAGAGCGCCCTCCCCGCCATGGAGGCCCAGGGCCTCAGGCTCACCGTCTCCACGGCGGAGGGGGCCATCCCGGGGGACGCGTCCCTCTTGCAGACCCTGGTCCAGAACCTGCTGGACAACGCCCGCAAGGCCTCCGAGGCCGGGAAGGGGGTCTCCCTCACCGGCGAGGCCCTGGCTTCCGGCGGGTACCGCCTCACTGTCGCCGACCAGGGCCGGGGCATCCCCCCCGATGAGATCGGGAAGATCACCGAGGCCTTCTATATGGTGGACAAGTCCCGCTCACGGGCCCAGGGAGGCGCCGGACTGGGCCTCGCCCTGTGCAAGGCCATCGCCGCCCTCCACGGCGGGGCCCTCCGCTTCGAGAGCCAGGAGGGCCGGGGCACCACCGTCACCGTGGAGCTGACCGGCGTGAAACCGGAAGGGAGGGAGGACCATGCGTAACTATTTCGCCGCCCTTGCGGCGCTGCTGCTCATCGCGGCGGCGGTCTTCCTGCCCGGAGAACTCGCCCAGTGGAACGACACCGCCCTCCTGGACGAGCCCCACATCCTCCGGCAGGAGGAGGAGCGGGAGGGCTTCGCCGAGCAGATGCAGCTGACCGTGGGGGAGAAGCTCCTGCTCCTGCGGAGCGGGAAGCTCAGCAAGGTGCCCCTGGAGGAGGCCTATCTCACCGACGAGGGGACCGAGATGGCATTTCACTATGCTATCTCCGCCGGAGGGGTGGTGGAATTCTATGTCGAACCCTATCTTGGCGCGAGCGCAGCTGTTGGTCTGGACCCTGGAGAGCTTATCGCTGCATCCTCCACCGCATTTGCCACCGACAAGACCCTTGAGATGCTCGACAGCGCGGCTCAGGCCTCCGCCCAGGAGTGGACCGACCGCCTGGAGAGCGTCCTGTCGGAGCTGCAAAAGCTCCAGTCCACCGGGGCCATGCCCTCCCTCTGGGACAGCCGGGAAACGGCGGAGGTCACTGACCGCGCCCTGTCCGTCTACGTGGACCGGGACACCCAGCTCAGCTTTCAGACCTACTCCCTCACCCTCTCCTGTGCGCCCTATAAGCTCGCTGTCACCGTGGACGCCCAGTCCGGGAAGCTCCTGGGGTTTATCCTCCGCTGGTACAACAATTTCCAGCCCTACTGGGGCTACCGGGGCGCGGAGCGCTTCGGCACCGCCTGGCGGGATTACTGGGGGCTCGACAGCGTATCCCCCGGCTGGTCCAACAGCTATAACAAGGAGATTCTGGAGAACGCTGAGGAGGCCGTGCGCATGAATGGCGACTATAACGCCAACAGTCAGATCAACTTCACCTACAACGACCAGACCCTCCAGATCCCCCTCACCAGCAACGCCACCTCCAACCGGGGCTGCGCCATTGGCTGGAACCCTTGATTCTTCCTTTTTCTTTTGTGTACAAAAGAAAAAGGAAGCGAAAAAGAAAAAACTTTTTGTCCGCAAAGCTGCGCTTTGCTCATGTTTCGCAAAGGAGATAGATAACAGAATGAGAAGACAGGGCTATCATGGGTATCGGGGCTACCGCCGCCGGCGGGTCTACATCGGACCGGTGGAAATCTTTGCCGGCCTGGTGGCAGTCGCAGTGGTGGGTATGCTGGCTTTTCGGTTCCTGAGCGCACCGGAGGAGACCGTCCCCGACGGCTTCACGCCCGCCGGGGACGCCGTGCTCACGCCGCCCACGGCCCCCTCCCAGCTCCCCCGGCGGGCGGCCACCCCCTCCGGCATCGACTGCACGCTGACAGACCTGGGGGAGGACGCCGTCTACACCGGGGACCTGGTGCTGGTCAACAACTGGACGTTTTTTCACTTCCCGGAGAACCAGGAGGCGGGCCTCTCCTGCATCCTGGACCACAAGTCCGACAGCTACTACGTTCGGGACGCCACGGTTTACCTGGAGCCCACGGCCCTGGAGGCCCTCAACACCATGATGGACGCCTTCCGCGCCCAGGGGGGGAGCAAGTCCGTGAACGTCGTCGCCGGGCACCGCACCGCCGATTACCAGCAGCACCTCTTCGACCAGAGCGCCGAGCGAAACGGCCTTGAGCACGCGAAAAAGTATGTGGCCCAGCCCGGGGGCAGTGAGCACCACACGGGCCTTGTGGTGGACCTGGGCCTCCTCAGCGGAGAGTTCATGGACAGCACCGGTGAGTACGCCTGGATCACTGAGCACTGTTCGGAGTATGGCTACATCGTCCGCTACGAGGAGGACAAGGCGGACCTCACCGGCATCCTGGACGAGCCGTGGCACTTCCGCTACACCGGCGTCCCCCACGCCGCGAAGATCACGGAGCTGGGGCTCTGCCTGGAGGAGTACACCGACTATCTCAAGGGCTTCCCCTTTGACGGGGAGCACCTGACCATCACCTGCCCGGAGGGCGAGTACGAGGTCTGGTACACCCCCGGAACGGAGGTCTACCTCCCCAACACTGCCGAATATCAGGTCTCCGGCAACAACGTGGACGGGGTGGTCGTCACCTGCAAGGTCAAATAACGGGAGGACCGGCGGGGCGCTGTGCCCGCCGGTCCTGTTTTCTCGAACACGGAAAAGGAGGTCCCCCCATGAAAAAGATCCTCATCATAGAGGACGACCCGGTGATCCGGGAGGAGCTGGCCCTGCTCCTGGCCAACGAGGGCTACCGCACGGAGGCGGTCACGGACTTCACCGCCGTTTCGGACCAGGTCCGCTCGGCGGGGCCGGACCTGGTCCTCCTGGACCTGGGCCTCCCCGTTCGGGACGGACTGTCCCTCTGCGCGGACATCCGGAAGTCCGGCTCCACCCCCATCATCGTAGTCACCAGCCGGGACTCCACCGCCGACGAGCTTCGCGCCCTCAGCCTGGGCGGGGACGACTACGTCACCAAGCCCTACGACATCCCGGTGCTCTTGGCCCGGATCAAGGCGGTCCTCCGCCGCGCCGGGGGCGGGGCCGAGCCGGAAACCCTGGAGGCCGGGGGCCTTACCCTCCACCTGACCCGGGGGACCGTCTCGGCGGAGGGCGGCACGGCGGAGCTGACGAGGAACGAGCTCAAAATTCTCGCCTGCCTCATGGCCCGCCAGGGGGAGATCGTCCCCCGGGCGGACCTCATCGACATGCTCTGGGACAACCGCATCTACATCGACGACAACACCCTCAGCGTCAACGTGACCCGCCTGCGGGGGAAGCTTGCGGACATCGGACAGCCGGAGCGCATCCGGACCCGCCGGGGAATGGGGTATCAGCTATGACGCTGGGAGAATTTCTTGCCGCCCGCCTGGGGCGCATCCTGCTCTTTTTCGCCGGTGGGGCGGCGGGGGCCCTCTTTCTCGCCGCCACCGGCACCCAGACCGGGGTCCTCCTGCTCTTGGCGCTGGTGATCCTGCCGGCCTTCCTGGGGGTGCAGGCATCGGACTTCCTCCGCCAGCGAAACCGCATCCGGGAGCTGGAGGAGATCCTGGAGGGCCTGGACCAGGCGTACCTGTTCAGCGAGTGCGCCTCCCCGGCCCGGGACCCCTTTGAACGCCGCCTCATGCACCTGACAGGCCGGGCCTGCCGGGCCATGACCGGCGCGGTGTCCCAGGCCCGCTCCGCCCAGAGGGCCTATCAGGAGTACGTGGAGCGCTGGGTCCATGAGATCAAGACCCCCATCACCGCCGCGGGCCTCCTCTGCCGGAGGCTGGACGCTGAGGCCCGCCGCTCCCTGGCCTACGAGCTGGGGCAGATCGAGGCCCATGTGGAGCGGGCCCTCTTCTGCGCCCGGGCGGAGAGCCCGGAGCAGGACTGCCTCCTGCGCCGCACCAGCCTGGAGGTCCTCACCGCCCAGGCCCTTGCGGACCACCGGACCCTTCTGACCTGGAGCGGCGTCCGGGTGGAGACGGGGGACTTAGACCAGCCGGTCTTTACCGACGCCAAGTGGGCCGTCTTCCTCCTGGGACAGCTTTTGCAGAACGCCGCCCGCTACCGGGGACGCGATCCGGTGGTGGAGCTCTCCGCCCGGCGGCTGGGCAAGCGGGTCCAGCTCACCGTCCGGGACAACGGCATCGGCATCCCCGCCCACGAGCTCCCCCGGGTCTTCGACCGGGGCTTCACCGGGAGCAACGGCCGCGCCCGGGGCGGCTCCACGGGCATGGGGCTGTACCTGTGCAGGCGGATTGCCGCCTTTCTGGACCTGGGGCTGGACCTCCAGTCCCGGGAGGGGCGGGGGACCTGCGTGACCCTCACCTTCCCCACGCAGGAAATCTTACAAAACTGTAAGCAAAGCCAATAGGACATCGCTACCACCCGCCGCCCCTCCGGTGTATGATGGTGACACAGCAAAGGAGGCTGACGAGTATGCTGCATGTACAGAACATCGAAAAATATTACGGCACGAAAAACAACGTCACCAAGGCCCTGGACCGGGTGAGCTTCACCGTGGAGGACGGGGAGTTTCTGGCCATCATGGGGGCCTCCGGCTCCGGGAAGACCACGCTCCTCAACTGCATCTCCACCATCGACACCGTGAGCGCCGGGGACATCCTCCTGGACGGGGTGAGCGTATCGAACCTCCCGGCGGCGGAGCTGGCGCGCTTTCGCCGGGAGCGGCTGGGCTTCGTCTTCCAGGACTTCAACCTCCTGGACACCCTGACCATCGAGGAGAACATCGGCCTGGCCCTCACCCTGGGCCATGGGGACGCCGGGGCGGTCCAGGGCCGGGTGCGGGAGGTGGCCGGGAAGCTGGGCATCACCGACATCCTGGGGAAATTCCCCTACCAGGTCTCCGGAGGGCAGAAGCAGAGGGCCGCCTGCGCCCGGGCCATGGTGGCGGGGCAGTCCCTGCTCCTGGCCGACGAGCCCACGGGGGCGCTGGATTCCCGGGCGTCGAAGAACCTGCTGGAGATCATGACGGAGATGAACCGGTCCATGGGCGCCACCATCCTCATGGTCACCCACGACGCCTACAGCGCCAGCTACGCAAAGCGGGTGCTGTTCCTCAAGGACGGGCGGGTGTTCAACGAGATCCTCCGGGGGAACCGGGGGCGCAGCGTCTTCTACCACGAGATATTGGACGTCCTTGCCGCGCTGGGGGGTGATGTCAGTGACGTACTTTGAGCTCTCGGCGCGAAACGCCAAGCGGCAGGCCCGGGATTACCTGGTCTACTTCGCCACGGTGGTCTTAGCGGCTGCGCTGCTGTGCGCCTTCAACGGCCTGCTCCTCTCCGGGGAGGTCCAGACCCTCTCCAAGAGCATGAACATGATGCCCCTGATGCTGGGCATGGCCAGCGCGGTGGTGGTGTGCGTCTTCGGGTGGCTGGTGAGCTACGCCACGGGCTTCATGCTCTCCCGCCGCAGCCGGGAGCTGGGCACCTACCTCCTCATCGGCCTGGAGAACAAACAGGTAGCCCGGCTCTTCTTCCTGGAGAACCTGGCGGTGGGGGGCTGTGCTCTGGCGCTGGGCCTCGTCCTGGGGGACGTGCTCTACCAGGCCCTGCGGGCCATCCTGCTGGCCCTCTTCGGCATCCCCTACCAGTTCACGCTGGCACTCTCCCTGCCCGCTGTCGCTCTGACGGCGGTGTATTTCGCCCTCATCTACCTCTTCGCCCTGGGCCGGAGCCGCAGGCGCATCCGGAAGATGAACATCCACGGCCTCATCTACTTTGAAAAGCAGAACCAGGGCGCGGTCATCCGGAGCGGCAAGGGACGGCGCTGGGTCTTCGCCGCCTCCGTCGTCCTGGCGGCGGCGGGGACGGTCCTCCTGATGTCGGGCAGCGGCAAGCTGGGGCTCACCGGCGCGGGGTGCGTCATCGTGGGGCTGTACGGGTTTTTCATCAGCTTCGCCTCCGGGGTGCCCGCCTTCTTCGACAGGCGGCCCGCCCGGAAGTACCGGGGCGTGAACCTGCTGGTCTTCCGCACCCTCACCGCCAAGCTTGCCACCATGGGGGTGCTGATGGCCACCATCTCCATGATCTTCACCGCCACCCTCATGGCCGAGGGCACGGGGCTGGTCCTGCGGGGGCTCTTCATCGGACGTATGACGGAAAAGGCCTGCTTTGACCTCTATATCGGCATGGGGGAACCGGAACGGGACCGCTCCATCTATCTGGACTATATCGAGGCGCACATCCCGGTGGAGGAGGATGTGTTCTACCAGGTCTACAACAGCCCGGATGACCAGTTCATGGCCTATCTGAAGGAGACAAACAACTATTACAGCTTCTATGAGCAGGACCCCATCCTCCGCTGGAGCGATTACGCCGCCCTGCGCTCCATCGCGGGCTACCCGCCGGTGGAGCTGGGGGAGGATCAGTATCTTGTCCACTGCATCTCCGCTCTGGAGAAGGACGCGAGGGGCTATACCCGGCCCATCTCCCCGGGAGGCGTCACACTGGAGCTGGGCGGCGTCCATACAGAGCATCTTCTCCAGAGCGGCGTCACTGGGCAGGGCCACGGCTATATCCTGGTGGTCCCGGACAGGGCGGCGGAGGGCCTGTCCGTCCACCACCTGGCCTATGCCGCCAAGACGGTGGAGCCCGTGCCCTACGAGGACTTCTACAACCTGACCGTCCTCATGGACCAGGTCTGGGAGAACACCGGCCGGGCGGACCAGATCAACACCGAAGCGAGCGAGAAGGACGAGCTGGCCTCCCAGACCGCCCTCACCGTCTTTCCCCTCTTCTACCTGGCCCTGGCGCTGACCATGACCGCCGCCGCCATCCTCACTATCCAGCAGCTGAGCGAATCGGAGCGCTACCGCCGGCAGTTCGCCCTCCTCCAGAAGCTGGGCATGGACCGGCGGGACATGGCCCGGGCCCTGGGACGGCAGTTCTTCCTCTACTACGCCCTGCCCGCCGTGCCGCCGGTGCTCATCGGCGTGCCCTTCATCCTGAACCTGGCGAAGGTGCCGGAGCCGGGAGTCATGGTGGGTCTGCGCAGCCCCGCCGCCATCACGGCATTCTCCCTGGCGCTCTTCTTCCTGGTCTACGGGCTCTATATCCTCATGGCCTACACCAGCCTGAGGCGGAACGTGCTGCCTCAGGACCGCTGACAGGCCGGGGGCAGTACGCCTGCTGTTCCGAATTTTTGCAGACAATAAGAGCGGCGCAAACCGGCTGTGTTTGCGCCGCTTTTTAATTTCCCCTATTGACAACCGGCGGCGTTTGTTATATACTGTTCTTGATTAAGTATAACAGTACAAAACAGAACGTTGGTGATCAATTGGAAATCATAGTAAGCAATAAGGCAAGCCGCCCCCTATATGAGCAAATTTCCACACAGATCAAAGGCGCGATCATGAGCGGGGAATTAAAGGCCGGCGAAGCGATCCCTTCCGTACGGGCTATGGCGAGATCCCTGCACATCAGCATCTTAACGGTCCAAAAGGCATATTCCACTTTGCAGGAGGACGGTTTTATTGAAACTACCGCAGGGAAGGGATGTTATGTATCGGCGCAAAATCAAGATTTTTATTTGGAGGAACAGCAGAAAAAGATCGAGGAAAAATTTGTGGAAGCGATCGGGCTCGCCCGCTCTTCCGGCATCAAGCTGGACAAACTGCTGGATCTGCTAACACTTTTATATGAGGAGGATCAGGAATGAACAGCGCATTGACCGTATCAGGGCTGACAAAAAGGTACGAGGGCTTTACTCTGGCGGACATATCGTTTGAAGTGCCGCAGGGCACGATCACAGGGCTGATCGGCGAAAACGGCGCCGGAAAAAGCACGACGCTCCATTCGATTTTAGGGCTGGTACACAGGGACGGAGGCGAAATCTCGATATTAGGCGCCCCGGCCGAAGGCTTGCAGCCGGAGGCCAGGGAGAATATCGGCGTAGTTTTCGACGGAACGAATTTTTCCGAGGAGCTTACGCCCAAAAGGCTCAATAAGGTCCTCAAAGGGGTCTACAGTTCCTGGGACGAAGGATATTTTTTGGCCCTTTTGAACAAGCTGTCCCTGCCTGTCTCAAAGAAAATCAAATCCTTTTCCAAGGGAATGAAGGCGAAACTGTCTATAGCGGCGGCTTTTGCGCACCATCCGAAGCTCCTGATCTTAGACGAGGCTACCAGCGGGCTCGATCCGGTCATGCGTGATGATATGTTAGATATGTTTCTCGAATTTGTGCAGGACGAGGAGAATTCGATCCTGCTGTCATCCCACATTACAAGCGATCTGGAAAAGGTCGCCGATCATATCATCTTTCTCCATGAGGGGCGGCTGATCTTCTCAAAGCCCAAAGACGAGCTCCTTGAGAACTACGGGATCGTCAAATGCGGGGCGGCACAGTTCGAGGCAATCGACAGACAGGACATCATCACCTGCCGGAAGCAGGAGTATGAGTGGCAGGTCCTGGTTTCCGATAGAAACAGCGCCCAAAAGAGATATCCGAATGCGATGGTGATCCCGGCATCGATCGATGAGATCATGCTGCTGTATGTAAGGGGGAACGCTTGATGATTGGCCTTATCCGGAATAACTTCTACTCCATGGAAAGCAATCTGATGATATCCTTGATCCTGGCGGCGGCGTTAGGCTTTTCGCCGCTGATCATAAGCGATGGGGCGATCTATCCTGTCATCATTGCGGTACAGATTTTTTTGTTTGTCGCAAACACCGGGACGGCACTGCATGCGGACGAGCTGGCAAAGTGGAACGAGTTTGAATTGACGCTGCCGGTCAGGCGCAGCACGGTCATCGGCGCTAAGTATGTGACCTTTGCCGCCCTGATACTCTGCGGCCTGGCCATAAGCCTCTGCACGGTCGTCTGTATCAGGGCTTCCGGACAGACATGGGACCTTTCGTCGATCCTCTGGGGGTATCGATACGGCTCGGCACTGTCGGTCCTTTCGATCTCCCTCATGTACCCGATCATTTTGAGGACCGGCACAGAAAAGAACGAGCTGGCTCTGCTCATTTCCGCGTTTGCGGCCATCTGCTTTATGTGCCTGATTGCGGCGGTCTTATCCCCGGCAACAGGCGGGATGAATTTGCGCCATCCGCTTGTGGGCATGGTAAGCATATTCGCAGCGGTTGGAATGTTCCTTGTGTCTTTCGCGGTGTCAGTAAACATCCATAAGAACAAGGAGTTCTGAGCGGCGGAATTTTGGGTCCCCGCGCGCAAAGGACCGGGCGGCGCCCTAAGACGCCGCCCGGTCCTTATGCACGGTTCTTCAGCCTTTGTTTGGCGGGGACGGTCAGCAGCAGCCGTCGTTGCAGCCGCAGTTGTTGTTGCAGCCACAGTTGCAGTTACAGCCGCAGCTGCACCCGCAGTTGCCGCCGCAGCCGCAGTTATTGCCGCCGCAGCCGTTGTTGCCGCCGCAGCAGCAGCAACAATTGTTATTGCCGTTGCCGCAGCCGTTGTTCCCGCAGCAGCAGCACAGGATGATGATGAGGATGATGATCCAGCAGCACCCGCCGCCAAAGCCGTTGTTGTTCCACATAACTGATGACCTCCTGTGAGATGTAAGGCATTCAGTCGCCTCAGTTCATCTTATGCGGGAGGCCCCCAGGGGTACCGGCGGCGGCAAAATTTTTTCCCTAGCCCCGCTTGGTGATGCGGTAGCTGAGGGTCAGGAGGCTGTCGGCAAAGTGGACGTCCTCGAAGCGCACGTCCTCGACCTCGCTGGTCAGCTCCATGTTGGTAAAGTTCCAGAACCCCCGCACCCCCAGGCCGATGAGCCGGTCGGCGGTGCTCTGGGCCACGGACTGGGGCACGGTGAGCACGGCCACATCCGGGTTGTTGATGCGCACGTACCGCTCCAGCTCCGCCATATCCAGGATGGGCACGCCGGCCACTGTGGTGCCCACCAGCTCCGGCGAGATGTCGAAGGCCGCCCCCAGGGAGAACCCGGCATCGTCAAAGTGGAAGTTCTGCATCAGCGCCCGGCCCAGGTTGCCCACGCCCACGATGATGATCTCGTGGTCGTGGTCCACGCCCAGGATGCTGCCGATCTCCCGGCGGAGCTCTGAGACATTGTAGCCATAGCCCTGCTGTCCGAACTCGCCGAAGCAGCTCAGGTCCTGCCGGAACTGGGAGGCGGTGATGCCCAGCCTGCTCCCCAGGGTGTTGGAGGAGATGCGCACCACGCCCTTGTTGTGTAATTCATCCAGATAGCGGTAGTACCGGGGCAGACGCCGGATCACCGCATCAGAAACGCCTTTTTTCATTGAGAATCTTCTTCCTCCTCATTTGTATCGTTTACATGATACACGATCCCCAGCGGCTTGTCAAATCAAGTTGTTGGGTATTTTAACAATCTATAAACCACAAAAGCGGAGGTAGGGAGCCCGGGGGCTAGTCGATGCTCCCCTTCACCTTCAGGCGGTTGATGGCCCGGGCCAGGCGGGCCTGGGCGGCGTGGTAGCTCTGGATGCTCGCCTTTTGCAGCATGGCCGCCTGGGCCTCCTCGGCCTCCCGGCGGGCGCGGTTGGCGTCGATCTCCTCCGGGCGCTCGATGGTGTCGGCCAGGAGGAGGACGTGGTTGTTCTCCACCTTGAGAAAGCCCCGGGACACGGCGGCGGTCTGCTCGGCCCCGTCGGGAGTGCGCAGGCGCAGCTTCCCCGGCACAATGGCGGCGATGACGTTGCGGTGGTGGGCGAGGATGCCGTACTGCCCGGTGCTGATGGGCACCTGGAGGTGGACGCAGGGGCCCTGGTAGAAGGGCCGGTCTGCGGCAAGGATGTTTACTTCAAATTCATTCATGTTGCTCCCCAATCCTACGCGTGGTCCTGTGGGCGGATACGCATTCCTGGATAAACTGGAATTTGTCCATACAACCTAAAACTTGTAATTCATAAGAAATACCTTATCTCTGCAGGAAAATAAGTACAATGTTAATGAGGATGAGAATGTGCAGAATTGTATGATAGAAATCAGGTATTAGCTTCGTATCACTTGCCGGAATGAAACGAACAGTATCGCTGAAGCCTTCGTTATATCCCTTTAACTTTTTTTCTGACACCCCAAAAATGGTAAAGTACCAATGGCAGAAAAATTGAACAATTATCCAACATGACAAAACGAACAGCAAAAACCATTTCCCAACAGGATATACTGCATGATATAAAACCACTCCGGTAGTAAAAAGGCACAGCACTGCAAATTCTGCACTCTTAATTCCAACTCCCTTTGACAATATCCATTTACTTGTCTTATATGATTTTATGCAGCCAAAAAACCATATCCAAAGAGCAAGCTGGGCAACCAAACTTATCACTGACAAGCTCTCCTTATTTTTTGCTGAATTTAGCCAACTCAATTAATTGAGATTTGTCTTTCCGTGCCGCGCCAACGCGGGAGCGGGGCTCAACGGCCCCGCTCCTCCTCCATCTTCCTGGCCCGGTCCATCACGTCGTCCAGGGTCCCGGCGTTGAAGAAGGCGGACTCAGGGTAGTAGTCCATCTCCCCGTCCAAAATGGCCCGGAAGCCCCGCAGGGTCTCGCTCAGGGGCACATAGACCCCCGGCACGCCGGTGAACTTCTCCGCCACATGGGTGGGCTGGGAGAGGAAGCGCTGGAGCTTCCGCGCCCGGTTCACGGTGCGCTTATCCGCCTCGCTGAGCTCGTCCATGCCCAGAATGGCGATGATGTCCTGGAGCTCCCGGTACTTTTGCAGGACCGTCTGCACCCCCCGGGCGATGCGGTAGTGCTCGGCCCCCACGATGTCCGCCTCCAGGATACGGGAGGTGGAGCCCAGGGGGTCCACGGCGGGGTAGATGCCCTGCTCGGCGATCTTTCGGCTGAGGACGGTAGTGGCGTCCAGGTGGGAGAAGGTGGTGGCGGGGGCCGGGTCCGTGAGGTCGTCCGCCGGCACGTACACCGCCTGCACGGAGGTGACGGAGCCGTTTTTCGTGGAGGCAATGCGCTCCTGCAAGGCCCCCATCTCCTCGGCCAATGTGGGCTGATAGCCCACGGCGGAGGGCATCCGCCCCAGGAGGGTGGAGACCTCGCTGCCCGCCTGGACGAAGCGGAAGATGTTGTCGATGAAGAGCAGCACGTCCTTGTTCTCCCGGTCCCGGAAGTACTCGGCCATGGTCAGCCCCGAGAGGGCCACCCGCATCCGGACCCCCGGGGATTCGTTCATCTGTCCGAAGACCAGGGCGGTCTTCTCCGCCACGCCGCTCTCGTTCATCTCCCGCCAGAGGTCGTTGCCCTCCCGGGAGCGCTCCCCCACGCCGGTGAAGATGGAGTACCCGCCGTGCTCCATGGCCACGTTGTGGATGAGCTCCTGGATGAGCACGGTCTTGCCCACCCCGGCCCCGCCGAAGAGGCCGATCTTCCCCCCCTTGGGGTAGGGCTCCAGGAGGTCGATGACCTTGATGCCCGTCTCCAGGATCTCTACCGCCGGACGCTGGTCGGCGAAGGCGGGGGCCCGGCGGTGGATGTCCCAGCGCTCCGCCTCCCGGGGGATGGGGGCGCCGCCGTCGATGGGCTGTCCCAGCACGTTGAACATGCGCCCCAGGGTACACGCCCCCACGGGCACCCGGATGCCCTGCCCGTAGGCGGTGACCTCCATGCCCCGGGCGAGGCCCTCGCTCCCGGCAAGCATGATGCAGCGCACCCGGTCCCTCCCGGTGTGGGAGGCCACCTCCATGACCCGGCGCTCCCCGTCCACGGAGACGGCCAGGGCCTCCCTGATCCGGGGCAGCTGTCCGGCGGGGAACCTCACGTCCACCACGGAGCCGGACACCTGAGTGATCGTTCCCTTGGTCATAGCATATTGCCTCCTTCTGTCTGCCGTTCCTGCCGCCGCCGCTGGCCCAGGGCCCCGGCGGAAATCTCTGTCAGCTCCTGGGTGATGGCCCCCTGGCGCATATGGTTGCTCTGGATGGTGAGGTCGTCCAGGAGCTCCTGGGCGTTCTTGCCCGCGGCGTCCATGGCCTTCATGCGCTCGTTCTGCTCGCTGCAGAAGCTGTCCACCAGGGCGCTGTAGATAAAGCCTGTCACATAGCTGGGGATGATGCTGTCGAGGACCGTCTCCACGGAGGGGGAGAACCCGAAGGGCACCTTCACCCGCTTCTCGCTGCTGGCCGAGGCGAAATGGGCGTGGTGGAAGGGCAGCAGCCGCACGCTCCTGGCTGTGGAGGCGAGGCCGGAGAAGTCCGTGTAGACGACGAAGATCTTCACCAGCTCCCCTGCCCGGTAGCGGTCCAGGAGCTGGTAGCAGATGTCCCGGGAGCGCTGGAGGGTGGGGTTCTGGGCGGTGTAGAGAAAACTCTGCTCGATGGGCACGCCCCGGGAGGAGAAGTACTGCCTGCCGTACTCCCCCACTACGAAGAGCTTGTTGTCATCGTGCTGGTCCATGAGGCGCTGGGCCTCCCGGATGGCGTTCTGGTTGTAGGCCCCGGCGAGGCCCTTGTCCGCGGTGATGACCAGGTAGCCGCAGGCGCCGGGCAGGTCCTCCTGGGAGCCCTCGGGGAAAAAGTATTGGCTGTCGATATTGCCCACGGTGCGGAAGATCCGCTTGATCTCCCCCCGCAGGGCGCTGAAATAGGGCATGGTCCGGTCCAGGTCCGCCTTGGCCTTGCGCATCTTGGTGGAGGCGATGAGGTACATGGCGTTGGTGATCTTCTGGGTGTCCCGGACGCTGGAAATGCGGTCTTTGATCTCCTTGGCGCTGGGCATGTCACCACCCCCGCTCCCCGGCGGTCCGGGCGATGAAGTCCCGGGCCTCCCGCAAAATGGCCTCCCGGTCCTCCCCGGTCAAAAGCCCCGTGGCGGAGATGCGGCCGCAGAGCTCCGGCGCCCGGGCGCGGAAGTCCTCCAGCAGCTCCCGGGAGAAGGAGCCGGTCTCCGATTCCGGCACGTCCATGAAGAGGCGGCCCAGGGCGGCGGTGAGCAGGATCACCTGCTCGTACTGGGCGAGGGGGGCATACTGCCCCTGGCGCAGCAGCTGCATGAGCCCCTGGCCGTAGCGGAGCTGGGCCTTGGTGTCCTCGTCCAGGTCGCTGGCGAACTGGGTGAACACCTCCATCTCCCGGTACTGGGCCAGGTCCAGCCGGAGGGTCCCGGCGGCGGACTTCATGGCCTTGGTCTGGGCGTCCCCGCCCACGCGGGAGACGGAGAGGCCCACGTTCACCGCCGGACGCTGTCCGGCGAAAAAGAGGCTGCTCTCCAGGAAGATCTGCCCGTCGGTGATGGAGATGATGTTGGTGGGGATATAGGCGGCCACATCGCCCCCCTGGGTCTCCACGATGGGCAGGGCGGTCATACTGCCGCCGCCCTTTTCCGCGCTGAGCTGGGCGGAGCGCTCCAGCAGGCGGGAGTGGAGGTAAAAGACGTCCCCCGGGTAGGCCTCCCGGCCCGGGGAGCGGCCCAGGAGGAGGCTCAGGGACCGGTAGGCGATGGCGTGCTTGCTCAGGTCGTCGTAGACGATGAGCACGTCCCTCCCCTGCTCCATGAAGTACTCTCCCATGGCGCACCCGGCGTAGGGGGCCACGTATTGGAGCGGGGCGCTGTCGCTGGCGGAGGCGTGGACGATGATGGTGTAGTCCATGGCCCCCCGCTGCCGCAGGTTCTCCGCCAGCTGGGCCACGGCGCTGGCCTTCTGTCCGATGGAGACATAGATGCACAGCACGTCCTTGCCCTTCTGGTTGAGGATAGTGTCCAGGGCGATGGCGGTCTTGCCGGTCTGGCGGTCGCCAATGATGAGCTCCCGCTGTCCCCGGCCGATGGGGAACATGGCGTCGATGGCGAGGATGCCCGTCTCCAGGGGGCGGCTGACGCTCCGGCGCTCCAGGATGCCGGGGGCGGGCCGCTCCAGGGGGCGGTAGGACTGGGTCTGGATGTCCCCCTTGCCGTCCAGGGGCGCGCCCAAGGCGTTCACGACCCGCCCGATCAGAGCCTCCCCCACGCCTACGCCGGCGGTCTTGCCGGTGCGGCGGACAGTCCCGCCCTGGCAGACGCCGCCGTCCTCGTCAAAGAGGACGCATCCCGTCTCTCCCTCCCGCAGGTCCTGGGCCATGCCCCGGACCTCCCCGGCTGGGGTGGAGAAGAGGAGGATCTCCCCGTATCGGACGTGGTCCAGGCCGGTCACTACGGCGATGCCGTCGCCCACGCTGGATACCGTGCCCTCCTCCTCCGCAAGGACCTGGGGCGTCCAGTTTTTCACCGCGTCCCGCAGGAGGGGCACCACGTCCCCCTCCCCGGCGGGGAGGTCCTCCAGCCGGTCCTTCAGCTGGCGCAGGCGGCCGTCCACGCTCCAGTCGTAGAACTCCGTATATACGGCCATACGGAAGCCCCGGGGGTAGCGGTCGCTCTTCTCCCAGCTGAGGGTGGTCTCCGGGCCGTACTTGCTCCGGAGGAAGCGGAGGAAGCGGGCCTCCTGCTCCGGCCCCGGGGGCTCGGCGGAGTAGATGACCGCGTGGCGGGGCTCTTTTTCCTCAAGCATCGCCATCCCCCTCTCCGGCCGCCGTCAAAAACTGGTCATAGGCCGCGGCGGTGTCTGCCAGGACCAGCTTCTCCACCGCCGCCATCACCATGTCGGAGACCTCCCGGCGGGCCTCGCCGGCGGCGCGCTGGCGCTCCGCCTGGGCGTCGGCCCGGGCCCGCTCCAGGATGCGGCCCGCCTCGGCCTCGGCCAGGGCGAGCCGGGCGTCCGCCGCCTGGGCGGCGGAGCGCTGGGCCTCCTCCCCCCGGCGGTGGATCTCCTCGTCCGCCTGGGCAAGCTTCTCCTCACAGGCGGTCTGGGCCTCCCGGGCGCGGTCCAGGGCCTCCTGGGCCTTATGCTCCATGTCCGCGTAGTAGGCCTCCCGCTTTGCCATGAAGTCCTTCACCGGCTGATAGAGGAGGAAGTACAAAATGGCAAGCAGAAGGGTGAAATTGAACAGATGCAGGCAGATCTGCTGTAAATCAATGTTCAGGGGCATAGAAGCGGCCCTCCTACAGCACGAAGATGATGAGGATAGCCACGATCAGGGCGTAGATGATCGCCGTCTCCACGAACACCAGGCCCAGCATGAGGGTGGTGCGGATCTTGCCCTCGGCCTCGGGCTGGCGGGAGATGCCGTCCACGCTCTTGGCGATGGCCATGCCCATGGCGATGGCGCCTCCGGCGGCGGCCAGGCCCACCACGATGGCCGCGGCAATGGCCTTGCCGGAGATCGAGGCGTCCGCGGCGGCATCGGAGGCCGCGAAGGCCGGGGCGGTAAGGGCCAGCATCAGAAGGCCCGCCGTGAGAAGGGTGCGTGCGCGTCTTTTCAGGGTTTTCATCATTAGTCCTCCTTAGAATAACATACTGCCGGGCAGGGCGGGGCCCTACTCCGACACCTCTCCGTAGAAGAGGGCGGTGAGCATGGTGAGCACATAGGCCTGGATGAGGGCGTGGAGCAGGGTGAAGAGCACCCCCACCACCACCGGGAGCACGAAGCTCAGCTGGGTGTAGTGGTAGACCAGCTCCGTCACCAGAGCGCCGCTGAGCAGTGCGCCGAAGATACGGAAGCTCATGGAGATGGGCAGGGAGAACTCCTTGAGGGTCCGCCCCACGCCCTTGAGCCCCGCCCCGGCGATGCCGCCGGAGAGGATGACGCCGTAGCTGAGAAAGCCCATGGCGATGGCCCCGTTGACGTCGGAGAGGGGCGCGGGCAGGGACACGGAGTGCCCCGCCGTGGTCACCGCCTGGAGCCCCAGGAGCTCGAAGAGGGTGCCCACGAAGATGTAGACCCCCGCCGCGAAGACATAGGCCCCCAGGAAGCGGTTCCGGTGGGGGCTGGAGCCCTTGGCCAGGCCGTCGAAGAGGCCCACCGCCTGCTCCAGCAGGAGCTGGAGCCGTCCGGGCCGGTACCGGAACCGGGGGATCACGAAGATCCGCAATCCCAGCGCAAGAACGGTCAGGATGCCCGTCACGGTAAAGGCGGAGATGAGGCCCGGGTTCACGTCCTTGAGGCCGAAGAGGCTCACCTTCGCGGAGGTGTGGAGCACCGCGTCCCGCATGGTTTCCTGGATGGAGCCATGCTCCCCGCCGCCGGTGAGGAGGGCCCCGGCGAGAAACAGCAGCGCGGCACAGCCAAACACCGCAAGCCCCGCCGTCCGTTGCTTTTTGTCCATGTTTCAGACCCCTTTCTTCTTTGCTACGGGACATAATAGCACCAGAGCCCCCCGGTGTCAAGAAATGGAGGCGTAAGATTTTACTAAGATTTTTCCCAAAAATGCGCTCTGTTTTTGGCAGGACTGCGAGGGCAGAGGGGCCCCGGGGGGAGACGCCGCCTCCGTCCCGGGTCCTTTCTATCAATGGCTCAACCCTGATAGACCGGCTCAAAGCGCATCTCTCCCTCCCGGAGCATCCACCGGCCCCGGGCCATGGTGGAGGCGACATGGAGCGACTGGTCCAGCAGGAGGAGGTCCGCGTCCGCGCCGGGGGCGATGGCGCCCTTCCGGGGGAAGAGGTCCAGACTCTCCGCCGTGTTGCGGGTGACAAAGGGGAGGAACGCCTCCAGGGCCATTGCGCCGCCGCAGACCAGCTCCCGCATCACCTCATTGAGGCTGGTCACCCGGCCCATGGTGATGCCGGTGATGGCGGAGCGGTCCGCGTTCCAGCGGGGCATACTGCCGTTGCCGTCGGAGCTGATGGTGAGATAGCGGCTGTCCGCCTGGCGGACCAGCTCCGGGAAGAAGCCGAAGCCGCCGGGCTTGGCGGTGATGTCCGCGTAGCCCCCCAGCTTTGTAAAGCGCACCGCCGCCTCCCGGTGGCGTCCCATGTGGGTGGGGCGGAAGTGCTTGACCGGGATGTGGGAGTCCTCCACCAGGCGGAAGATCGGTTCGATGGCGGTGGGCAGGGCCCCTACGTGGATGTGGAGCACCCCCGGCTTGCCGGAGACCAGGGCGGCCATGCGGATGTCTGCCGCCAGGCGGCGGAGCTCTTCGTCCGTGGGGAAGGAGGCCCGGTGGTCGCTGATGGCCAGCTTGCAGCCGATGATCTCCTGGATGCACACGATGTCCTTGGCCACGTCCCCGGTGACAGTGGGGGAGGGGCAGTGGTAGGAGCCGGTGAGGCAGTATGCGGTGAGGCCGAGAGTATAGATCTCCTTGGTCTTGGCGAGAAGGGATTCCACGGTCTTGGTGAAGCCGTCGGTGCCCAGCACGCCCACCAGGGTGGTCACGCCGCCCCGGATGGCGTCGGTGATCTGGAACTCCGGCGTGCGGGTGTGGAAGCCGCCCTCCCCGCCGCCGCCGATGAGGTGGACGTGGGGGTCCAGGAAGCCGGGGACCGCGATGCGCCCGGCGGCGTCCACCACCTCCAGGCCCTCCAGCCGGACGTCGATGTCCCGGGCGACCTGAACGATCCTGCCGCTGATGACCAGGATGTCCTGCTTCCCCAGACGCTCCGGGGCGTAGACCTCCGCGTTTTTTATGAGATACATAAGCAAGGGGACCTCCTTACGAAATATGGTAGTGTTTCAAGGGCAGGAAGATGCCGTGCCTGCCGCCTGGAGTGCAGTATAACACAAAATGGGCGGCTGTGGGAGGGGTTTGGAAAATTTTTGGCTTTTGGGAATAAAATTCTTCGTGAGCCCCGGCGGAAGCGTCTTCGTGCTGGAGGGCGGCAAAAAACTCCCCCGCCGGAGGACCGGAGGGGGAGGCTGCTGATGGCCTTATTTGTTCTGGACAGAAACAGGTTCCAGGTGGTATACGCCGTCAAACCGCGCCTTGCGCTCCGGAGAGAGGTGATGGCTGACAAGAATCAGGGTCAGCTCCGGATTGCCCAGGAGGCTTTCTTCCACAATCCCGGCATTTTTTTCGTCCAGGGCGCTGGTGCCTTCGTCCACTAAAAGGATGGATCGGTCATGAATGAGGGCTCTTGCAATTGCTACCCTCTGTTTTTGGCCGCCGGAGAGGGCGCTTCCCTCCTCACCCACCGGGGTATCGAGGCCAAGGGGCATGTTGGCGAGGTCTCCGGCCAGAGCGCTGTCCTGGAGGGCTTTTTGCAGCTGCTCTTCTGTAAAGGTCTCGCCCAGTGTGATGTTGTCGCGGATCGTCGTGTTGAAAAGGAATACGTCCTGGGCAATGTAGCTCATCTGTTTTTGCAGTTGTTCCGGGGTGTAGTCTGTTGCGTCCCTGCCGTCGAAGCAGATGGAACCAT
>CAJUOA010000017.1 GCA_910587785.1 uncultured Oscillospiraceae bacterium | reverse complement strand
GCCCTCCCCGGCGGAGGCCAGGGAGGCGTAGCCGATGGCGTTGGGGTTGGAGGCCACGCTGCCCACCACGTCGCCGGTGGAGCCGTAGATGTTGGTATAGGCGCACCGGTCCGCCACGCCCGCCAGGTCCTCAAAGGCGGTGCGGGTGCCGCTCCCGGCCTCCCGGCCATAGACGGCGATGGGGCCCTCTCCGCACCCCAGCTGGTCCCAGGTGGTTATGCGGCCCGTGAAGATACCGGCGAGGCGCTCCAGGGACAGGTCCTCCAGAGGACGGCAGGGGTTCACGACCACGGCGACCGCGTCCAGGGCGATCAGGTGGGCCGCCGCGCCCTGGGCGGCCTCCTCCGGGCGGAGTTCGCGGCTGGTCAGGCCGATGTCGCAGGCCCCGGAGAGCGCCGCCTCCACGCCCGCGCCGGAGCCGGTGCCGGAGTAGTTGACAGTGACGCCGGGGTACTGCTCCTTGAAAGCCTCCTGAAGGACCGCCATCACGTCGGCCATGGAGGTGGAGCCGTCGGTGCTCACTGTGCCCTGAAGCCCCGCGGGGGGCTCGCGTCCGCCGCATCCGGTCAGGAGCAGGCAGAGCATCAGTACCGGCAGGAAGCGTGTTTGCATGGGAGCCCCCTTTCCGCGCTCCGGGAGCGCTTGGATATTACAACCTCCTATATTGTATCGCGGCAGGGGCTGTCCTATACATGGTGCGCCGCCCGTAAAACGCCCCTTGACACAACCCTCCGGCCATGCTATTGTCAAATCATCACAAAAAGGAGGAAACAATATGTGGAACGATCTGAACACCGGGGCCTATGAGGGCATGATCGCGGAGACGGTGGTGATCCCCGGCCACCATGGGGACATGATCCATGCCTACTGGTCCCGCCCCCTGGGCGCGGGCCCCTGCCCGGGCCTGGTCCTGATCCCCCATATGCCTGGCTGGGACGAGTACTGCCGGGAGGCAGCCCGGCGCTTCACCCAGCACGGCTACAGCGTGCTCTGCCCCAACATCTACGAGCGCTTCGGCCACGGCACGCCCGCAGAGGTCAGCAAGCGGGCCATAGAGGCCGGTGGCGTCACCGACGAGAGCACTATGGGCGACTGCCAGGCGTCTTTGGATTTCCTGCGCGCCCAGAGCGCATCCAACGGCAGGACCGGCGTCATCGGCATGTGCTCCGGGGGCCGGCACGCCTTCCTCGCCGCCTGCACCCTGGAGGGCGTGGACGCGGCGGTGGACTGCTGGGGCGGCGGCGTGGTGGCTGACCCGGAGAAGGCCACCCCGGCCCGGCCCAAGGCCCCGGTGGAGTTCGCGGAGGGGCTAGACTGCCCCCTGCTGGGCATCTTCGGCAACGAGGACTTCAGCCCCACCGTGGAGGAGGTGGACAAGCTGGAGGCGGTGCTCAAAGACCTGGGCAAGGACTACGAGTTCCACCGCTACGACGGCGCGGGCCACGGCATCTGGTACTATGATAAACCCATGTACCGACAGGAGCAGGCCATGGACTCCTGGAACAAGGCCCTATCCTTCCTGGACCGGCACCTAAAGGGATGACGGCCCAGCCTCTGGCCGTGATGGTCAAGCCGGCGGGGTCCCGGTGCAACCTGCGCTGCGGCTACTGCTACTACCTGGGCAGCGACGAGCGCCTGGGGACCGGGCAGGCCCAGCGCATGACGGACGCGGACCTGGAGCGGTTCATCCGCTCCTACATCGCCGCGAGCCCAGGCCCTGCGGTATCCTTCGTCTGGCACGGCGGCGAACCGGTTCTGGCGGGGCTGGACTTCTACCGCCGTGCGGTGGAGCTGCAAAAGAAGTACCTGCCCGAAGGCTGGGAGTGCTGGAACAATTTGCAGACCAACGGCGTACTGCTGGACGATGAATGGTGCGGCTTCCTGGCGCAGGAGCACTTCGACGTGGGCGTCAGCGTGGACGGCGCGCCCTGGCTTCACGACCGCTACCGCCTGGACGCCGGAGGCCGGGGGACCTATGAGCAGGTGGTATCGGCGGTCCGGCGGCTGAAGGAGCGGGGCATCCGCCCGGATCTGCTGTGCACGGTGAACGCCGCCACAGAGCGGGAGCCGGAGGCGGTCTATCAGGCCCTCCGGGACCTAGACACCGGCTGGGTGCAGTTCATCCCCGTGGTCTGCCGGGACGGGGCGGGGAACGTCACAGCGGACTCCGTCACCCCGGAGGGCTATGGCCGGTTCCTCTGCACGGTTTTCAACAAGTGGTTCTACCACGACGTGGGAAAGATGGACGTACAGCTCTTTGCGGAGATGGCCCTGGTCCTCTCCGGCGGAAGCCCCACCCTGTGCTGGATGGCCCGGACCTGCGGCCGGGTGCTGGTGGTGGAGCGGGACGGCGGCGTCTACTCCTGCGACCACTTCGTGGACAGCGCCCACCGCCTGGGGAGCCTCCGGGAGGGGGAGCTGTCCGGCTTTGCGGAGAGCAGCGCCCAGCGCTCCTTCGGCGAGGCCAAGTACACCGGCCTCACGGACAAGTGCCGGGCGTGCCGGTGGCTGTCCCTCTGCGGCGGCGGGTGCCCCAAGGACCGGTTCGTGGGCGCAGAAAACGGCGGACCGGGGCAGAACTACCTCTGCCCCGGTCTGGAAAAGCTCTTTGCCCACGCAGAGCAGCCTCTGCGCACGCTGGTGGACCTCCGCCGCCGGAAAGTGCCCATGCCGGAGATCCTCGCCCGCCTCCGGGAGGAGGAGCGGCGGCGCTGGCAGGGCGTGGGCCGTAATGACCCCTGCCCCTGCGGCAGCGGGAAGAAGGCCAAGCACTGCTGCTGGCCCCTGCGGCCCTAGTCAGGCCACGGTGTGGGTCTTGTAGGCGCTGCCCTCCATGTCCTTCCAGGTGAAGGTCCGGTCCTCCAGCACGAGATAGCCGGGCGCACTGCCGGCCTTGGGGATGGAGGTGGAGCCGGGGTTGACGTAGAGGAACGCGCCGTGGTCCACACAGGCGGGCACATGGAAGTGCCCGTTGAGCAGGACGGTCCCTGCCGCCATGGGCGGCGGGGCCTCCTCGCTCCAGAGGTGGCCGTGGGTGGCGTAGAGGGTGAGGCCGCCCACCTCCAGCAGGGCGAAGTCCGCCATCATGGGGAAGGGCAGGACCATCTGGTCCACCTCGCAGTCGCAGTTGCCCCGCACGGCGGTGATGCGGTCCCTGAGGGTGCCCAGCATCTCCGCCACGGCCATGCAGTCGTAGTCCCGGGGCAGGGCGTTGCGGGGGCCGTGGTAGAGCAGGTCCCCCAGCAGGAGCAGGCGGTCCGGCTGTTCCTGCGCGCAGGCGTCCAGCAGTTTTTTCGTGTAGTAGGCGGACCCGTGGAGGTCCGAGGCGATCATCAGTTTCATGTGGTTCCTCCCTGTTTTGATGTGCCTCCAGTATACAGGGGATGGGCGGGGATTGCAAGTCCCGGATTTTTTCAGAAAGTCCCCGGTTCGCCCTTGAAAAACCCGCCGCAGTTTGGTATACTGAAATTGGAAAAAGCAATACCGCTCATATATTTCGCGGAGATGGCGCGAAAGTTTCTACGGGACCGCCGATCGGCCCCGCTATGGGTGTTCCGGGACAGCCCTTCGGCTGGCCGGGGACGCTTTTTCTTTCCCTGCAAACCCGGGGCTTGCTTGGGAATGAAAAGCAAGCCCGCCGGACCATGAAAGGAGCGGTACCTATGACGGCCATTTTACGCGGAAACATCCTCCACACCCCCGCCTTCGGTGCGCTGGAGGCCATTCCCCGGGGATATCTCGTCCTGGAGGACGGGGTGATCCAGGGGGTGTATCCCTCCCTGCCGGAGACATTTGCCCGCTGTCCGGCGGAGGACTACGGAGACGCCCTGATCCTCCGGTCCTTCGCGGACCTGCACCTCCACGCCCCCCAGTACCCCATGCTGGGCATGGGGATGGACCTGCCCCTGCTGGCGTGGCTGGAGACCTACACCTTCCCCGTGGAGGCCCGGTTCCAGGACCCGGACTTCGCCCGGGTGGTATACCGGGCCCTGGCGGAGGACCTCATCTCCTCGGGCACCACCCGGGTGGCCATGTTCTCCTCCCGGCATACGGACGCTACCCTCATCCTCATGGAGGAGCTGGAGCGGGCGGGGGTGACGGGCCTCGTGGGCAAGGTGAACATGGACCGCAACGGCGGCGCGGTCCAGGAGGGGACGGAGGAGTCTCTCTCCGAGACCCTCCGGTGGCTGGAGCACTGCCGGTTTGAGCACGTAAAGCCCATTCTGACCCCCCGCTTCACCCCCTCCTGCACGGACGGACTGATGGAGGCGCTGGGGCGTCTCGCGGCGGAGCGGGATTTGCCGGTCCAGTCCCACCTCTCGGAGAACGTGAGCGAGGGGGCCTGGGTCCGGGAGCTCCATCCGGACTGCGCCCAGTACTGGGAGACCTACGACAAGTACGGCCTGTGGAAAAAGGGCGCCCTCATGGCCCACTGCGTCCACAGCGATCCCCGAGAGCAGGAGGCCATGGCCCGCTCCGGGGTGTGGGCGGTCCACTGCCCGGCGTCCAACGTGAACCTGTGCAGCGGCACGGCCTTGGTGCGGGAGATGCTGGAGCGGGGCGTCCCGGTGGCCCTGGGGAGCGACATCGCCGGGGGCGACCAGCTGGCCATGAACCGGGTCATTACCGCCGCCATCCGGGCCTCCAAGGTGAAGGCCATGGAGGCCGGCGGGGCCTTCCTCACCGTGCCGGAGGCGTACTACCTGGGCACGGCGGCAGGCCACCGGTACTTCGGCGGCGGGGCCGGGTTCCGGGCCGGAGACAAGCTCCACGCGGTGGTGGTGGACGACAGCACCATGCCCCCGCCTGTCCGGGAGCTCACCCTCCCCGAGCGGCTGGAGCGGGCGCTGTACCTCATGGACAAGCGCCACATCCGGGCCGTGTACAGCGAGGGGCGGCGGGTACTGGTAAGAGGAGGCGGAGATCAAGAATGAACGATTACAGCGCCCAGAACAAGCGGGCATGGGAGTACAACGCCTACGACTTCTGGGTGAAGCAGTGCGGACCGCCCGAAGAGCGGGCGCGAAAGGACCTCGCTGATCCTAGGGGGATGCTCAAGCGGTACGCCGCCTACTTTGACGCCTATCCCGGCGTGAAGGTGGCGAACATCTGCGGCTCCTGCGGGAAAAAGGCGGTCCCCCTGGCGATTCTGGGCGCGGACGTGACGGTCTTCGATATCTCGGAGGACAACCGGCGCTATGCCCTTGAGACTGCGGCGGCGGCAGGCGTCCCCCTGGGCTATGAGGTGTGCGATATCCTGGAGATCGATACGGAAGCGTATGGGAACTGCTTTGATGTCGTATTGATGGAGGGCGGCGTATTACACTACTTTCAGGACCTGGACGCGTTCATGGGCATCCTGTACGCTCTGCTGAAGACCGGCGGCAGGATGATATGCAGTGATTTCCATCCCTTCACCAAGATCGCGGACATCCTCCAGTTCGGGCAGCCGTCCATGAGCTACTTCTCAACGGAGGTCTTTGAGGGGGAGATGGCCCATGCCCGCTTTTATGAGGAGCGCGTCCGGGCCCGGATGCCCAAATGCAGATACCGGAAATATACCGTCAGTGAGATCATCAATGCGGTCATAGGCGCCGGGTTCACTCTGCGGAGGTTTGACGAGCACCCCGCGTGGACAGACAGCAGACTGCCGGGGGAGTTTACCCTGACAGCCGATAAGTGACGAACTGACCGCAAATTCTGAATAGAGCAAAAAAGGAGACCAGACAGACATGATTAAACACGTAGTGATGTGGAAATTCCGCCCCGGCACCGAGGCGGAGCAGGCGCGGTTCCTGGAGGGCCTGCGGGGGCTGTACGGCGTGATCCCCCAGATCCGGGAGCAGGAGATCGGCGTGAACCAGGCGGCGGGGAATTACGACGCGGTGCTCATCTCCCTCTTTGAGACCATGGAGGACCTCTCCGCCTACAAGATGGACCCCCGGCATGTGGAGGTCTCCGCCCTCTGCAAGGCCATCCGGACGGACCGGGTGGCGGTGGACTACGAGGTGTGAGGGAGGGGACGCAATGGCGGCATATTTTGAGAGCTTCGGCCTCCGGGAGCTGGCGGCTGCGCCGGAGGACGCCTTCCGCCTGGCGAGCCTCGCCATGGCGGAGGGACAGCGCATCCCGGGCTACGGCGGGGACTACTTCCGTATGTACCTGGGGGACGCCCAGGTCTTCGTCCGCACCGCCCGGGAGGACGGCGAGGACCAGCTGCTGGGCATGGACACCCACGCGGCGGGGGACTGCCTCTGGGACTGCATCGTGGAGAAGGACGTGACGCCCCCGGAGGCGGACCCCATGTCCCGCCGGGTCCTGGTGCGGGGCGAGGCGGGGCCGGACCGGGCCGTGGTGGACGTGGTCTGCGCCGGGGTGCTCCCGGACATAGAGCCGGGGGACCGCCTGCGGCTGAACATGGCGGGCTTCTGCCTCCGGGCGGCCTACTCCCTGGGGGAGTGCCAGCCGGTGGTGGAGGCTCAGGAGGACACGGTCCTGCTCCAGGGCGTGGTGAGAGACGCCCGGGTGGGGGAGACGTACCTGGGCATGGAGCCGCTGACGAAGTTCCTCCTGGTCACCGCCGGGACGCCCCTGGGGGATGTGACCCTCTGCCACCCCCTGGAGCTGGTGGCGGAGGACCAGAGGGATCTGGTGAAGCCCGGCGCGGTGGTCAGCGCCCACTGCGTGCTCTCCGGCAGTGCGGCGGCGGGGGCGTACGCCGGGGGCATCGTCTACGGCGAGGCACAGAACCTGGCCCTCCTCCGCACGGTGTTCCGGGGCGGGGACGTCCAGCGCCTGCGCCCGGCCCTCCACGGCGCGTGCGCCTGTACCTTCCTGGAGAACCGTCAGGAGGGGGCGGAGAACGCCCTGGAGCTGCTCTCCCTGGTGGCCCGGCAGATGGGGGAGGCGGGCTTTGACCGCTGTGCCTATGGCCGCGTCACCGGCGCAGAGGGGGAGGACGCCCCCCGCTGGAAGGGGCGGCGGTGCCTCCTGCTTGGGGGCGAGGCGGGCTGGGCCTTCCTGTGTCTGGCGGAGCCGGACAGCCTGGGCCGTATCCGGGAGGTCGTCATCACCAACGACAGCCGCCTGGACGTGGAGCCGGGGTAACCCGCCATGGATACGAGAACTCTGATCGTCATCGCCCTGGAGCTGGCGGGCACAGTGGCCTTTGCGGCCTCCGGGGCCATGGTGGGCATCCGCCGGGGCATGGACGTGTTTGGCGTATGTGTATTGGGGTGCATCACCGCTGTGGGCGGCGGCATGACCCGGGATATCATCCTGGGGACTGTGCCTGGGGCGCTCATCCGGCCGGTATACACGACGGCCGCCATCCTGACGGCCCTGGCGGTGTTTGCCGTGTCCTATTTCAGACGCTCCCTCCTCCAGAAGGGGAGCTTCGGCGCGGTCTATGAGCGGGCCATGCTGGCCATGGACGCGGTGGGCCTGGGCATCTTCACCGCCTCCGGCGTGGCCACGGGCATCAGCAGCGGATACCTGGAGAACACCTTCCTCCTCACTGTCCTGGGGACCTTGACGGGGGTGGGCGGCGGCGTCCTGCGGGACATGATGGCCGGTGTGCCGCCCTACATCCTGGTCAAGCATGTGTACGCCTGCGCCTCTGTGGCGGGGGCGGTGAGCTGCGTATGGATCTACCGGGGCTTTGGACAGATCCCCGCCATGGTAGTTTCACCCGTGGTGGTGATCCTGATCCGGTTCCTCGCCGTCCGGTACCACTGGAACCTGCCCCATATCAAGCCGGAGTAGCCCCCGGCAGAGGAAAGCGCCTCCCGGGCGGTCTTGAGACCCGGGAGGCGCTTCCTTTTTTCCATACAGAGCCGATCATGAAAAGAGAGTGGTATATTTGTTTCCCGGCGCCTCCCCATTGGCGCCGGAGGAAACACGAAAAAAGTGCCCCGCGCCAAAACACGGAGCACGAAGCCCCGCTGCGGATACAGCGAGGCCGAACTGAAAGCGCACTTCCGGTTTCGGCAGAATGCCGCCAAACCGCCGTGTATCTGACTTATCCTCCGAGGAGGCATCACAGTGACCGACTCGCCGGGCTTCCCACCCGATTCCACGCGCCGCCGGAGCGGCTGCGGTTTGGCACCATATGAACTTGTATTCAGTATAGCACAGGGCGGCGGCTTTGTAAAGGGTTTTGCAGGATTTATTGCATTTTTCTATTTACAGGGCACGGTCAGCTCAGCTTGATGAGGTGGTCCGTGGTGACATCCCCGTCCTCGCTGGCGAGAATCTGGCTCATGTCGGAGACGATGGAGGCGATGGCGGCGGTGGACTGGGTGAAGTCCTTGGAGGTGACCCAGACGCTGCCGTTCTGGACGCTCTTGAAGTCCGCGAAGAGGGGGTTATAGGCGATCATGTCGTCCAGGGACTCGAAGGAGCGGGCGAAGTTGACGTAGAACAGGCAGTCCGCGTCCTTGAACCCGGCGTACCATTCCTCGAAGGTCAGGTTGCTGTTGCCGCCCTCGCCGGGCTTCATGTCCGCGCGGATGTACTCGCCCCCGGCCAGGCCGATCATCTGGGCCATGTAGTCGCCGCCGTTGCGGGCGTAGCACTTGTCGCTGGAGGTGATGTAGCCCATGGCCACGGTCTTGCCGGAGGACTCGGCGGCGGTGGCGGCCTCCAGGAGGGCCTTCTGCCCGTCAAAGTACCGCTGGGCCTCCTCCTCATAGCCCAGGATCACGCCGAAGACCTTGACCCACTCCACCCGGGCCAGGGGGTGGCCCTCGGCGGAGGAGGTCTCCACAAAGTTGGGGATGCCCAGCTCGTCGAACTTCTCCAGGACCTCGGGGTTGTTGTTGACCATGGTGGTGTCCACGTGGAGCTGGATGCCCTTGGCGGTCATCTGCTCGTAGTCCGGTTCGCTGTACTTGCCGCCGAATTCGATGCGCCCGTCCTCCATGCGCTCCACCACGCCGTCGATGTACCAGCCGCTGACCTCGCTGCCCACCAGCTTCACCGCGTCCAGCGCGCCGATGGCGTCCAGGAGGGAGACCATGCCGGTGCTGGCGATGTAGACGTTCTCAATGGGCTGCTGGAGGACCTTCACTGCGGAATCCAGGTCCTCGGGCACGCTCTTGCCCTCCGGCACCACCAGGTACTGCTCCCCGGTGCCGCTCCCGGCGGTGATCATGCGGTAGCCGCCCTCATAGAGGTCGATGTGGAAGCCCTCCGCATAGTCCAGGGGCATGGCCCCCTCCAGGACCAGCTTGCCATCGGCGCTCTCCTCCGGCTGCTCGGGAGGCGTCTGGGGCCCGGCAGCTGCGGGCTCCTGCTGGGACGGGGTGTTTTCCGGCTCGGAGGGCTTCTCCTGACCGCCGCAGGCCGTCAGAGCGCCCAGGGCCGTCAAAAGGGCCAGGAGCAGGGGCAAAATGCGTGTACTTGTCTTTTTCATCGGTGTTCTCCTTCTTTTTTGTGATCTTATCAACCACTCCGATGGGGGCGGAGGCGGGTTCAAGAGAGGGTGCGCAGGTACTCCTTCCATCCCGGGTACACGCTGATGCCCCGCGCCCGGGCGAAGTCCAGCAGGTCCCGGTTGGGGCGGTTCAAGGCGCCCGCCGGAGTCCCGGCGTCGATGACGGCCTTTGTCCGGACCAGCAGGTCCTCCGCCGCCCGGCAGGCGTCCGCGCCGATGGGCTCGAAGGCCGGGGTGAGGACGACGTGCTCGCTGAGCTCCCCAGCCACCTGACAGTCCACGTCGTTTTCAAAGAGGATGCCCGTGGCGAAGGGGATCTGGTGCTTCTGCAGCGCCCGGTAGCAGGGGATACCGTACCCGGCCCCGGCAGTCACGAACACCTCCGGGGGCCCAGCGGGCCGGGTCAGCTCCACACTGCCGAAGAGCAGGTTGTAGGACCCGTGCCGGATACCGTAGAGCCGGTCGATGGTCTCCGGAGCGAAGATCTCCTCCGGCGGGCCGAAGCGGTCGATGGCGTCCCCTTTGACGCAGATGAGGTAGTCGGAAATTTTTGTGGCCAAGTCGATCTCGTGGAGGCTCATGACCACGGTGATGCCCTTCTCCCGGGCCATCTCCCGGAGGATGTCCAGCAGTTCGATCTTGTGGCGGATGTCCAGATAGGCGGTGGGCTCGTCCAGGACGATAACCTCCGGCTCCTGACACAGGGCACGGGCCAGCATGACCCGCTGGCGCTGTCCGTCGGAGAGGGTGGAGAAATCCCGGTCCTCCAGTTCCAGGGCGTGGACCCGCTCCAGGGACTGCCGGACGATCTCCCGGTCCGCCGCCGTGAGGCGTCCCAGGGCATTGGTGTAGGGGTAGCGCCCCGCGGCCACCACCTCGCCGCAAGTCATGAGCTCAGGCCGGATGCGGTCCGTGAGCACCACCGCCACCTGCCGGGCCATCTCCCTGGCCGCCCAGCGGTACACGTCCCGGCCGCCGATGGACACCTCCCCGCCGATCTTTTGCAGGTGGCGGGTGATGGACTTGAGGATGGTGCTCTTGCCCGCGCCGTTGGGGCCGATGAGAGTCAGAATCTTGCCCTTTTCGATGCTGATATCGATGTCGTGGATCAGGACCTGCCCGTTATAGCCCACGGCCAGGCCCCGGGTCTCAAAGTAGGACATGGCGGACCTCCTACTGTTCCCGGCGCTGCCGGCGGAGCATCATGGCGATGACCACCGGCGCGCCGAAAGCGGAGGTGACGGTGCCGATGGCCAGCTCGGCGGGGGCGAAGGCCGTGCGGGCGATGAGGTCGCAGAAGATGCAGAACACCGCGCCGCAGAGATAGCAGGCCGGGATCACCAGGGCCGGACGGGCAGTGCCCAGCAGGGACCGGGTGATGTGGGGCACCGCGATGCCCACAAAGGAGATGGGCCCCGCAAAGGCGGTGACGCAGGCGGAGAGGAGGCTGCTCAGCAGAATCAGCGCCGCCCGGAAGAGCTTGATGTTGATCCCCAGGCTCTGGGCGTAGCCCTCCCCCAGGGCGTAGGCTCCCATGGGCTTGCTCAGGAGCCACGCCGCCGCGAGGCCCCCCAGGCACAGCGCCGCCGTGGCGCCCACGCCGCTCCAGTTTGCTCCGGAGAAGCTGCCCATGGACCAGCTGGTCAGGTTCACGATATCCTGCTCCTTGGCGAAGGTGATGAAAAAGTCCGTCACCGCCGAGCAGATGTAGCCCACCATGATCCCGATGACCAGGAGCATGGACATATTCCGCGCCCGCTGGGAGAAGAGGAGCACCACCCCCGTGATGACCAATGACCCGGCGAAGGCCGAGAGGACCATCAGCGCCGAGGACACCTGGGAGACGAACCGGGCGGCAAAGATGATGGTAAAGCTCACCACCATCTTCGCCCCCGAGGAGATGCCCAGCACAAAAGGCCCGGCGATGGGGTTGCGAAAGAAGGTCTGGAGCAGGAACCCGGACACCGACAGCGCCCCGCCCAAAATCGCCGCCAGGAGCATCCGGGGCATCCGGATGCTGAAGATGATGCGGCTCTCCGTGGAGGCGCTGATAAGCGTCTCCAGGGCGTTCCCGCCTCGGAGCAGGTCTCTCCCCGCCGCCCGGAGGGCCCCGCCCGTCAGGCGGAACACCTCCCCCGCCGGGATGTCCACACTCCCGGTATTCACGTTCAGCACCAGCCCCCAGGCCAGCAGGGCCGTCAAGAGGGCCGTGGACAGCAGAAACCGGCTCCAGACCGGGAGCCTGCCGCTCTTTTCTTTCATAAATACGCCGCCTTTCCCGCAAAAAATGGGGCCGCCCCCGAAAGGGCGGTCCCATTTTGCCGCGTACCAAGCGAGCCTGGGCCGGCCGGGCCCACGCCCGTACTGCGGCTCAAGCTGTTCTCGTCTGCAAAACGCGGAAAAGTGCCTGAGTATGGGAGGCCCTTCTTCCGGCTGTTCCAGCAGGTTTCCTGACTCCACGTCGTCACGCCCCTCCTCGCCTTCTCACGGCCAAAGCCGCAATGGCGGTTTACTCCGCATACCTTACGGTACGCGGCGGGGGACGCTCGGTGATTACAGTGACCCGTTCGTGCGGGGATCAAACCCGACTTCCCTTTTATCCCCGGCGGTTCTGTTTTCCCCGCCGGGGCCACTGGACAGCCTTGCTTCTTGATTTGTCGAAAGAATAGCACATTTGGAGAGAGATGTCAACGGGGTTTTTCCCCCTGTTGAAAGATTCATCTCCCTTGATAGCTCCGGGACTTCTCGCCCCGGACCCCCGGTTACTTTTTCCCCGTGGAAAAAGTAACCAAAAAGACGCTCAAGAAACTACGTTTCTTGAGAATCTTCCTTCATTACGGGGGTTTTTAGTTTACGCTACGACCTGTTTGTCTGGTTTTTCCCAATCACTTCCCTGGGCCGATGCCGGTCCAATCGCTGGAACCACTCCCTGGCCCTTTGGCCTTCTTCGTTGGGTTCGCCTCCGAGAAGCACGATTCTTTGGAGAGACTACCGGGCCACCGGCACGGTGCGGGCGATACTGCCCATCCCTTCATAGGGCGCGACGGCCCCGGCGCGCCGTCCTCCACAAAACTGCCGCAGTATCGTTCCCTCATTCGTAGGGGCGGATATCATCCGCCCGCTCTATCATCGCCCGCCCCCGGTCAATACCCCTCAATACGCCAATTTCTCCACCGTCCACTCCCGGACGATCTCACTGTAAACAGCGCACTGCTTCTTCGCCAGCTCCACATCCAGATTGATGTAATTCCCGCACTCAGCCGCACTCTTCCCCGGCATCGGCCCCTCAAAGACCGCCCCGGCGGCAAACGTCTCCTTCACCAGCTCCACCGCCTCCGCGTCAGAGAGCTGCTTGCTGTCAAAAAGCAGATAAAACCCTGTCTGACACCCCATAGGCCCAAAATAAATCACCGCATCCTTCGCCCGCCCATTCCGCAAAAGCGTAGCGATCACATGCTCCACCGAGTGCATCTCCCCATTGGTCAGCAGATCCCCGGTGTTCGGCTTCTTGAAGCGCAGGTCAAAGGTCGTCACATTCCCGTCCCGCCGGGAGAGATACATCCCCGGGACCAGCTTGTTGTGATCCACCTGAAAACTGGCAATCCGTTCCATATTCGTACTCCTTTCATCAATGGGACTTACTCCCCGTCCCTCAGTGCCCTCGCAAAGGGCAGCACAACCGCGTTGAGCTTCGCCATCGCCTCCGGATAGTTGAAGTACTCCTCCGCGTTGTTCTCCCGGCACAGCCGGTCAGAGACAGACTTCAGCGCCGCAAACTTTACCCCGTTCCGCAGGCACACCTGCGCCACAGCGCCGCCCTCCATCTCGCAGAGCGCCGGCGCGAAGGTCTCAGCCACCCAGTCCGCCCGCTCGCCGCCGCTCATGAACACATCCCCCGTAGCCACCCGGCCCACCAGATGCTCCACCCCCTGGGCAGTGAGAATGGCGCCGAGCCGCTCCGCCTCATCCGTAGGGAACACCACCTGATTTACCGTGGACACCATCCCAATGGGGTCCCCGGCGGCGGTCGTATCCACGTCGTGCTGGACAAAGTCACTCGCCAGAACCATCGTTCCGATCGGCAGGTCCCAAAAACTCCCCGCCACCCCGGCATTGACGATCCAGTCCGGGTGATACCGGTCGATAAAGAGCTGCGCCCCCATCGCGGCGTTCACCTTCCCCACTCCGCCGGTAAAGGCGAAGATATCCGGCTCGATCTCGTAGATGTCCACGCCGCCGGCCGTCTCCAGCCGCTTGGCCTGGGTATGATTCAAAATGCTCTCGATCTCGCCCTCCAGGGCGTAAGAAAGTCCGATTTTCATGGCTTGTCCTCCAGTTTTTGTAACTGCCTCTATTATAGCACAGCACACAGTTTTGGTAAAGTCTAAAAATTTATTGAATTTCGATAAATTTTAATTGACAAACAAGAAATCCGGTGATATGATGAAGACACCAACAAAAGGAGGACAAATCAATGGGACGTGTGGGACTTGTGCGGACGCTCAAGGGCGTGATTCTTTTTCTTGCGGCCATGGCCGCGCTCTGTTATCTGGTGATCTTCCCGGACTACATCCGGGAGATGGGGACGGAGGACGCCAATGTCACCTGGCTCGTGACGCCGGGTATCGCGGCGGTGAGCCTCAGCGCCATCCCCATAATCATCGCCCTGGTGCTGTTCTGGATGATCTGCACGGAGGTGGGCCGGGACAACTCCTTCTGCCGCAAAAACGCCCGTTATCTCAGCGGCATCGGCTTCTGTGCCCTGGTGGACACCGGCTACTGCGCTGTAGGCACCGTGACCCTGGAGGCCCTGGCGGGCTCTCCGGTTTGGCTCCTGGGGCTGGGCGTCTGCGTGGTGGGCTTGGCCATCGCCCTGGCGGCCTTCCTGCTCAGCCACCTGGTGCTGAAGGCGGCGGAACTGAAATCGGAAAACGACTTGACGATCTAGGAGGTGCCCTATGCCGATCATTGTAAATTTGGACGTGGTGCTGGCGAAACGCAAAATGAGCCTCAGCCAGCTCTCCGAGCAGGTGGGCGTCACCCTGGCGAACCTCTCCGTGCTCAAGACCAACAAGGCGAAAGCCGTCCGCTTCTCCACCCTGGAGGCCATCTGCAAAGCCCTGGACTGTCAGCCCGGGGATATCCTGGAGTATATACCAGAGGAATAAATGCTTTGTTTTTATACAGGGAGGATCAAATATGGACTGGGCATATTACTGGCTTCTGATGGGAATCTTGGCTTTTGGCTTTGTAATAGCAAACCTCATCCGGGCGGCGCTGGGGAAACGGCGCGGGTGGCAGGTCCTGCTCTTTGCGAGCTTGTCCTGCGGCGCGCTGACGATGCTGTGCATGGTCCAGATGGTCAACAACTGGGTGCAAAAAGAGGACTGGTCCGCGCTTTTGGACTGTGTGCCAGCTATGGCCTCATGGCTGACAATCGCGCTGTGCCTGGGAATCCTGCTCAATCTTCTTGCACTGTGCCTGCACCTGCGCGGGGAGGTGAAAACGTGAGGCGAGCGGCCCTTTTCGTCCTGATGGCGCTGCTCCTTCTGACCGCCTGCGGCCGGCTTGAGCGCGGTCCCATCGTCCTGCCGGACCCGGCGGACGTGGCGCGGGTAGTCCTCACCGACGGCAGGACGGAGGTCACCAGCCGGGACAGCGCTCTGATTGCCCGGCTCCTCCGAACGCTGGAGCAGGCGGTTCCTGCCGGCGAGGCCGCGCCGGAGGAGGCCTGGAGCGTGCGCGTGGACTTCGGCTTCCGCTCCGGCGGGGAGAGCAGGGTGTTCCTCTACCGGCGCGGCGGCGCGTGGCTTCTGGAACAGCCCTTCCAGGGCGTCTGGCAGGTGGATGCTTCGGTCTGGGACTTCCTGAAGGAGGTGGAGTGATGGGGGATCTGTTTCTAATAGCGGCTGGCATCGCGGTTATGGGGATGGCGCTGCTGATTCGGGTAATCCTTTTTCTTGCGGCATTGGTGCGGTTGGCGCCTGGAAGCTTGGCGCTGAATTTGTCCGGCTTGGCCTGGTGGTCCCGGGCAGTCTACACCCTTGCCCTCCTTACGGGAGGCGCCGGTCTGGGCGTGCTGATCCAGACCCTCTCTTCAGATATTATGACTATTACGGCCCCATCGTCCGGGGCAGCGGACAGCTGGGACACAGTACGCATCCCGTAGACAGAAAAGCCCTCCTGGAACCCTGACAGTTCCAGGAGGGCTTTTGTAAAGTTAGGACGGTTATCCTGACACATATTGTATCAGGATAACCGCCCTTAGATGTCTTGTGTTGACAAAAAAGATGCAAACCGAATATCCGCCTCAAAATCGGGCCGGAATCCAGCGCAGCGAATCCGGCCCGAAAGCGAAGAAATCCCCACCAGAGTGCAGTTTTCGCCGCAAGGCGGAAACGGAACGGTGGTGGGAATTTCTGAGCTGGTACGGGTAATGGGACTCGAACCCATAAGCCTTGCGGCACTGGAACCTAAATCCAGCATGTTTACCAATTTCATCATACCCGCATATGGCCTCCGGCGGAGGGCGCACCCATTATAACGCATGGACGCGTCGTTTGTAAAGGCAAATTTTTGCGGGAGCGCCCCTTTTTGCGAAAAATTCCTTGTCACCCGGGCCGGGACGGATTATAATGCGAAGGAAAGAACATACAAAGGAGGACCGGCTATGCCCGCACCCCGTATCGCCGCCATCCACGACCTCAGTGGATTTGGGCGGTGCTCTCTGACCATCGTCATCCCGGCGCTGTCCGCCATGGGGGTCCAGTGCTGTCCATTGCCCACGGCCTACCTCTCCACCCATACCGGCGGCTTCGAGGGAAATACGTTCCTGGACCTCACGGACCAGATGGCTCCGGTCACCGCCCACTGGCGGTCCCTGGGACTGACCTTTGACGCCATCTACACCGGCTTCATGGGCAGCCGGGAGCAGATGGCCCTGACGGCGGAGTTCCTCCTCACGTTCCGGCGTCCCGGCTGTCCGGCGGTGGTGGACCCGGTCATGGGGGACCACGGCAGGCCCTACCGCACCTACACGCCGGATATGTGCGCGGCCATGGGGGAGCTGGCCGCCCTGGCGGACGTCATCACCCCCAACCGCACGGAGGCGGCCCTCCTGCTGGGGGAGGACTGCGAGAGCATCTCTCTGAAGACCGAGGCGGACTGCCGCAGGTGGGCGGAGGCCCTGAGCCTGGACGGACGGCGGTCCGTGGTGCTCACCGGGGTGTCCCTGGAGCCTGGCCGGGTGGGCGCGGCCTGCTTCGACCGGGACACGGGATGCACAGACTTCGCCTCCGCCCCGCTGGCCCCGGGGCAGTTCCACGGCACCGGGGACCTCTTTTCCAGCGTCCTCGCCGGGGCGCTGGTCAGAGAGCGGAGCCTCATTGAGGCGGCGCAGATGGCGGCGGACTTCACCAGCCTCTGCGCGGCGCGCACAGGGAAACAGGACATCCCCCGCCGGGAGGGCATCGACTTTGAGCCCCTGCTCTGGCGGCTGGGAAAAGAGATCATGGAGGAGGACGACGACTGATGAGCTATGCAGACCAACGCTTCATCGCCGTCTGCCGGGACATCCTGGCAAACGGCGTCTGGGACACCGATCTGGCGGTGCGCCCCCGCTGGACCGGCGGCGCTCCCGCCCACACGGTAAAGACCTTCGGCGTGGTGAACCGCTACGACCTCCGCAAGGAGTTCCCCATCATGACCCTGCGCCGCACGGCCTTCAAGAGCTGTGTGGACGAGCTGCTGTGGATCTGGCAGAAGAAGTCCAACGACGTCCACCAGCTCTCCACCCACATCTGGGACGCCTGGGCGGACGAGGACGGCACCATCGGTAAGGCCTACGGCTACCAGCTGGGGGTGAAGCACCGCTACCGGGACGGCTGGTTCGACCAGGTGGACCGGGTGTTAAAGGACCTCCGGGAGGACCCCGCGAACCGCCGGATGGTCACCAGTCTCTTCAACCACCATGACCTCAGCGAAATGGGCCTGGCTCCCTGCGCCTGGTCCATGACCTTCAACGTCAGCGGGAACACCCTCAACGCCATTTTGAACCAGCGCAGTCAGGACATGCTCACCGCAAGCAACTGGAACGTGTGCCAATACGCGGTGCTGGTCCACATGATGGCCCGCGCCTCCGGGCTGGAGGCCGGGGAGCTGGTCCACGTCATCGCCGACTGCCACATCTACGACCGCCACGTCCCCCTGGTGGAGGCCCTCATCGCCCGGGAGCCCCGCCCCGCGCCGAAGCTGATCATCGACCCGGAGGTGACGGACTTCTACGCCTTCACCCCCGACAGCTTCCGCCTGGAGGGCTATGACCCGTGGCCCTTTGAGGAGAGGATCGAGGTGGCCGTATGAACGCCATTGCAGCAGTCAGCGCCGCCTGGGGCATCGGGCGGGAGGGGGACCTGCTCTTCCGCATCTCCGGGGACCTGAAGCGCTTTCGCGCCCTCACCAGCGGCGGCACGGTCATCATGGGCCGCAAGACCCTGGATTCCCTCCCCGGCGGGCGGCCCCTGCCCAAACGCCGGAACATCGTCCTCACCCGGGACAGCGCCTTTGCCCGGGAGGGCGTCGAAGCGGCCCGCAGCCTGGAGGAGGTCCTCTCCCTGACGGAGGGCGAGGACCCGGAGACGGTCTGGGTCTGCGGCGGCGGGGAGGTTTACCGGATGCTCCTGCCCTTCTGCCATTTGTGCCGTATCACCTGGGTCCGGGCCGCCCCGCCCTGCGACGCATTCTTTCCGAATCTGGACCAGTTGGACCAGTGGAAACGGCTGGAGGCGGGGGAGGTGCTCTCTGAGGACGGACTGGAGTACCAGTTCGTGGACTATGAAAACCGCGCCCCCGCCCGGAAAGCAGGTGGCCCATGCCGGACCTGAGCACGGACGTCCGCTATATCCGGGGCATCGGCGAGGAGCGGGCCAAGGGCCTCAAAAAGCTGGGCATCGTCACCCTGCGGGACCTCATCGCCTACTTCCCCCGGGCCTATGAGGACCGCAGGAGCATCAGGGAGATCGGCTCCCTCCAGGACGGGGAGAGCGCCTGCGTGGAGGCCATGGTGGACGAGCCGCCCTCCCTGAACCGGGTGCGCAAGGGGATGGAGCTGGTGAAGGTGAAGGTCTCCGACGGGACCGGGACCCTCTTCCTCACCTTTTTCAACCAGAGCTACCGCAAAAACAGCCTCCATGCCGGGGAGGACTACATCTTCTACGGCAAGGCGGAGGGTCCCGGGCGGCGCAAGTCCATGGTCAACCCCCTGGTGGAACCGCCGGGGACGGGGGTGCTCACCGGGCGCATCGTGCCCATCTACCCCCTCTCCGCCGGGATCACCCAGACCATGCTCGTCCGGGCGGTGGACCAGGGGCTTGCCGCCTGCGGAGACCTGCTGGAGGACTCCCTGCCGGACGAGATCCTCCAGGATCACCAGCTCTGCCGGGTGAAGTACGCCTATAAGCAGATCCATTTCCCCTCCAGCGAGGAGGAGCTGGACGTGGCCCGGCGGCGTCTGGCCTTTGAGGAGCTGTTCCTCCTGGCCGTAGGGATCAGGAAGCTCCGCAGCCGCCGGGAGGACTGCTCCTGCGCGCCCTACGGGGACCTGGACCTGACGGCGTTCTATGGGAAACTGTCCTTCGACCTCACCGGGGCCCAGCGGCGGGCTATCGGCGAGATTTTGGCCGACTTCGCCTCCGGACAGCCCATGAACCGGCTGGTCCAGGGGGATGTGGGCTCCGGCAAGACCATGGTGGCCGCGGCGGCGATGGTCTGCGCCGTGAAAAACGGGTTTCAGGCGGCGCTGATGGCCCCCACAGAAATCCTCGCCGAGCAGCACCACCGGGGGCTCTCCGCACTGCTGGAGGGCCTGGGCATCCCCTGCGCCCTGCTGACCGGGGCCATGCCCGCCAAGGCCCGGCGGGAGGTCCTGGAGCGCCTGGAGCGGGGGGAGATCCGGGTGCTCACCGGCACCCACGCGCTCCTCGGCGAGGGCGTCGCCTTCCAGAACCTGGGGCTGGTGGTCACCGACGAACAGCACCGCTTCGGCGTGGCCCAGCGGGCCGCCCTCTCCGCCAAGGGGGAGTGGCCGCACCTGCTGGTCATGAGCGCCACGCCGATCCCCCGGACCTTGGCCCTGCTCATCTACGGGGACCTGGACGTGTCCGTTATCGACGAACTGCCTCCGGGACGACAGAAGGTGGAGACCTATGCCGTCACCGGGGCCTACCACCAGCGGGTCTATAAGTTCATCGACAAACAAATCGCCGCCGGACGGCAGGCCTATATCGTCTGCTCCATGGTGGAGGAAAACGACACCATCCCCGACGACCGCAAGGCCGCCTCCGCCTACGCCAAGATGCTCCAGGAGCAGGTGTTCCCCCACCTGCGGGTGGCCTGTGTCCACGGCAGGATGAAGCCCAGGGAGAAGGACGCCGTCATGAGCGCCTTTGCCGCCGGGGACATCCACATCCTGGTCTCCACCACTGTGGTGGAGGTGGGCGTGGACGTGCCCAACGCCACGGTGATGGTGGTGGAGGACGCCGAGCGCTTTGGCCTCAGCCAGCTCCACCAGCTCCGGGGACGTGTCGGGCGGGGGAAGCACCAGTCCTACTGCATCCTCATCTCCGACAACCGGGGCGAGGAGGCCAGGGCCCGGCTGAAAATCATGAAGCAGACCTCCGACGGCTTCAAGATTGCCGAGGAGGACCTGCGCCTGCGGGGGCCCGGGGACTTCTTCGGACAGCGCCAGCACGGCCTCCCGGCCCTGAAGGTGGCTGACCTGACCTGCGACGCGGCCCTCCTCAAGGAGGCCCAGGACGCCGCCGGGGACCTCCTGGAACGGGACCCGGACTTGGCGGCTCACCCGGCCATCGCCTGCCGCCTGGCGGAGCTCTTCGAGTTGAACGGTGAGGCCCTCAATTGAACCGGAGCCCCCCTGCACAGAAACGGGCCGGTGCTCATATCATGGTCTGGAGGAGATGCCTATGGACCCGAGAGAGCTGACACTGTTCATCACCGCCGCCGCCAACGCCCTCTACGACTGCCTGCCGCCCGCCCAGCTGGCAGTCCTCGCCGCCGCTTTTACCCAGATGGGCGATACCTTGGAGACCCTCGCCGCCCAGAAGGACCTGCTGGAGAGCTAAACCCGGCGGGGCCTTCTTTTTTCTTTGTACATAGAAAACTGAAACAGGGTACTGCCATACAGGGGGCAGAAAAAGGCGAGCAGGAGACAGATTTGCCGGATTGATTCGAGCAAAGTATACTGCGTAAGACGCCGAAAACGGCTTAAAAAACCGGGCGCTGTTGCGCCCGGTTTTACAGGGGAGTGGGGCGGTCAGCCTCCAACAAACGCGCCACGGTATATACCGGGGTATTGCTTGCCGCTCCCTTCTCCAGTACATCAACCGTTTTTCTCAATTTCAGCCTCAATCAAAGCGACAAGTTCACTGGGGCGCATATCCAGAGCATTGGCAATTTTCCATAAGGTTTCAAAATTGGCCTGCTTGCCCCCATTCTCTATCATCGTCAGATGGGTGCGGGCAATTCCTGCGAAACCGCTCAAGACATCTTGGGATATGCCCTTTTTATAGCGAAGGCGGCGTATCGTCCTCCCAACCGCACGATTGTCAAATTGCACCGCCTCACCCCGCTTTCTCATCACATAGTGTATGAGAAAACGTTAAAACAATAGTCTGCGATGATAGACATTTGAGAGATTTTTTGGTATAATGCGGGGAATCTATCTTTGCGGGGAGGATTGCTGAAATGATAGAAGCAGCCTGTGCCTTTACCGGCCACCGGCCAAAAAGTTTTCCATGGGGTTATGATGAAAATGCCCCCAGCTGTGTGCTGTTGAAGGAAGTCTTAGCGTCCCAGATTTCCGCGCTGGCAGAGCAAGGCGTCACGGACTTCCTGTCAGGCATGGCTCAGGGGGTAGACCTCTGGTGTGCTCAGATCGTCCTTGACCTGAGAAAGACAAATCCTGCGCTGAAGCTCCACGCGATCCTCCCCTGTGAGGGACAGGAGCGCAAGTGGACGGCTTCAGCGCAGGAACACTATCGTTCGATTTTAGCGCAGGCCAATGAGGTCATCTATGTGGGGCAGGAGTACAGCCGGAACTGTATGCTCAAACGCAATCGCTGCCTGGTGGATCACTCATCCATCCTGCTGGCGGTCTACAATGGAACTTACCAAAGCGGAACAGGGATGACGGTGCGCTATGCCCAACGGCTAAAGCGAGAAATTATCATCATCGACCCTACTGCGTGCGATATATCGAAATGACACCAAACAGATTGAAAAGAAGCCCGGTTTATGCTACAATCTGATGTATCTGGCATACTTCCGAAAGCCGATGGATTATAGACATAGGAGGAAACCGTTTTATGGATGACATAAAGAAAGAACAGGAACGCGAAGAACTCCACCGGGCGATCTGGGCCATTGCTGATGAGTTACGGGGGAGTGTGGACGGCTGGGACTTCAAGAGCTATGTGCTTGGTACGATGTTCTACCGCTATATCTCGGAAAACCTGACGGAGTATATAAACGCTGATGAGATTGCGGCGGGCGACACTGACTTTGATTATGCCCGGCTTTCAGATGATGTGGCGGAGAAGGCGCGGGTGGACATGGTATCCGTCAAGGGCTTTTTCATGTTGCCCTCAGAACTGTTCTGCAATGTCCGGGCCAGAGCGCCACAGGATGAAAATTTGAACGAAACGCTGGAAAAAGTTTTCCGCCATATCGAAGATTCTGCAAAGGGCAGTTCCTCTGAGCAGTGCTTTTCCGGGCTGTTCGACGATTTTGATGTGAACAGCAATAAGCTGGGCGCTACCGTTGCCAAGCGGAACGAAAAGCTGGTAAAGCTCCTAAACGGCATTGGTGGCATGAACCTTGGCGCGGTCCAGGGCCATAGCATCGACGCCTTTGGCGACGCCTACGAATTTCTCATGACCATGTACGCATCCAACGCCGGAAAGAGCGGGGGCGAGTTCTTCACGCCCTCCGACGTGTCGGAGCTGCTGACCCGGCTGGGGACGGTGGGCAAGACGAAGGTCAATAAGGTCTATGACCCGGCCTGCGGCTCCGGCTCCCTGCTGCTGAAAGCCACTAAGGTACTGGGCAAGGACGGCGTGCAGTTCGGCTACTTCGGGCAGGAGATCAACATCACCACTTACAACCTTTGCCGTATCAATATGTTCCTCCACGACGTGGGCTTTGACAAGTTCGACATCGCCTGTGAGGACACCCTAACTGCGCCACAGCATTGGGATGATGAACCCTTTGAGCTGATTGTTTCCAATCCCCCCTACTCCATCAAGTGGGCGGGGGACGGCGACGCCACGCTTATCAACGACCCGCGGTTTGCGCCCGCCGGAGTGCTCGCCCCCAAATCAAAGGCGGACCTTGCCTTTATCATGCACTCCCTATCCTGGCTGGCGGCAAACGGTACGGCGGCCATTGTCTGCTTCCCCGGCATCATGTACCGGGGCGGGGCGGAGAAGAAGATACGGCAATATCTCATCGACAACAACTTTGTCGCCTGTGTCATTCAGCTCCCGGCGAACCTGTTTTTTGGGACGAGCATCGCCACCTGTATCATGGTGTTGAAAAAGGGCAAGGCGGACAACAAAACCCTGTTTGTTGACGCCTCCGGCGAGTGCGTCAAGGTGACGAACAACAACCGGCTGACAGCGGAGAACATCGAGCGCATTGTGTCCGTATTTACCACCCGCGAGGAGATCAGGCACTTCTCCCACTTGGCAGAGTACAGCGAGATTTCCGGGAATGACTACAACCTGTCCGTCAGTACCTATGTGGAGGCGGAGGACACCAGGGAAAAGATTGACATTAGCAAACTCAATGCTGAGATTGAGGAAATCGTAGCGCGGGAGCAGGTTTTGCGGGATGAGATCGCGAAGATTATTGCGGAGATCGAGGTGGACGCATGAGCAGGCTGGAGGAATTGATTGCGGAGCTTTGCCCAGATGGAGTTGAATATAGAACATTATCCGAACTGTTTCAAACACGGAACGGCTATACGCCATCAAAATCGAATAAAGAGTTTTGGGAAAACGGAACAGTGCCGTGGTTTCGCATGGAGGATATTCGTGAAAATGGACATATCCTTTCAACTGCTACCCAAAGGGTGTCGCGGGATGCAGTAAAGGGAAAACTGTTTCCTGCTAACTCTATTATCGTGGCAACATCTGCCACCATTGGAGAACACGCCTTAATTACAGTACCATCTTTAGCAAATCAAAGGTTTACTTATTTGGTTTTGAAAACAGAGTATCAGCATTTGTTTGAAATAAAATTTCTATACTATTATTGTTTTAAGCTAGATCAATATTGCAAGGAATGCTTGAACCAAGGTAACTTTGCGTCTGTAGATATGAAGAAATTTGCAAAATTTCGTTTTCCCGTCCCCCCTCTGCCCGTGCAGAGCGAAATTGTCAAGATTCTTGACAATTTCGCGGAGCTTACAGCGGAGCTTACAGCGGAGCTTACAGCGGAGCTTACAGCGAGAAAAAAGCAATATTCAGAGTATCTGAATATTCTAATTGATAAAAACAGATTCTCCAATCCCACTATGACAAAACTTGGTGAACTTTTCGATTTCAAAAATGGCCTGAGCAAAGGAAAAGAGTTCTTCGGGCGTGGGACGCCCTTTGTAAGATACACAGATGTCTATAATAAACGTGTCCTGCACAAAGAAGATATTTCGGCGCTGGTTGAGTGTACCCCGTCTGAGTTAGAAAAACTCAAGGTTACTCGGGGTGATGTTCTCTTTACAAGGACATCCGAAACTACTGAGGATGTTGGATGGTCCTCGGTAATGCTTGATGATATTGGAGCATGTGTGTTCAATGGATTCACTATTCGGGCAAAGCCGAAAACAGATCGTTTGCTTCCAGAATATTGTGCATACTGCTTTTCAACCAATGAATTCCGTCAATATGTTACATCACACTGTGCATTTACTACCAGAGCTTCTTTAACAGGGAACACGATTGCGGAATATAGCTTGGCGGTTCCCAGTATTACAGAGCAGCAAGAGGTTGTAAATATTCTGGATAAGCTGTACCTTCTTTGTAATAGCTTGACCTCCGGTCTGCCCGCCGAGATCGAGGCGCGTCAAAAGCAGTACGAATATTACCGGGACAAACTTCTCACCTTCAAGGAGCTGACCGCATGAGTTATTTCAACATCGTGGCCCAGACAACAGAAAACACGGTTGTCACGGAATATGAACCGGACAAAACCCGTTCCGACAGCTACCAAAGCGAAGCTGCACTGGAAAAGGAGTTCATCCGCCTCCTCTGCGAACAGGGATACGAGTATCTTCCCATCCACTCCGAGGCGGAGCTGACTGCCAACCTCCGCCAAAAGCTGGAGGAACTGAACGGCTACACCTTCACCGGTTCCGAGTGGGAGCGGTTCTTTGGCGAGTGCATTGCCAACGCCAATGACGGCATCGAGGACAAGACCCGCCGCATCCAGGAGGATTTTGTGCAGGTCCTCCGCCGGGACACCGGCGAGAGCAAGAATATCACCCTCATTGATAAGAAGAACATCCACAACAACCGCCTCCAGGTCATCAACCAGTACGCCGCCGGCAAGGAGGATGGGGCGCAGTATGACAACCGCTATGACGTGACAGTTCTGGTGAACGGCCTGCCCCTGGTCCATATCGAGCTGAAACGCCGGGGCGTGGCGATCCGGGAGGCGTTTAATCAAATAGACCGCTACCAGCGGGACAGCTTTTGGGCGGGCAGCGGCCTGTATGAGTATGTGCAGATTTTTGTGATCTCCAACGGCACCAACACCAAGTATTATTCCAACACCACCCGCTGGAACGCCATCAGGGAGTCCACTTCCGCCGCCAAGAAGAAGAAAAAGACCAGCAACAGCTTTGAATTTACCTCCTTCTGGGCCGACGCCAACAACCGGATACTCCCTGATCTGATGGACTTCACCCGGACATTTTTCGCCAAGCACACCCTCTTGAACGTGCTGACACGGTACTGCATTTTTACCTCGGAGCAGATGTTGATGGTCATGCGCCCCTATCAAATTACCGCCACCGAACGGATTTTGAACCGCATTGAGATTGCGAACAATTATAAGAAATATGGCTCTATCGCAGGCGGCGGGTACATCTGGCACACTACCGGCTCCGGCAAGACCCTCACAAGCTTCAAAACCGCCCGGCTGGCTTCCCTGCTGCCCTACATAGATAAAGTGTTGTTTGTAGTAGACCGGAAGGACCTGGACTACCAGACCATGAAGGAGTACGACCGCTTTGAGAAGGGCGCGGCCAACTCCAACACCTCCACCGCCATTTTAAAAAAGCAGCTGGAGGACCCCAACGCCAAAATCATCATTACCACCATTCAAAAGCTATCCCACTTTGTGAGCAAGAATAAGGGCCACGAGGTCTATGACAAGCATGTCGTCATCATCTTTGACGAGTGCCACCGCAGTCAATTCGGGGACATGCACACGGCCATCGTCAGGAATTTCAAGAAGTATCACCTGTTCGGCTTTACCGGCACGCCGATTTTCGCGGTCAACGCGAATAAGAGCGGAAATCCCCAGTTCCGCACTACGGAACAGACCTTCGGCGACCAACTGCATACCTACACCATCGTGGACGCGATCAATGATAAGAATGTCCTGCCCTTCCATGTGGACTACTATAAGACCATGGGCATGAACGAGGAGATGATTGACGAACAGGTGTGGGACATCAACCGGGAAAAGGCGTATATGGCCCCTCAGCGGATTGAACTTGTTACCCGGTACATCCTGGAGCATTTCGACACGAAGACCTATCGTGGAGATAAGACCTATGTTTTCAATGCTCTGACGAATATTTCAGAGGTCGCCTCCGCCGGAAGGTCCCAGGTGGAGGAAATAAAGAAAAAGCAGCGGCTCAGCGGCTTTAACTCCATCTTTGCGGTGGCCTCTGTCGATATGGCAAAACTCTACTACACGGAGTTCAAGCGGCAAATTGCGGCTGACCCCAGTAAAAGGCTGCGAGTTGCCATTATTTACAGCTATGGGGCCAACGAGGCGGAAACGGACGGCATTCTGGACGAGGAGAACCCGGAGGACACCTCTGCCTTGGATCAGAGCTCCCGTGATTTTCTGGAGCAGGCCATTCAGGACTATAACGAGATGTTTCACACCAACTATGATACCTCCAGCGACAAGTTTCAGAACTACTACAAAGACGTGTCCCTGCGCATGAAAAACCGGGAGATCGACCTGCTGATCGTGGTCAATATGCTCCTCACCGGTTTTGATGCCACCACGCTGAATACCCTGTGGGTGGACAAAAACCTCAAAATGCACGGCCTCATTCAGGCATTTTCCCGCACGAACCGTATACTCAACTCCATTAAGACCTTTGGCAATATCGTCTGCTTCCGCAATCTGCAAAAGCGGGTGGATGACGCTATCGCGCTCTTTGGGGACAAGCAGGCGGGTGGCATCGTGTTGCTGCGGAGTTTCCAGGATTATTTCAGCGGCTATACAGATGAGGACGGTGCTGAACGCCCCGGCTATGAAAACCTTATTCAAAAGCTAACGGAAAGGTTTCCGCTGTCTGAGCCTCAAATCATTGGAGAGCAGAATGAGAAAGATTTCATTTCTCTTTTCGGTGCGATACTGCGGCTGCGGAATATTTTGACGTCCTTCGATGAGTTCCGGCATTGCGATGTTCTGTCTGAGCGGGATTTGCAGGACTATCTTGGACGGTATCAGGATTTGAAAGACGAGTGGGCCGAACGTAGAAAGAAAGGGGCCAGCTCCGATATTGATGATGATATTGTCTTTGAGATAGAGCTGATCCGGCAGGTCGAGATCAATATTGACTATATTTTGCTGCTGGTAAAAAAGTATCACGATTCTCACAGCGACGATAAAGAGATTTTGATTACCATCCGGAAAGCCGTAGACGCCAGCCCGGAGCTGCGGAGCAAAAAGGCTTTGATTGAGAACTTCATTGCCGGAATCAATGATGTTGAAGATGTTTTCCTGGAGTGGCGAGACTTTGTGATGCGGCAGAAAGAGCGGGAACTGACGGCTATCATTACAGCGGAAAGGCTCAAACCGGAGGAGACACGGCAGTATATCGAAACTGCGCTGCAAGCCGGAGAAATCAAGACTACCGGCACAGATATTGACAGACTGATGCCGCCGGTATCACGCTTTGGCAGCGGAAACCGTGCGGCAAGAAAGCAAGGTGTTATTGATAAGTTAAAGACGTTCTTTGATAAATTCTTTGGAATTGTCTGAATGGAGACGTTATAAATTCGCTATCATCAAGCTGTCGATTGCCGTAGAGGCATTGCTGATGATAGCGGAATTTTCTTTCGGGATAAAATTACCCTTGACAAAAACGCTCTGAATACTCCCCGCGTCTTTTCTGAATGACCTGTAAAACGGAGAAACGACTGATTGACCGCCCTAAAGAAAATTTTTTCTGCGCAAAGCTGACGTTTTGCTTCTGGATTCAAAAAACGGAGGCGCCGGTGGAACATTCCACTGGTGTCTCCGTTTTATGCAGTACTCACCGCACTACGACGCCCAGACGGCGCCCCAGCCGGGAGAGGAGCTCGTTGGAGATGGTTCCGGCGGTCTGTGCGGCCTCCTCGGCGGGGAGGAACGCGCCGCTGTCGGAGCCGATGAGAGTGACGATGTCCCCCGGGGCGGCGTTGGGAAGGCCGGTGATGTCCAGGAGGAGCTGGTCCATGCACATACCCACCATGGGACAGCGGCGTCCCCGGAGGAGAGCCTGTCCGCCCCGGCGGGGCAGGTCCCGGGGAAGGCCGTCGGCGTAGCCGATGGAGACGGTGGCCAGGCGCTTTTCCCCCCGGGCGCGGTAGGCCAGGTCATAGCCCGCCGTCTCCCCGTCCCGGAGGGTTCGGATGGAGACCACCCGGGCCCGCAGGGACAGCACCGGCCGCAGGTCCAGAGGAGAGCGCACGGGGTCCGGGTCGCTGTAGACGCCGTAGAGGGCGATGCCCGCCCGGACCAGATCGCAGGGCTGGGGCGGCAGGTTCATGAGGCCGTAGCTGGACTGGATGTGGGTCAGGCCCACGGGGCGGCCCTCGGAGCGGAGCCATTCCACGGTGTCGTAGAACCGGCGGAGCTGTTCCTCCGTGTAGTCCGCCGCCTCGGCGGTGAGGCGCTCGGAGGCGGCGAGGTGGGAGAAGACGCCGTCGACAATGAGGTTCTTCCGCCGGTAGAGCCGGTCCAGCACCGCCCGGTCCTCCGCCGGGATGCCCAGGCGGTGCATCCCGGTGTCCAGGGCCAGGTGGACGTGGACAGGCCCCCGGTCCGCCAGAGCCCAGGCGTGGGAGGCGTCGGCCACGGTCTGGGTCAGCCGCCAGCGGCGGAGCAGGGGCACATACTCCGGGGCGGTGTAGCCTAAAATGAGCACCGTGCCCCGGACGCCTGCCTTCCGCAGGGCGATGCCCTCGGCCAGCGTGGCCACGGCGAAGGAGCGGACCCCGCACCGCCGGAGGGCCCGGGCCGCGGTGACGGCCCCGTGGCCGTAGGCGTCGGCCTTCAGCACTGCCATGAGGGCACAGCCCTCGGGCAGGGCCTCCTGGAGGACCCGGGCATTGTGGCGGAGGGCGTCCAGGTCGATCTCCTTCCAGGCCCGGGCGTCGGCGGGGAGCGGCACGGGCCGCAGGAGGCAGAGCACCCCCGCCGCCGCGAAGCTGGAGGCCAGGACGGCCAGAAAGTGCCCGCCGCTGTTTTCGATGAACACGCCCTCTAAGTGCAGTACCTTGGCCCCGCCCCGGACTAAGACAATGCACCAGGGGTGGAGGATATAGACCAGCATGGAGAGGGTGCGGGCGGTCTTGTTCCTGCCCTGGTTCAGGCTCAGGAGCAGGGAGAAGAGGAAGACCATGCACACCGGCAGGGCTAAGTACATACTGGTATGGCGCTGGAGGCCCGCTGTGTGGAGCCAGAGCCCCTCCACCGCCATGACCGCCAGGGAGGCAGCACAGCCGAAGAGGGACACCCCCCGCTCCAGCCGGATGCCCGCCGCGCCCAGGAGCAGGAAGAGAGGGGCGTAAAAGAGGCCGTTGCGGGTATAGGAGAAGACGGAAAAGATGCCGTTATAGAGGGCGTTCAGGACCGGAACACGGACGGCGAGGCCATACCAGCCGTCCCCGCCCAGCCCGATGAGGTAGAGCGCCGCCGCGATGGGAAGCGCCCAGCGCAGGCCCAGCCTCGACAGCCCCCAGGCCACGACCACGCCCAGGAGGACCGCCGGGAAGTACCAGAGGTGGTAGAACACGCCCTCCAGCAGCAGGTCCAGCGGAGAGAGCCCTCCCCGGTAGAGGGCCAGGGGCAGATAGAGGGCCGTGGCGGCAAGATACAGCAGGGCGGTGCGCTTGAGGAGCCTCCCCGTGCCCCGCCACTCGTCCCGGGCGAGAAAATAGCCCGTGGTCATGAAGAAGAAGGGCACCGCCACCCGGAAAAGGACCTCCACCAGGAGGAAGTCCCCCGTCTCCGTCCAGGTTTTGAGGGGGGAGGTGTGGATGGCTACCACCATCACTGCGGCGGCAGCGCGAAAGAAGTCGATGGCCGCCCGGCGGCTGGAGGCCCTCATTGCCGCGCCGTCCCCAGCTCGATGAGGCGGGCGACCAGCTCCGGGAAGGGGATGCCGGCCCTGGCCATCATGGTGGGGTAGCGGCTGTGGGAGGTGAAGCCGGGGATGGTGTTGATCTCGTTGAAGACGATGCTGCCCTCCGGCGTGAGGAAGAGGTCCACCCGGGCCAGCACCTCACAGCCCAGGGCCCGGTAGAGGACCTTGGCGGTCTCCTTGATCTCCGATGCCTTCTCCGGGGCGATGCGGGCGGGGCAGTGGATGGCCGAGGTTTTGAGGGTGTACTTCTCCTCGAAGTTAAAAAAGCCCTGGCTGAGCTCGATCTCGTCCACCTCGCCCACGGTGAGCGCCCCGCCGGAACCCATCACGGCACAGCCCACCTCGAAGCCCTCAATGGCCTCCTCCAGCAATACCTCGCTGTCCTCCAGCAGGGCCTCCTCCAAGGCCCGGTCCAGCGCTTCCTCCCGCTCCACCCGGGTGACCCCCAGGGAGGAGCCGCTGCGCACCGGCTTGACGAACACGGGATAGCCGATGGTCCCGGCGGCGGCGTGGACGGCGGCGCGGTCCGCCGCGGCGGTGAAGAGGGCGCTCTCCGGCACCCGGACGCCCGCCGCGGCGGCCAGACGGTGGGAGCGGTCCTTGTCCATGCACAGCGCGCTGGAGAGGGAGCCGCACCCCACGATGGGGATGCCCGCCAGCTCCAGCAGGCCCTGGACCGTGCCGTCCTCGCCGTTTTTGCCGTGGAGGACCGGGAAGGCCCCGTCCAGGCGGATACGCCTCCCGGAGCCGTCCAGGTCCATGAGCGTCCGCTCCCCCCGGTCCAGGAGCAGGGTGCAGGGGGTGCAGGCGGCCTCGTCGGACAGCCAGGAGTTCGCGGGCAGGCGCTCCAGGTCCCCGGTGTAGCGCAGCCACCGGCCCTCCCGGGTGATACCCACGGCCACCGCGTCATAGCGGAGGGGGTCCATATTCCGAAGCACCGCGTGGGCGGAGACCAGGGAGACCTCGTGCTCCCCGGAGCACCCGCCGAACAAAACTAAGATCGTCTTTCTCTCCATTTGTGTAAAAACCTCCCAGAAAAGCAGTTATCTTGTCATAAAACGGGACCTGAGACGCGAAAAAACCGGTCCCGCCCTGTGCTTTTTCGGGGCAGGACCAGGCCCGCCCTGTTTCGCTGAAATGATAGCAGAAGAGGCCGTTTTTTGCAAGAACTTTTTTGTTTTAAGAATTTCTTAAGGAGAAATAAAACAACTGTGATGTGGGATTGATGCAAATCTGATGCAAAGAACCATACAATAGAGCCATACAAGGTGGAACATTTTCCATCGCTGTGCGTCTATTCCAAAAGACCGCACAAACTACAGATGTATGGAGGAATGCAAATGACTGTACATAGAAACAAACGGCGGCTGGCGGCGCTCTTGCTGGCCGCATGTATGGCGCTGGGCCTCACCGCCTGCGGCGGGGGCGGAAAGGACAAGGACAACGCCGGACAGCTCAGCGGCAAGGTCTACGTGCCCAGCTTCGTGGATATCAACATGGACGTAGAGGACGTTATGGGCGGCTGTTCGGACGGGGAGAACCTCTACCTCCTGGCCCAAGTCAAGGACGGGGAGCGGGAGGAGACCTACACCGACCCTGACACCGGCAAGACCGAGTCCTACACCGTCACTGAGACCCATCCCGCCATTTTTCGGATGCCCCTGGACGGCGGTACGCCGGAGGAGCTGACCAACTTCAAAGCTACCTCCATCCCCGAGGACGCCGAGGGCGGCAGCAGCATCAACAGCATCCGCGCCGGCACCGACGGCACCCTCTGGGTGGAGGAGTATTCTTACATCTATAATTTCAACCTGCCCGAGGGCTTTGACGGCACCGACGACGAGAAGTGGAACTACTTCGAGGACAGCACCGACACCCAGGTCTTCCGGCAGATCGACTCCACGGGCAGCGACCTTAACAGGATCGAGCTGACGGGTCTGGCGGAGAAGCTGGAGGTGGATTACACCGGTAACATTAACTTCGACAACGACGGCAACATCTACACCACCAACGGCGAGGACAAGCTCTTCGTTCTGGACAAGGACCAGAACGTCCTCTTCACCCTGGAAGGGGAGAGGCTCTGGGGGGATATGGTCCTCCTGGGAGACGGGACGATGGGTTTTTCCGTCTATGTTGACAACGAGGAGACGGGCTCCTACGGCTACAGGCTTCGCACCGTCGACGTGGCAAACCAGGCCTGGGGCAAGGAGTACCCCCTGCCCCAGAATGCCGGGACCGTCTACACCGGCGGCGGGGACTACCTCTTCTACTATCAGAACAACGACTCCGTCTACGGCCTCAAGGCCGGTGCCGAGGAGGGGGAGAAGCTCTTCTCCTGGCTGGACTCCGACATCGACCGGAGCAATATCTCCTTTTTCACCTTCCTCAACGACGGCCGGGTGGCGGCCCTCAGCCGGGAGTGGGACTGGAGCACCGATGAGGGCGTAATCAACATCGACCTCGCCGTGCTCACCGCGAAGGACCGCTCCGAGCTCCCGGAGAAGACCACCCTCACCTACGCCACCATGTACTTAGGCTACCAGGAGCGCAACGACATCCTGGAGTTCAACAAGGCCAGCGACAAGTACCGCATCGAGGTCCGGGATTACTCCGAGTACAACACCGAGACCGACAACAGCGCGGGCCTCACCAAGCTCAATACCGAGCTCATCGCCGGGAATATCCCCGACATGATGTCCGCCGATACCGGCCTGCCCCTGCGGCAGTACGGGGCCAAGGGCATTCTGGAGGACCTGTGGCCCTTCATCGAGAACGATACGGAGATCGGGGGCCGGGCGGGCCTCATGGAGCACGTCCTGGAGACCGCCCAGCAGGACGGCAAGCTCTACCAGGTCTTCTCCACCTTCTACATCCAGTCCTGCCTGGGCGCGTCCCGGGCGGTGGGGGACTCCATGAGCTGGACTCTGGCGGACCTCCAGGCGGCTCTGGCGGCGATGCCCGAGGGCTGCACCATCTTCGGCGACGGCGACACCAAGGACGGGATGCTCAGTCAGATTCTGGCCCTGAATATGGACGCCTTCGTGGAGTGGGAGAAGGGTGAGTGCCACTTCGACAGCCCCAGCTTCAAGTCCCTGCTGGAGTTCTGCAACAGCTTCCCCGTGGAGTTCGACTGGGAGAGCGTGGACTGGGAGAACTACCAGGACGAGATCACCCGCATGGCCAACGGCGCACAGCTCCTCAGCCGGACGTATCTCAGCGACTTCACGGAGCTCCAGATGTACAAGAAGGTCCTGGACGGCGACGTCACCTACGTGGGCTACCCCATGGAGGACGGCAGCGTGGGCAGCAGCTTCAACATCGGCTCCGGCTACGCCATGACCAGCGCCTGCAAGGACAAGGAGGGCGCCTGGTCCTTCATGCGGCAGGTGCTCCTGCCCAAGGCCGACGAGGCGGCGGAGAGGCGCGACGGCGTCATGCAGGCGATGAGCACCTCCGGCAGGGCTATGGCTGCCGAGCCCACTTCCAACGGCGTGGCCCGCTACAGCTTCGGCGGCTTCCCGGTGAACAAGTCCGACTTTGACAAGTACATGGAGTCCGCCATGACCGTGGCCTACGAGACCGACGTGAACGGTGAGCAGGTCCTGGATGAGAGCGGCGAGCCCGTGAAGATCACCCAGTACAGCCGCTGGCTGGGCGATGGCGAGACCATCGACGTCTACGCCGCCACCCAGGAGGAGGTGGACCAGGTGATGGCCCTCTACAACGCCATCACCACCACCTACAACTATGACCAGCGCATCTACGACATCATCAAGGATATGGCTGGGGCCTACTTCGCGGGCGACCGGGGGCTGGACGACACCGCCACCCAGATCCAGAGCCGGGTAAAGTTGTATATGAATGAGCAGCTGTGATGCTGAACGGCAATCTTCGTTTTGGAGCTCCGAAGGGAGGACATTTATGAGACGACATGGAAAGAAACTGACGGCCCTGCTCTTAGCGCTGTGCATGGCGCTGGGACTTGCGGCCTGCGGCGGGGGCGGAGAGGACAAAAAGCAGGACGGGGCCTCCCCCCTCAGCGGTACGGTCTACGTACCGGAGTTCATGGACCTGGACCTGGACGCGGACGACATCACCGCCGGGTGCTGTGACGGGACCAACATCTATGTGGTAGCCGAGAAGAACACCGAAAAGGAGGCTGCCAACCCCTTCACCGGGGAGACGTACACCGCCTACTCCAGCGAGTACTGCATCTACAAGGTGCCCCTGGACGGCAGCGCCCCGGTGGAGCTGGAGAACTATGAGCCATCCTACAGCTTCGACAGCTCCGACGAAGGCTGGTTCACCATCGACAGCCTGCGGGCCGGGGCGGACGGGTCTCTCTGGGTCAGTGAGCGGGCAGACGTGTACGATTTCGACCCGCCTGAGAACTTCGACCCGGAGAAGGATGACCCGTACAACTACCTCAACAGCACCACTGTGGAGCTGGAGCGCAAACTGGATGCCACAGGCAAGGAGATCGACCGGGTGGACATCAGCACCCTGGCGGAGAAGCTGGAGACCGACTGGATCTACCGCAAGGTCCTGGACGCCGAGGGGTACATGTACGCCTCCAACAACACGGGAGTCTTCGTCCTGGACCGGGAGATGAATGTCCTCTTCTCTATCACCGACGAGAGCTGGGGGGATCTCATTCTTCTCACCGACGGCAGCGTGGCCATGATGCGCTACGGCGACGAGGGCCGCAGTGTCCAGGTCATCGACCGGGCCTCCAAGGGCTGGGGCAAGAGCTACCCCATCGCCGAGGGCAATCCCAACAGCATCTACAGCGGCGCGGGGGAGTACCTCTTCTATTATGAGTCCGGCGACTCCCTCTACGGCTACAAGGCAGAGACTTCCTCCGGGGAGCGGCTCCTCAGCTGGAGCTCCGCGGACATCAACTCCGACAACCTGGTCTTCTTCAACTTCCTCTCCGACGGCCGGGTGGTGGCCATGACCCAGGAGTGGGGGACGGATGGGAGAAAGGTGGAGCTGGCGGTGCTCACCGAGCAGGACGCCTCCGTCCTGGCGGACAAGACCGTGCTCACCTACGCCACGATGTACTTGGACCAGCAGGTGCGCACCAATATCATCAACTTCAACAAGACCAACGGCAAGTACCGCATTGAAATCCGGGACTACTCCGAGTACAACACCGAGGACGACTACAACGCGGGCCTCACCAAGCTGAACACGGAGATTGTGGCCGGGAACGTGCCGGACCTGATGGCTGCGGATATGCTCCCCCTGCGGCAGTACGGCGCCCAGGGCCTCCTGGAGGACCTGTGGCCTTACATCGACAACGACCCGGAGATCGGACGGGACAGCCTGATGGACCGGCCCCTCAAGGCCGCCGAGCAGGACGGCAAGCTCTATCAGATTTTCAACTCCTTCGTCATGTACACCCTCGTCGGCTCCCGGAAGGTGGTGGGGGACGACATGGGCTGGACCTTGGACGAGCTGAAGGCCGCCCAGGAGACCATGCCCGAGGGGAGCTCCCTCTTTGGCAACATGGGCACAAAGGAGGGGATGCTCCGGAACGTGCTGATGATGAACCTGGACCACTACGTGGACTGGGAGAAGGGCGAGTGCAGCTTTGACAGCGACGGCTTCAAGGGAATGCTGGAGTTTTGCAGTACCTTCCCCGCAGAGTATGTCTCCAACGATGAGGAGGACGACGAGCCCACCCGCATCGCCGAGGGCCGTCAGATGCTCAATACCCTGAGCCTGGACGGCTTTAGCGACTTCCAGGTCTACGAGGCCATGTTCGGCGGCCCGGAGGCCCTCAAGCAGGTGGATGACAGCGGGTATTCCGGCTCCTCCAGCGGCTTCACCACAGTGATTATTGGGGATAGCAGCAGCGGCAGCAGCGGCGGCAGCAGCACTAGCAGCCGCCTGATCCCCGGCCGGTATGTCACTTTCAAGGGCTTCCCCATGGAGGACGGCTCCTGCGGCAGCTCCTTTGACATCAACGGCGGCATGGCCATGAGCAGCACCTGCAAGGACAAGGAGGGCGCGTGGTCCTTCATGCGCCAGCTCCTGCTGCCGGAGGACGAGGAGCAGCCCTATGGCTACCGCTGGGGCTTCCCCATCAACAAGGCGGACTTCGAGAAGGCGGCGGCGAAGGCCATGGAGGCCGAGTACATCACCGACAGCGACGGCAAGCAGATCCTCGACGGCGACGGCGAACCCATCCAGGCTTCCAAGGGCGGCTGGACCTGGGGCACGCTGGACATAGACCTTCAGGCCACCACCCAGGAGGAGTACGACCAGATCATGGAGCTCTACAACGCCATCGACTCCCTCAGAGGCTATGACCAGAAGATCGCCGACATCGTCATCGACGTGGCGGGGGGCTACTTCAGTGGGGACAAGACCCTGGAGGACGCCGCCGCCCAGATCCAAAGCCGGGTGAACCTCTATGTTCACGAAACGCTCTAAGGCCCCGGTCCAGGAGACCCCCCGTCCGCCCGTCAGGGCGGGCGGGGCGCCGGGCGTGAGGAAAAGGGCCGTCCGTGCCTGGGACTGGAGCAACGAGCGGGTGAAGGACACCCTCCACTCCATGGCCTTTCTGGGCCCCAGCGTGACGGGGGTGCTGGTGTTCTTCATCGTGCCCTTCCTGGTGGTGTGCTACTACTCCGTGATCCGCAGTCCCAGCAACCCGGAGTTCGTCTTTTTGGACAACTTCAAGGCGGTGCTGAAAAATTCGTCCTTCCTCACGGCGGCGAAAAATACCGCCATGTTCTCCGCCATGGCGGTGCCCCTGGCGGTGGTGCTGAGCCTGGCGCTGGCACTGCTGCTGGAGTGCCGCATCCCGTGCAAGAGCCTGTTCCGCACCTTCTTCC
>CAJUOA010000016.1 GCA_910587785.1 uncultured Oscillospiraceae bacterium | reverse complement strand
CCAGCATCGCCGGTGCCGAGCACTACATCAACTATGATTATGTGACTCGCTGGACTGCCCGTATGCGCATCACCTACGTCATGGACCTCAAGTGGACTGAGTATCAGGCTTTCTCCATGCGCAAGGACAACGGCGGCAAGCTGTACGCCTATCGTCCTGCCGATATGGCAAATCCTGGCAATGAGGTCTCCTTTGGCGATGACCGCAGCCAGTGGAACACCCGCCTGCCCCACGATGGCTATACCTTCACCTATGTGAAGACCATCGCTCTGGACGATGAGCTGACCTCCCAGGATTGGGAAAACCTGAAGACCCTCTTCACCAATGCTGACAAGACTGGTACCAGCATCGTGATGGGTGAGGTCTATGTGGGCACCGCTTCCTTCAACAACGCTCAGAAGGATGTCTCCGACGAGATCCGCTGGGAGGACTTCGTCGCCACCTACCTCAAGAACGAGGAGACCCGTCAGCAGGTCGAGAGCAACCGCCTGGGCGACCGCCTCATCATCGTCGACAATGACAATGACGGCATCGCTGAGTACGTCCTCCAGACCCGCTACACCATCGCCAAGGTCGTTCCCAACGGCAGCAAGCTGACCCTCGGCGCCGTTGAGTCCAAGTTCGATGACACCAACGACCGTGTCAACATCATCACCGCTTCCGACGAGCTGGTTTCCGTCTCCGGCAAGGAGCTGGCCGCCAGCGAGGAGGCTCTTGCTACCGGCGACGTGGTCATCTACGCCCTGATCGACGGCAACATCCGCGCTCAGAAGGCCGAGACTGAGACCGCCCGCATCACCGCCATCAACCGCGGCACCACCACCGTCACCTACGAGGGCGGCGAGAAGAAGCAGTCCGGCGTCCATCCCCACGCTGAGGGTCTGACCAGCGGTGTGGCTAAGATGGTCATCGGCACCAACTACACCATGTACTTCGATCTGGACGGCAACCTTGCCGCCTTCACCGAGGGCAATGTTGGTTCCTTCGTCCTGCTCACCGACGGCTGGTACAACCAGGCTGTCAACGCCCGTGAGTACGCCGTCCAGGCTTACATCGACGGCCGTCTCCAGACTGTCAACGTCACCAACAACGGCAGCCTCTTTGTTGAGACCGACCTCGGCACCAACAACAGCTGGGGCAAGCTGCGTGATGACTTTGGCGATCGCGGCATCAACAGCACCAACACCAACGGCAACAACGTCCGGACCATCGTTGCCAACATCGAGGACGGCAACCTGATCCCCGTTGACAAGAGCTACCGCGTCAGCCAGACTGTCCGGATGCTCGACATGGTCGACAACAAGATCCCCACCCGCGACAACAACGCCCGCGGTACTGTTTGGGATACCAACTATGTTGACTCTGCCAAGCCCTATGCCTACAACCGCAACGAGCTGACCGGCTCTTACGAGGTCCTGGGCCGCGCTGACACTGTGTACTACTATGTCCACAACCTGGGCGGCAACACCACCAACGGTCAGGCCAACTACGTGGTCCGCACCTACACCGGCTACAACAACATCCCCGCCATTGATCCCAGCTACATTGAGGATGTCTACGCTGTCGGTATCCAGGCCGGTCAGACCACCTCCACCAACACCAACAACCTCTATTACACCGCTGAGGTCGTGGTTGTGGAGCTCAACAGCAAGTATATCGACTCCCGCACTGCCAGCGAGCAGGTCTTCATCCCCGCCACTGGTTTCGTCTCCGGCAACATCGCTGGTGCCGGCATTGAGACCGTGAACATGATCCGCGGCAACGGCGAGGTCGAGGAGGGTGTCCTGGTTGATATGCGCCAGTCCCGTCTGGGCGGCTACCGCGCCTATGATGAGGCCAGCAGCAGCCTCAACACCTCCACCATTTACGCAGGTCTGTACTACATGGATCCTGTTGGCACCAATGCCGACGGCAAGGTGATTTACAAGATCGAGAACATGGACCGCGAGGCCATCCGTTCCAACAATTACCTGGCGGGCTATGTCTCCCAGACCAACGTGACCAACGACCATGTCCGCGTCGACGGCATGACCGTCAATGGGGCCGTCTCCGATTCCCACAGCGTCCCCACCCACAACGAAATCGTTGATGACGCCATTGTCAACCGTCAGGGTGCGACCATCACCACCGGCAGCAAGCTCTACAAGCTGGGCTATAGCTCCAGTGGTGTGCCCGATCTCAACGGCAACCTGAGCGCCGCCGAGGTCTTCTACCGCAACCCCGATCCCAACGTTACCAGCACTACTCCCTGCTACCTCAACGAGCTGTGGGATGATGCTACCAACACCTTCCACACCAACGTTCCCCGCAACGAGGTTCTGGTCCGCTACGATGACAACGGCAACGTGATCTGGGCCATCTCCTTCCGTGAGTTCCGCTCCGTCAACAGCAGCAACGTCGGTACCCGCGACCTGGCTCAGACCGTCTGGTACAACATGCTGCCTGCCAAGGATCAGGTCACCACTCCCACCAAGTTCATGAACGTGGCGGAGAACGGTGAGGGCGATGTCACTCCCGCTGGCACTGACCGCACCATCACCATCACTCACACCAAGGCCCAGGAGTGGACCGGTAAGATTGTGGATGTCACCTCCACCTCCGGCAGCGTTGTCAACTACAAGCTGGAGCGCTGGAACGCTGCCACGAACAACTGGGTCCTGGTCCCCCGCACCGATGCTGATGAGATCAAGGAGGCTGATGCCCTCCGCGCCAACACCGCCCGCGCCGTCTATCAGCTGACCATCGATCTCAACCAGGGTTCCCCCATCGTTTACACTCTGGTCAAGCTGGCGGCTATCGACACGAAGACCCTTCAGGTGAAGCATAACAATGGTACCTGGGACGATACTGGTGATACGACCGGCAATGGTTATGCTGCCAAAATTGATGACACCAATGCTAGTGCTCCCACGATCGCTGTCAATGATCCGGAAGGCAAGAACATGCTCATCAACGAGTTTATCAGCCAGTTCCGTGTCAGCAGTGATCCCCAGTTCAAGAGCGTGGTCTGGAAGTTCTGGAACAACAACAGCCAGTCCATCAACAATACCCGTTGGGATGTCGATCAGATGAGCAATGTCGGTTACTTCACCGTCACTGTTACCGCGGAGGACGGCAGCACTCTGATCTATACCATGGCTTCCCCCACCGCTACTCCTTCTGAGACCAAAGCCACTGTCACCCTGCCCACTGGCGTAACTGCTACTGGCACCCTGACCACCACCGTTACCAACGAAGCTGTCCGCGGCGAGACCGTGACTCTCACTGCCCCCGGCAGCGTCACCTTCTCCCTGAACGGCCAGGCTCTGGTCAGCGAGTACAACGCGACGCGCAATCAGACCACTGCTACCTTCGTGGTCCCCGAGACTGGCAATGTGAGCATCACTGTTGAGGGTAAGCCTATTGACATTACCCCCGACACGGAGACCCCGGCTATCTTGGACGGTTCGACCTATAACATCACTGGCAAAGTTGCTATGAGCAGCGCAATCGCCCTCAACAGTGCTGGTGCAACCACTACGATCAACATCCCCACTGGTAGTGAGCTTGATCTGGGCGACAACATCCTCACTGTTTCTAATGGTGCGAAGCTCGTCATCAATGGCGGCGGCACGATCAAGAGCGAGAAGAAGAATGCTAGTACAGCTCTGATCCAACTGACTGGTGGCAGCGCGGTTGAGATCACCGATACCGTTATCGATGGGTCCAACTCTAGCGGACTTGAGGGTACTTTCGCCGTCGCTGTTGATGGAAATGGTCAGAACGCAAATATTCGTCTGGAGAGAGTTACTATTCAGAACGTTTGCAACGGCGTTCACATCAACAATACGGCAACTGGTACCAATACCATTGAGATCATTGACTGCACCATCATGGCAAACAACGTCGGCGCGTATCTGGCTAACGGCGGCACTACCACGACGATCCGTGGTGGTAGCATCAGTGGCAGAGAAGGTTCTGCGGTTATCGTTGCTGGTGGTAGCGTCACGACGGAGAACGTCATTCTTAAGACGGAAGCTCCCTATATGAGCTACGTTCTCAATGGTGGCGGTTCCTCCGGAGTTGCAGTCGACGGTGCTGCTATCGCAGTCCAGCCCTATACGGACAGCCCTGTTACCCTGACAGTTGGCGCAGGTACAAAGTGTGAAGTCACAAACATGGGTTACCCCATCGCGATTGCGTGCATTCGGAACAACGGCGGAACCATGACTCAAAACAGAGTGCAGATCCTGAATGGTGTCACACCAGGTTCCGTCCATTTCGATAATCACGCGACCGTGACGCCCGATAACTTCATGGTGCAGATTGGGACCAGCCTCACTGATCTCGGTAACAACATCACTCCTGTTCGTGAAGTGACTTCCCCCGTTCCTCCGACTGGTGGCAGCGTGGGAACTGAGACTTCTCGCTAAATCCCGCTCCTGTCAGGATACCCTGACATAAAAAATCCCCCCAAGGCTCCGGCCTTGGGGGGATTCCCCTATCAAAAAAGGTTCTCAAACACATCATCCAGCCGGATGACGAGGTCATCGAAGAGGTGGCAGCAGAACGCAGCGGGGATAGCCTCCCGTTCCTCCTCCGGCATGAGCCGGAGCAGATAGTCCGGGTAGACGGAGTAACAGTTATCGAGCTCATATACGCCGTCCTTCAGACGGTACACCTCGATCGACTGGGCCTCCGGGCTGATGATCCAGTACTCGGGGACACCGCTTGCCTGATAAATCTGTTTTTTGCGTCCCCGGTCGTACCTCCCCGTACTGGGCGAGAGGATTTCCACGACCAGGTCCGGTGCGCCGTGCACACCGTCCGCCTTGATTTTCTCCCGGTCGCAGACCACCATAAGGTCCGGCCTGTAGTAGTCCATATCAGAGAGAAACAGAGGCACGTCATCTGGAAAGACGGTACAGGATTTTCCCCGCAGGTAGCTGTGAAAGAGCGCGTGGACATTTCCCGCGATAACGCCGTGATTTGTTGCGGGCGGGACCATCATTACCACTTTTCCGCAGATCAGCTCCTCACGTCTTGGTTCTGTCCAAGCGAGCTCCTCTGCATAGATCGGTTCAGAGGTCATAACGATCACCTGCTTTTCTGAAATTGATAACAATATTATATCGTATTCCCTTCGCGCCGTCAAGGCAGAAAGCGCCCCCGGAGCAGTGCTCCGGGGGCTTGTTCTCAGCGGAAGGCGATATAATCGTACCGTCTGCCGCTCAACGTAAAGTTCGGGTAAGTGTACCCCGCCGGGTCATCTTTCACAGCGATAAACCCGGTATCCGTAAATATGAGCCGGTGCTTGAGGGACTCTCCGGAGGTGATGCCGCCATAGACGTAGAAGGTGTTGAAGTTGGTAGCGCCGGGACTCTCCATGATGCCGGAGATGATAACAAAGCTGGGCCGGAACCCCAGCTCCACCCGCCGCTCCTGGCCGTTCCCCACGTAGGACCCCACCGCGTAGGGCTTGAACGCGGGGGAGTACGCGCCTCCGGCAGCGGACTGCGCGGCCTCGGCCTTAGCATTGGCGGCGTTGACCTGCCGCTGGAGCTCCGCATCCCCGGCCTCGGCGGCGGACTTGTTGCTGTTGAGGCCGTTTTCGATGTTCGACATCGCGCTGTTGAAGTCCTCCATCCGGATGAGGTCGTTGAGCTCCCACTGGGGCAGGCCATAGTTTTTGGTGTGATTCATGATGTTTCTCCTTTAAATAAGATTTTGTAACGAAAGACCGTTACACATCAGGAGTGTAACGGCGAAAAACTGCACGAGGACGTACAACGTCGGTTTCACCAAAAAGTATAGTTGAATTCCGGCACATTTTGCTATATAATGGGACAAACATTCTGTAAAAAGGAGAGACCTATGCTTCACATATGGATGGGAAGAGCGAACACCGGAAAATCGGCCCGGGTCCTGGAACAGATTCGTGAGCGGGGCGTCCCCGCCCTTCTCCTCGCGCCGGAGCACGCCTCCCACGCGGCGGAGCTGGACCTGTGCCGCTTCTGCGGCCCGGAGGCCAGCCGCTATGCGGAGGTGCTGAGCCTGCGGCTCTTAGCCAGCCGGGTCCTTGCGCTGACCGGCGGCCTCACAGACGTGCCCCTGGACGCGGGGGGGAAGCTCCTCATGATGCAGTTAGCCCTCCAGGAGGTGGCGGGCCAGCTGGATGTCTACGCCCGGCCCTCCCGGAAGGCCCCCTTCCTGGAGGAGCTGGTAGAGCTCTGCGGCGAACTGATCGCCTGCCAGGTCCAGCCCGAGGATCTGGGGGACGCCCTGCCCTTCCTGGAGGGCATGAGCGCGGGGAAGATCAAGGATCTGTCCCTCATCTACGCGGCCTATCTGGGCCATCTCCGCCGGGACGGCCGGGACCGCCGGGACCTGATGGAGCGCCTGCTGGAGAACCTGGAGAAATCCGGTTATGCGGCGGGAAAGGACGTATATCTGGACGGCTTCACCTACTTCACCGCCCAGGAGCTGGACCTGATCGCCATCCTGCTCCGGGTCTCCCGGTCCGTTACGGTGACCCTCCTGGGGGACGGCGGGAGCTGGGAAATCTTCCAGCAGGGCATCCAGACCCGGGACCGGCTCATCCGGTTAGCCTCGGCCTGCGGCCGGCAGTGCCGGCTGGAGGTCCTGCCCGCCCCCGCGCCCCAGACCGCCCTGGAGCACCTTTCCTCCCATTTTTTCGGTCCCATGGTCCCCTGGGAGGGGGCGGAGACGCCTGTATCCCTCTACCGCGCGGACAGCATCTTCCACGAGACGGAGTATGCGGCGGCGGAAATTCTGTCCCTGGTGCGGACAGGCCGCTATCGCTTCCGGGACATCGCCGTAACGGCCAGAGATCTGGACAGCTACTCCGCCGCCATTGAGAACGTCTTCGAGCGCTACGGTGTGCCGGTGTACCTCAGCCGCCGCAGCGACATTCTGGAGAAGCCGGTGCTCAGCCTTCTGGCCGGGGCCCTGGACGCGGTCAGCGGCGGCTATGAGTACGAGGACATGTTCCGCTATCTGAAGACCGGCCTCGGGGGCCTCACAGACGATGAGTGCGACCGGCTGGAGAACTACGTCATCCAGTGGGATATCCACGGCGCCATGTGGGTCCGGGACGAGGACTGGACCGCCAACCCCGCCGGCTGGCGGGAGGGCTTCACGCCGGAGGAGACAGCGGCGCTGGAGGACATCAACGCCCTGCGCCGCCGCGTGGGAGGCCCCCTGGGCCGCTTGGCGGCGGGGCTGAAGGACCGCCCCGGGGCCCGTGGAAAGCTGGAGGTGCTGTGGGCCTTCCTGGAGGAGCTGCACCTGGCGGACCAGCTGGAGGGGCGCACCGCCCGTCTGGAGGAGCTGGGGGAGCTCCAGCGCGCCGCCGAGTACGCACAGCTCTGGGAGCTTCTTTGCGGCGTAATGGACCAGTTTGCAGAGATTCTGGAGGACGCGCCCCTGGATACGGAGGAGTTCGCCCGGCTCCTGAAGCTGGTGCTGACCCAGTACGACGTGGGCACCATCCCCGTGTCTCTGGACCAGGTCCAGGCATCCCAGATTACCCGCAACGACCGCCACCGGATCAAGATTCTCTTCCTCCTGGGGGCCAACGACCACGTGCTCCCGGCGGTCCAGACCAGCCAGGGCCTCCTGAACCGGGAGGACCGGGAGCAGCTGCGCCGGGAGGGCATTGAGCTGGCCCCCAGCGGCCTGGACCTGTTCCACATCGAGCTGCAAAACCTCTACGCCGCCCTGGCCCAGCCCACGGACCGCCTGGTGGTCACCTGGCCTGCGGCGGACCTGAACGGCTCCCCCCTGCGCCCCTCCTTCGTGGTGGGCCGGATCAAGACCCTGCTCCCCGCCGTCTGGGAGGGCGTGGACCTGGGGGACCGGCCCTACCGCCTGCGGGCCCCCCTGCCCGCCCTGGAGCTGGCGGGCGGCGAGCGGGGCGGAGCCCTCTGGCGCTACTTCGCGGCGGACCCCCGGTGGAGCGCCTCCCTGGAGGCCATGGACCGGGCGGCGTCCATGCACCGGGGACGCCTCTCCCCGGCGGCCGTGGAGAGCCTCTATGGCCGCAGCTACCGCATGAGCGCCAGCCGCATCGACAAGATCAACTCCTGCCACTTCGCCTACTTCCTCCAATACGGCCTCCGGGCCCGGGAGCGGGTCCCCGCGGGGTTCGACGCCTCCCAGGTGGGCACCTTCCTCCACTATGTCTTAGAGCACGTCACCCGGGAGGCGGCGGCCCGGGGCGGCTTCGCCTCCCTTGACGGCGGGGAGCTGGACGCGCTCCTGGACCGGGTGGTCTCCCGGTACGTGGAGACCGCCATGCCCAGCTTCGAGAAGAGGGACGAGCGGTTCAAGTACCTCTTTGGCCGTCTGAAGAAGACGGTGGGCACCATCGTGGAGAACGTGGCGGAGGAGCTGGGGGCGTCGGACTTCGTGCCCGTGGCCTTCGAGCTCAGCTTCGGCGAGGACGGACAGCTCCCCGCCATCTCCATCCAGACCGGCGATGCCGCCCTCACCCTGGCCGGCAAGGTGGACCGGGTGGACGGGTGGCTCAAGGACGGAAAGCTCTACCTGCGGGTGATCGACTACAAGTCCGGGAAGAAGTCCTTCGACTTAGCCGATGTCCGCCACGGGCTGAATATCCAGATGCTCCTCTACCTCTTCGCCCTGGAGCGGGAGGGGCCGGCCCTTTTCGGCGAGAAGGTCGTCCCCGCCGGGGTGCTCTACCTCCCGGCCCGGGACGTGCTGGTCACCCAGCGCCGGGGCGTGACCAGGGAGGCCCTGCGCTCCGCCCTGGACAAGGAGCTGCGCCGCAGCGGCATGGTTCTGGGGGAGCCGGAGGTCCTGCAGGCCATGGAGCACAGCGCCCTGGAGTCCCCGCGCTTTCTGCCGCTGACCCTGGGCCGGGACGGGAGCATCACCAAGGGCATCGCCACGGCGGAGGAGCTGGGAAAGCTCAGCCGCTACGTGGACAGCATCCTGGCGGAGATCGCCCGGGACCTCCGCGCCGGCGTCATCGCCGCCGACCCCTGGGCCCGCAGTGAGCAGGAGAGCGCCTGCACCTACTGCGAGTTCGCCTCCGCCTGCCACTTCATGGACGAGGACGCGGAGGACTGCGCCAAGCCGCTGCGCCCCGTGACCCCGGCGGAGTTCTGGGACCATGTGGAGCTGACCATCCGGAAGGGAGGAAAAGCATGAGCATCCAACTGACTGAAAACCAGCGGGCCGTGGTGGAGGACCGGGGGGGGAGCCTCCTGGTCTCCGCCGCCGCCGGGAGCGGCAAGACCCGGGTGCTGGTGGAGCGCCTCTTCCTCCGGGTTCTGGGGGAGGAGCAGGCCAATATCGACGACTTCCTCATCATCACCTACACCCGGGCGGCTGCGGCGGAGCTGCGCGGGCGCATCGCCCAGGAGCTCAGCGCCCGCCTCACGGACCGCCCCGGGGACCGCCACCTCCAGCGGCAGCTCCTGCTGGTCTACCAGGCGGACATCAAGACCATCGACTCCTTCTGCACCGCCCTCCTGCGGGAGAATGTCCACCTGCTGGACTGCGGGGAGGAGCGGGGGCTCACGGCGGACTTCCGGGTGCTGGACGAGAACGAGGCGTCCCTTCTGCGCCGCCGGGTGCTCCCCCGGGTGCTGGAGGACTTCTACGCCCATCTGACCCCCGGCGGCATCCAGCTGGCCGACTCCTTCGGCTTTGGCCGGGACGACCGGGGATTGGAGGAGCTGGTGCTGGACCTGTACGGCAAGCTCCAGAGCCACGCCTACCCGGAACGGTGGCTGGCGGACCAGCGCGCGGTCTGGTCCGCCCTGCCGGAGGACGCCGGGGACACCGCCTATGGCCGGGAGCTCCTGGGGAGCCTCTCCCGCAAGGCCGGCCACTGGGCCCGGGTCCTGGGGGAGAGCCTGGTCCTCATGGCCGAGGACTGCGGCCTCCACAGCGCCTACAGTCCCGGCTTCTGGGACGCGGTGCGCCAGCTGGAGCAGCTGGCCGGGGCGGCTGGAACAGGCTGGGACGCGGCGGCGGCGCGGGTCCCCCGCTGGCCCCGGCTGTCCCCGGCCCGCAAGTGTCAGTCCCCGGAATTGAAGGACCGCCTCCAGAGCCTCTGGAAGCGGTGCAAGGACGAGATGAACGCCGCCTGCGCCATCCTGGACGTGACGGCGGCGGAGGCGGGGGAGGACCTGCGCCGCGCCGCCCCGGCCATGGAGGCCCTGCTGGCGCTGTGCGCGGACTTCTCCCGGGCCTACCAGCAGGAGAAGCTGCGCAAAAACGTCACCGACTTCTCCGACCAGGAGCACTATGCCGTCCGGCTCCTCCTGGGAGAGGACGGCGGGCCCACGGAGCTGGCCCGTCTCATCTCCGGCCGCTACCGGGAGGTGATGGTGGACGAGTACCAGGACACCAACCAGGTGCAAAACTGCATCTTCTCCGCCGTCTCGGAGGTTGGGACAAAGCTCTTCACCGTGGGGGATGTCAAGCAGTCCATCTACCGCTTCCGCCTGGCGGACCCCACCATCTTTCTGGAAAAATACCGCCTCTTCCCCCAGGAGCGGGAGCAGGAGGGCGGGCCGCGAAAGATCCTTCTCAGTCAGAACTTCCGCTCCCGGCAGAGCGTGCTGGACGCGGCGAATTACGTCTTCCAGTCCGTCATGAGCCGGGAGATGGGGGAGATCGATTACGGGGAGGCCGAGCGGCTCAACTTCGGCGCGGCCTACCTGCCGCCCCGGGAGGACTGCGGGACGGAGTTCCACCTCCTGGAGGTGCCCCTCAACCGGGGAGGCGCCGAGAGCGCCGTGTCCCGCCCTTTGGCGGAGGCCCGGTTTGCTGCCGAACGCATCAGCCGTCTTCTGGAGGAGGGATACCCCGTCACTGACGAGGACACAGGGGAGCTGCGGCCCTGCCGGGCGGAGGATATGGTCATCCTCATGCGCTCCCCGGGCCCCAGGCTGAGGTGCTACACCAGGGCCCTGGCGGAGCGGGGGATCCCGTGCAGCGTCCAGGAGGACGAGGACTTCTTCTCCGCCATGGAGGTGGCGGTGGTCTACGCCCTGCTTCAAATCCTGGACAACCCCCGTCAGGACGTGCCCCTCATCTCCGTGCTGCGCTCGCCGCTGATGGGGTTCGACTCCAGCCGCCTGGCCATGATCCGGGGGGAGCACCCCGCCGGGGACTTCTACGAGGCGGTGGCCTCCAGCGGGGACGGGGACTGCCGCGCCTTTCTGGCCCAGCTGGAGGACCTGCGGTCCCTGGCCAAGGATATGAGCGTCCACCGGCTCCTCTGGCGGCTCTACAACCAGCTGAACGTGCTGGGGGTCTTCGGCGCGATGGCCGGCGGGGAGAAGCGGCGGGAGAACCTGATCCTCCTCTACGAGCACGCCCGGTCCTTTGAGGGCGCGGGGTACAAGGGGCTCTTCGCCTTTGTCAGCCACCTGCGCTTCCTCCTGGAGCACGGGCAGCAGCCCGCCGTCACCGCTGCCGGGGCGGGGACGGGGGTGCAGATCATGAGCATCCACAAGTCCAAGGGCCTGGAGTTCCCCATCGTGATCCTGGCGGACCTGAACAAGAGCTTCAACAAGATCGACCTCCAGACCCCGGTACTGGTCCATCCGAAGCTGGGCCTGGGGCCCACGTATATCGACCTGGACCGCCGTATCCGCTACCCGACCATCGCCCGGGAGGCGGTCTCCCAGCGGCTGAGCCGGGAGATGCGCTCCGAGGAGATGCGGGTGCTCTACGTGGGCATGACCCGGGCCAAGGAGAAGCTGATCCTCACGGCGTCCATGACCTCTGCTCCCAAAAAGCTGGCGGAATTGACGGCTCTGGCGGCATTCTCCGCCGGAGACGGCACGCAGTTCCCGCCGGAGACGGTGGACAGCGCGAAGTCCATGGCCGAGTGGGTGCTGCTGCCCCTCCTGCGGCGTCCGGAGGCCGCGCCCCTCCGTGCGGAGGGCGGGGTGGAGGACGGGCAGTGCCTGACCTGTGAGGACGCGCCGTGGATCGTGGCCTGCCACGACGGCATGCTCTACGCCGAAGCGCCCTCCGAAGCGCCGGAGGATGCGGTCTCCGAGGCGTCCCAGGCTCTCCCGGTGGACCGGGCGACGCTGGATTTCGTCTACCCCTGCCTCCCCGCCTGTACGGCCCCCACGAAGCTGACCGCCACCCAGCTCAAGGGAAGGGAGAAGGACCGGGAGATCGCCGAGAATACGGTCCAGCCCTATACGCACAAGGAGTTTGCCGCGCCGAAATTTCTCTCCGCCCAGCAGCCTCTGGCCCCTGCGGCAAGGGGGACGGCGGTCCATCTGGTGATGCAGTACCTGCCCCTGGACGGGAGCGCGGCGGAGACGGTGAAGGAGCTCCTGGCCCGGCGCATCATGACGCCGGAACAGGCGGAGGTGGTGGACCTGCGGGCCATCGAGGGGTTTCTGGCCTCCCCGCTGGCCGGGGAACTGCGGCGGGCGGAGCAGGTGGAGCGGGAGTTCCGCTTCAGCCTCCTGGTGCCCGCAGGGGACTACTATGAGGACTTGTCCGATGAGGATCAGGTTTTGCTCCAAGGGGTGGTGGACCTGTTCGCCGTCATAGACGGCGAGATTACGGTGGTGGACTTTAAGACAGACCGAATCACGGTGGGGAACCTTCAAGAGAAGATTGACTACTACCGCCCCCAGTTGGCCGCATACAGCCGGGCGCTGGAGCAGATCATGGGATTGCCGGTTGCTCACAGGGTTTTGTACTTTTTCGGCAACGGGCAGGCGGTGGAAATCTAGGACAGAGGGAATGGAGGACAAAAACTTATGCCGGCACCAAAAGAGATCGTAAACAAATGGGTAGACGCATTTAATGCCCGTGACGTGGAGGCAATCGTCAGCCTGTATCACAAAGATGCAGTCAATCACCAGGTGGCAAACGAGTCCGTTGCGGGAAGAGACGCCATTCGGGAGATGTTTACAAATGAGTTTTCAACGGCGAAAATGGTCTGTATTGTTGAAAACATTTTGGAAGACGGGCAGTGGGCTGTCCTGGAGTGGAGGGACCCGCTGGGCCTGCGCAGATGTGGCTTTTTCCATGTGGTAAACGGGAAAATCCTGTTCCAGCGGGGATACTGGGATAAGCTCTCCTTCTTAAAGCAGCATGATCTCCCGATATAAAGCTGATGCGAAGGGGTGGGCAGAGCTCACCCCTTCGCAAAATCGCCCTCGCCAGAAACTGGATTTTTTATTCACAAGGAAAATGTCAAGGGTTAAATGCAGAAAAATCTAAAATTGTTTTTTGTGCATTATTTACAAAAGCAGTTCTACCCCTTCAATCCCTGCCCCCTGGGCAAGCTCCAGCAGTACCCGCCCAGCACACCTTCCCCCAAGGATGCCGCGCGGGTACTCGTTTACCCACCTCTGTACTTCCAGTGTGTCCGCCTCGGTTATCCCGGTGAAGTCCGTCCCCTTCGGCACCCGCCGCCGAATCATGCGGTTTCCGTTCTCGTTGCTCCCTCGTTCGTAGGCACTGTACGGATGACAGTAATAGATATGCGTCCGGTCCCCTTCTCCGGTCACGGTCCGCGTCATGCCCTCCCAGTCTTGGAACTCGCTGCCATTGTCCACGGTGATTGTCTGGAATATCCGCCGAAAGTTGAAGCTCCCCAGTTTCTTTTCCAGCATATCCAGCACGGCCACCACGCTTGCCATTGTCCCGTCCGGCATAAGAAACATGAGGTCCGCCCGCGACGTTCTTTCCGTCATGGTCAGGAACCGTTTCTTGCTCCCGCCCTCTTTGGCGGACAGCACAGAATCCATTTCCCAGTGAAACGGCTCTTCCCGTGTCGCCACTTCCTCCGGCCTGTCCTCGATACTGTCCCCCTTCGGCACCCTCGCCGCCTGGACCTTCTTGTACTCGGTCTTTCTCTTTCCGCCCATCGGCAGGCTCTTATTGGTCACTCGCAGAAATACCCCATCGTTGATGTACTTATACACGGTCCACTTTGAGAGGGTCACGGAGAAGGTCAAGCCGTCCTCCTTGATTTTGTGCAGGGCAGCTTCCGGGGAATATCCGTCGTCCGCGATTTTCCCCTCTATGTACTGCGCCAGCTCGTGGTCGTTCCCAAGTTTGATGTCCGGCCCCTTGGCCCGCAAGTTCTCCCGATATTTCCGCTCCGCCGTCTCCGCGCAGTATACTTCCCTGTCCACAAGGTTAGTATCCCTCTGGACGGTCAGCCCTCGCTTGATTTCCCGCATTACCGTTGTATAGTCCACCCGGAGTGTACGCGCTATCTCCGATTTGCTTTTCTTCTCCTTTAGCATCTTTTCGATTTTAAGCCGGTCCTTCCATTTCAGGTGTGAAAACATCCGTCCCTTTTCGCTGCTCATAGCGGAATACCCCCTTCTGTGTTTTTGTGGGATATTACCGCATAATAACGCAGAAAGTCAATAGCTCAACTGTTCTAAAAATACCGTTGCCGTAGGCTAAAAAGCCTACGGCAAAATTATTTTTCCTCCGCCTCCAGCAGCCAGTCCGTCGTGACACCCAGCGCCCTGGCAATGGCCCGCAGTTCAAAGTCCTGCACCATCCGCAGGCCATTTTCAATCCGGCTGATACAATCCCGCTCCAGGATAACGCCGCTCACCTGCACCCTCGCCGCCAGGTCCGATTGCGTACACCGCTGCCGCGTCCGCTCCTGCCGGATTCTCTCGCCCGATACATTCCGCTGTCCATTGTAGTTGAACGCTTTCACAATTCCACCTCCGAAAATGTGTGGTGTATTAAAGAATTTTGTTTGACATTACCACATTGTCGGTGTATCATTGTGGCAATATCCCACTTGTGGTAATACAACACAAAACATAGCCGAGATAAAAAGGAGATGCAAACAATATGGCCCTCGTATCCTGCCCCGAATGTGGCAAAGAAATTTCTGACGCAGCGCGGTCCTGTCCTCACTGTGGATACGCCATGCGGGAATCCGCCGCAAGCCAAGTCAAGCGCACCCCGCTAACCGAAAAGAAACCCTCGCACGCATCCGGCATATTCCTATGCACCGGCGGAATGGTGATGGTTTTGGGTAGTCTTTTGCTTTGCGTGGTCCTGTTGCCTGTTGGCGTCATAGGGCTTGTTATCAGCGCCATGATGATTCTTGCCGGTATCGAACAATTCAAGGACGCGCAAAATGGTGTGTGTCCGTATTGTGGAAACTCCGTAACAGTCCCCACAAAGGACCTTACCTACAAATGTCCGCATTGCCATAAGACAAGCACCAAAAAAGACAACTTCCTGGAAACGATTGATTGAGCCAGAACGCAAAAATCCCCCGGCAGCAGGCCTGCAAAGGCCCCGCCGCCGGGGGATTTTCTTGACCGAATTGGTCAGTTATTCTTCTTGATGCTGTCGAGCTGTTCCAGAGTTTGCCGCAGCTTATCAAAGCCGAACATGGCGGCATAGGCCACGAATACGCCCATCACCACAGCGGCCACCACCATGTACCACGTCACGGCCACGCCCATGATTTGGCAGGCGGCAAAGAACGCCAGCAGCGTCACGGCCATAGCCACGGCAAAGGCCAGGAGATTTGTCGGCAGCTTTCCCCAGGTCAGCTTTTTCAGCACCTCCACGATGATGTTCGTTACCACCATCAGGACCAGCACCACAGGCAGCACCAGCGCCGCCGCCACAGGGATGTTTTGAATCAGAGTTTCCATTCTATTTTCCTCCTATACTTTTTTCAGGTACGCCCCGGAGCTGAACCCCGTGTACTTGACGCCCTGATACGTCACCTGGATATACAGCCACTTCACGCCGTTCACTTCGGTGTAGTAGCCGTAGTTCTGCACCTTCGTCCCGCAGGGCAGGACAACCATGCTCCCGGTTTTGGACCCGGCCACATTGCGGATGTGGAGGCCGCTCCCCGCCGTCACGGCGTAGGTCCCGGCCAGCTTCTTGTCGAACGACTTCGCAGCGCCGGTCGCTTTCCGCTCCGCCGTCACCCCCGGCGCGGCCTGCGGCACGTCCTCCGGCTTGACCTCCGCCATGGAGCCGTCCACCAGCTTCCCGCTGTTGTTGTACTCCCGCGCGTCCACAATCCAGAAATAAGCGGCCTCGTTCTTGAAGGTCGCCAGATTGCCGTTTACCCGGTTATCCCTGGTGGATGCCGGGTCGTTGATGCGCACCTTGCCGTCCGCCCACCACAGCACGACGAAATGCCCGCCGCCGGTCCAGGTCCCCTTCTTCATCAGGGCGATAGCGTAGTAGCCCTGTTTCAGATACTTCACCGTCTCGTCAAAGGACGTGGCCTTGGGGTTGTGGTAGGCGTTCACCCAGTTAAGCTGCCAGCACTTGATACCGTAGGCCGCAAACTGCGGGGCAAAGTAGGCGTAATAGGTGCCGTTGCCCAGGGCCTTGTACCCGTGGTCCACGGACCATTTGCAGGTGTCCTCCGGCGTGATGTTCTTCCCCGTCAGGGTGGACAGCAGCATGGCCGCTGCGGTCGGGCCGCACCCGCTGTCCCTGATGGTGGAGTTCTCCCCCTTCACCCGGTAGGGCTTGCTGGCCCACCGCTTGTCCGTCTGGAGAAAGGAAACAGGCTTCTTGTTCATCTTGGGTCCTCCTTCCGCCGCCTGCTTGGCGGCAAACTTGTCATAGTAGACCTGCCCATACTGCGCCCGCTTCTGCTTCACCGCGTCCCCCTGGTCGGCGGGCCGCTCAAACTGGAGCAGGACCACGTTCGATGCGGTCTTGACATCGGTTGCCGTCACCAGCACATAATGCACGAGCTTGTAACTCTCGCGCAGCTCATGGACCAGAAAAGCAAGCTGTGTCTCCAGGTCCCCCACGGACTTCCCCGCTGCCTTGGCAAAGGCCAGCAGCGCCGCCTTGCGGGTGTGGTAGGTCCACTGGGCCAGCCCATACCCGGCCCCGTCCTTGGCAAAGTTGGTATAGGCCCCGCTGTCCACCGCCGCCGTGTAGGCGGCGTCCGTATATCCCAGCTTCTTTTCGTAGGTGTTCTGGAGGTTGGTAGGAATCAGCCCGCTTTCCGCGTAGAGATTACCCATCAGCCCCGCCGCGCCGCAGGCGGTCATACCCGCCTCCGTCAGGTAGTTCCAGATTCTTTCCTCATTGGTTTTTCCGGTCAGCATTTGTAAAAGCTCCTTTTCCGTTATCCCATGCCTGGCGGGTCCGTGTCCTCCGGCTCCGCTTCCGGCGTGTCTCCCTTGTCCGGCCAGCGGTTATTTTTGCTCAAATTTTCCACGCCGGACTTAAATGCGTAGACCGCCACCGGCACGATGATTTCAGCAAGAGCAACCTTCGACAGCTCTTCTGCGATTTGCACCTTGTCCAGCGCGGCCAGGATGTAGCTGCACCACACCCAGGCAAAGCCGTTTATGACGCAGGCCCACACAAACCGCTTCATTGTCTCCGGCCTCTCCGGTGGCAGGCCCTCCCTGATGATTTCCCGCAGCTCCTTCACCCGTCGGCGCAGATGCCGGATGGTCGCCGCGCTGAACACGATGCCCAGGGCGATACCCACCACCAGGGCGCAGGCGGCGACAACCACAATCTTCATGGCGGCACCTACTCTTCCTCTTCATGGGCCGCTTGGTTCAGATGCTTTTCCAGCTTGTCCAGCGCGGCGGTCACTGGTCCGTTGCACCCTTGTTCTTTCAGCCCCTTCAAGCAGGCCAGCACGCCGTAGCAGATAAGCGTCTGTTCCTTGCGGATGGCGGCAAGCTCCTTGTCCTGCTTCTTCTGCCGGTCCACAAACTTGATGCACCACACCACCACCCCGCCGATGCCGCCCAGCGCGGCCAGCACCGCCGAAATGGTGATGATGGTGTTTGCGTCGATGTACATTGCTCACGCCTCCAAATTGTAGTTTGGGGCCGTCTCCAGCGTGGAGACGGCCCCGGCTGTCCTGGTTACAGTTTCACTTCCAGGTCCTCAAGAATCTGCTCGACCTGCTCCCGCAGAATGGCGGGAACCTGCTCCAGCGTTTTCTTGCCCTTGATGATAAGGGTCGCGTACACGATAGCCATACCGTTTTTCTCCTTTCCCATCAGAATATCCAGCAGCCACAGACGGACCCTACTCATGGTCCTGCTCCGCCAGCAGTGCCTCGACCTCCGCCCGGATGCGGGCGGGAACGTCGTCAATGGTTTTCAGGCCCTTTTGGATGAGGGCGGTGTAAATCTTCGCCATTACTCCATGCCTCCAATCATCTGCTCGTACACGTCGCACAGTGCCAAGTTTGTGTTGTCCACCTGTTCCTCCAGCGCCGCAACCTTTGCCCGCAGTTCTTCGTTCTCGCGGGTAAGCTGCTCATTGCTCTTGCGCTTGTTCATTTCCTTGATGGAATCCTCGCGCCTCTTTACCATTACTGGAACCCTCCTTGCACAGAACTGATGTAGCCGCCTTGGCCGGACGGCCCCCGCTTCGCGCTCACGCGGAAGTTAAAGGCAAAGCCATTGGCGGCGGTTTCGTTTTCAAAGACATGGTTGCCGCCGTTGCGGACCTCCATGGTGCAGTCCTCCCACACCGGCGCGTCGTCGTTGCCGTTGTTGGTCACTTCCACGGTGTAGTCCGCATCTGCCGGGATGTCCCCGGCCACGGACAGGACGCAGATAGTGATTTTGTCGTCTGCCGCCATAGGCTCGGCCAGGGTGATTGTCGCCTCTGTGACCTCCTTGGTAAAGGTCAGCTTGTGGGTCGTGGTGGCCCGCCCGTCGGTGGCGCTGGCGGTCAGGGTGTGCGCCCCGTTCAGCAGCTTAAAGAACGTGTCGCCGGTCACGGCAAAGGTGTTGTTCCCGCCCAGGTTGGCGGAGAACGTGCGCAGCGTCACGCCGTCGATGGCCTCCGTCACGGTCACGGGGTCGCCGTCCTCGTCGTTCACGCTGTAGGGGATGGAGAAGCCCGCGTCCTTGGTCCCCAGGTCGGACCCGCTGGCCGTGTCGCAGGAGACGGCGGGCGCACGGTTGTTATTCACCGGCTGGGCCGTCCCCGTGGTGTAGCCGCTGGTGGCGTTGTAGGCGTCGTAGGACCGGACCCGGTAATTGACGCTCTGCCAGCCCCGCGTAATGGTGTCCGTGTAGCTGGTGGCCGCGCCCTTGTAGACCTGCGCCCAGTCGCCGCCGTCCACCTGCCGCTCCAGCTCATAGCCGGTCAGGTTGTTGTCCGGGTCGCTGGCGGCGCTCCACGTCACGGTCAGCTCCGCGCCGCCCAGCACATTTTCCGGCACCGTGATTCCGCCGGGCGCACCGGGGGCGGTATTATTAAATACGCTCACTTGGGCGCTGTTCCGGTAACTGCTGTAAAGCCCCTCGCTGTCGTAAGCCTTTACCCGGTACATTACCGTCGCGCTCCCCGCCGGTACGGTGTTGGTGGTCTTGGTGGCGCTGCCCTGGTAAACCTGGGTCCACGTTCCGCCGCCGTCGGTGGACCGCTCCACCACATAACCCTCCAGATTATTTTCCTTGTCGGTGGCCGCGCTCCACGATACTTCGATGCTCTTTCCGCCCTCTACGCTGCTTGGGATGTTGATGCTCGCGGGCGTGGTCGGGGCCGTGTTCGTATTAACGGAGCCATCATCAGAGGTCAAGAGGGAAGAGGGAAGTATCAAAGCGGGCCGGACCCCATAGGTGCTAGTGCAACTGCTGTAGTTGGCGTAGCCATTGGAGTACACGACCCAGGCGTAGGTCGCGCTGTTGGTGCTCGGGGAGCGGAGCCACCAGCTGGTGGCGGACCCGTTGAGTTTGGCGATTTTCTCGCTGGTGCCGTTGCCGTCCTTGAAGTAATCCAGCTTCGCGCCGTCGTTTACGATGTAGCTGTTGACATTGCTCTGCGTATAACCAACCTCGCGGTCGGACAGCAGGAAGATTTTGCAGGAAAGTCCATTAGCCCCGCTGTTGACGGTCTGGCTGGTGCCGCTTCCAGGTCGGTATGGAATTTTGACCTGCTTGATTTGCGCCTGGATATTCGCGTCGAACCGGGCAAGGAAGGTGCTGTTCAGGTACGCCTTGATGGTGCTGTTGGCGTAGTCGTTGACGTTGGAGCTGTGCCACTGACGGGTTTCAAGGATGTCCTTGCGCAGCAGCCAGGTCCCGTCGCAGGAGGCGTCGTAAAGGCTGGAGGGCTTGCCCTGGTGGACGACGATGTAATCCACCAGCGCCCCGTTTTCTTTCAGCTTGACAATACTGCCTACCGCTTTCGTGCCGAGTTGTACAGTTGCCATTGTGTGTCCTCCTTATGGATATAAAAATGAGGCTCACCACGGAAAACCCGCAGGAACCTCTGGCGGCTTGGGCTTTATCTTTCCCTGCCTCCGCATTTTCTGGATTAACTTCTTCGCTTCGCTGGTCTTGGATTTTCGGATTGGCTTTCGGGCTGTCAGCGTCATGCCCACAATTTCCGACACCTGGGCGGCGATTTTCTCCCGCAGGCGGTAGGTATCGCCGTGGGAGGCGTGGGCGTCCCAGGCCCGCCAGGACGTAATGATTTTGTCCCGGCCCACCGCGCCCGCCGGGTAGTCCTTCCGCCATGACCGGACGCGGGCTTTCATGCGGTCGATGCTGTCCCGGCGCAGCTTCATAATCACTCCGCCGCCGTCGTCAAGGTAGGTGTGGAAGCCCAAAAAATTGATGCCGTTTTTCAGCGGGAAGATAGCGGTTTTCCCGTTCAGTTCCAATTTCAGCCCGTGTATTTTCTGCTCGATTTGGTCAAGGCATTGCTGTAAATACGCCTTGTCCTCATGGATAATGTAGAAGTCGTCCATGTACCGCCCGTAGTATTTGGCGTGAAGCGTCTCCTTTACCCAGTGGTCAAACTCGTCCAGGTACATGAGCGCGAGAAGCTGGCTCGTCTGATAGCCCAGCGGCAGGCCCTCGGTGCTGTCGATGTAGGTACACATCAATTCAAATACCTGGTCGTCCACTACCCGCCGACGCAGTTTCTTCTTCAAGATGTCGTGGTCGATGCTGGCGAAAAAGTGGTGAACGTCCGCTTTCAGAATCCACCCGCTCGCATAGTCCCATTCTTCCCTTGGTCTGTACGGCAGACCGGCGGCGCGTCGTGCGGCCTCGTCCCGGCCCTTGCGCTTCCGGTAGTATTCCTGCATCTGCTCCCGCAGGCGGTTCAGGCCGACGTGCATCCCCTTCCACATCTGCGACGCAAAGCTATCCTGGATAAAGCTGTGCGTGATTGCGTCGTACAGGATGTTATCGACAAGGGCGTGCTGTACCACCTTGTCCACAAACGCGGGTGCTTGCACTAACCGTTTCTTCGGCTCATAGACATAGAAGGTTTCAAACTTGCTGGGGATGTACGTCTTGTTTCGCAGGATGTAGGAAAGACGCTCCGTGCAGGCCAGGGCGTTTGCCTCATACTGGGCGGTCCCCGGCTTGCTTCTCTTTCCCACCCGCGCTGTCTTATAGGCTGCATATAATACCTCAAAAGAGCATAGCTCCTGGTAGTCCATACGGTTCCCCCGGAAAATGCGGGACCCGGCTTCAATGCCGGGTCCCCTCTCACTTGTCTGGCGCTGCTGATAGCTGGCGGCGCAAACGGCGGTCAGCGTCAGCGCCATGTGTTTATCCGCGCCCCACGCGCAGGGCTTGGACGGGATATGACCTCCTTTGATGATGGGGCGCTGCGTTCGGCTTTCGCCTACTTGGTCTGGCATAATCCATCAGAGCGGGCCGGACCCCATAGGTGTTAGTGCAACTGTTGTTGTTGGCGTTGCCATTGGAGTTCACGTTCCAGGCGTTGGTCGCGCTGTTGGTGTTCGGGGAGCGGAGCCACCAGTTGGTGGCGGTAACAGGTCATACCCCAATACCTCGCGGATGCCTCCGCGTTGTATCTTAGCTTGGTCGCGGCACCTCCGCCGCCAGGATTTCACGCACCAGGACCACCAGCATTTCGCAGTTGTCCCGCTCACGCTTGGCTAAAATCGTCTTGGCGCGCTCGCTGTCCTTCTTCATCCACGCAAGGCACATATGCTTCACGTCCAGAATCCTCTTCGTCCAGACGCCCATGCGCTTCATGTCGGTGTAGCCCAGGTCGTGCGCCAGCTCCACAAGCTGGAGCATTAGATTACACTCGTCTATAACGGCCTTGATTTCCCGCAGGCGTTCCTCTGGGCGCTCATTGAACCGTGTTTCATTGGCCGCATACACGCCCTTGATGATAGCCCTTGCCCCGCTCCGCAGGTCCTTAATCATGCCAAATGTTTCACTCTTGGGGAAGAACGGGCGCTTCCGCCGGTTGTCCAGCCGGTCCGCCGTGGCGTTCAGCATATCCCGCATTTCCTCTATGGTCCTTGCTTTTGCAATGGTCCGCATGACCTTTGCAGCGTCCTTGGCGTCTACCTTGTCGTCCGGCCCTGGCTTCGTTGCCTGCCTGGTGAATTGGTATAGGTCTTTCGCCTTATTGCCAAGTACATACTCCTTTTCAGCCACGCCCGCACCTCCGGTCAGGGCACCGCCCATTCCGCGCTGCGTCCAGGTCCTCCGGGTTGCCCACGAACAGGCAATGCTCCCGGTAGACGAACAGCATAGCGTCCCGCCCGCTCGGCGCTTTCCCGCACAGCGTCAGCGCATCCGGGTTGTCTGGCTCGCTACACGGCGGCTCCAGTTCGGCAAACAGGTTGCCAATCAGGCAGGACAGTTGCGCGGTCGGTACGGAAAATTCCCGCACATCGTTCATCAGAACTCCACCCGCTTCAACGTCTCGTTCCATACGCCCGTCACCACCAGACCGGACATATCGGAGAAGGACACCGTGAAGGGGTTGCCGTTGACCTGTGTGCGGTACATCAGCTCCAGCAGGCCCAGCCGTGCGTCCACATCGGCCAGGGTGGTTTCCGTATTGCCCAGCGCCCCCAGCAGGTCACGGACGGATTTCCCATCCTCCACCAGATTCCAGATATAGCCGTCCTCGTTGACCTCGACGCACTCAAATTCCGCCCCGGTTTCGGAGTTGATGTAGTGCTGGCCCTTCTGGCCCACCGTCTCCACGGTCGGGTCGCCCGCCTGGATGATGGTCCCGCTCCCGTTCAGGGCGGTTTCGATTGCCAGCATCCGCGCTGCCAGACTGTTGTGTGCGCCGGGGTCCGCGTTGTGGGCGGCAATGGCCCGCTCCAATACTTCCCGCAGATAGGCGGCGGTCACGATACCGGCGGCGGACACGCTGACCTCAAAGCGCCCGTTGTTGGTAATGCCGATCATGCAGTACAGTTCCAGCAGGAAACTTGCGTCCATAGCCGCCGGGATGGTGACGCCCTTCTCGTCCTGCATGATGAACAGCAGCTTCATCTTGGCCCTGATTTCCTCCGGCGCGTCCTCGTCCTTCTTCACATCCAGGGCCGCGTACACGCCCACCTGGTTCAGCTCGTACTCCTCCATGACGGTTGCGTTCTGGACCTGCACCTGGACCGTCTTGCCGTCCGTGCTGTCCTCCTCGCCCAGCAGGTAAAGCTCCTGTCTCGCGTCCACAAGGCCGGTCTGCTCCGTCAGCAGCTCCTTATCCACCGTCCCGGTGCCGCCGAACGCGGCCACGATGCAGATTTTCCTGCCCGCCATCCACTCGTTGAGCATTTCCACGCCCTCGTTGGTTACGGCTGCGTCTTTCCAGTGTGCCATAGTTTTTTACCTCCCTGAAATTGTAATGGCCGGATTCCCAATGGAAACCCGGATGCGTTGATAGCTGTGGAAAACCCCAGCCGCTCCAGCCGTCGTAGCCCTGCCGGTTGGGACCTTCACCCGCCTTGTGTCCAGCTTCACCGTCGCCCGCTCGATGCTCCCGATGTATCCGGTGGACACCGCCCGTCTCGCCGCGCCCTGCGGCCTGGTGAGGGGCGGCACGTCCACCGCCCCATCGACCCGCTGCCGGTATCCGGCGAAAGCGCCCCCGGCGGTCAGTCCGGCGACGGCCCCCGGCCTTTTCAGCGGCGGCACCCGGACAGTCGCCCGGTCTGCGCTCCTGCTCCCGGCGAACGCGCAAACCGCAACAACGGCGGTCCTCCCGCCCGGCCTGATAAGCGCCGGGACCTTGACCTCCGCCCGGCCCACGCTCCTGGTCCCGGTCAGCCCGCCGCCCGCAAGCAGGACGATTTTCCCGCCCGGCTTCGCCAGCTCCGGTACTCGGATGGTTGCCCGGTCGATTTCCCGGCTCCCGACGAACAGGCCCCCGGCCAGCGCCCAGGACTTTTCCGGCACCAGGAAATACCGCACGCCGTCATTATGGGACCGCAGGGATTTGTAGAAATTCAGCCGCTCCAGCACCCGCTTTTGCCTCGCCCGGTCCCCGCTGTCGCTGGTAATGTCGATGTTCAGCCGGAAGTGATACGGCTCCCCGCCGTACTCGAACCACTCTTCCACGGTGGTCAGCGGGTAGATTGCCCGGATAGCAGTCTCCACCGCCGCCTTTGTTCCCAGTATCTTGTGTACCCGCCAGCTCCCTTTCAGGGTCCGGCGCTTCTCTTCGATACTGTACTCCGGGTCCCACCAGTCCACCTTGAAGTCCCGCGCCAGAATGTCCAGCACGGTTTCATCCAGAGCGTCGATGTTGGAGATAATGCGCACCCGGTCGATTTCCGCCAGCCGCGCCGCCAGCGCCTCGGCGTCCGCTGCCGCCCGCGCCATCATAGCCGGGTCGTGGGTCAGCGCAGGCGGCACGATAAGCAGAAGGTTTTCGCGCGTGATGCCCAGCTCGGAATCATTCATCCTCGTACCCTCCGTTGATGATGACCGGAGGACCTGCCAGCCGGGCAAGCTGCGGCGCGTCCGTCCCGCTCCCGTCTTTCAGGGAGGTAAAGGCCGGTTCCTCCAGCTCCACACGCTTGATGCCCGTTTCCATCAGCATAGAGATAAGCCGGGACGGGTTGATGTCCCTGCCCAGCTTCGCGCATTGCCAGGCCGTGTACTGCTCCACCTTCTCGCGCACCGCCGTCTCCAGCGCCTCGCCGCTGATTGCCGCGCCCTCCTGCGTGTAGAAGGTGAGGCGCACATTGTACTCCACGTCCTCCGGGTCCTCCACGGAAACAAAGTCCGTCAGCGGGCGCACGTCGTCGGCGCTGCACGCCGCCAATACCCGCTCCTTCATTTCCTCTGTGGCCGGTGTTCCGTCGTCCATCAGGACGTACAGCTTCACCACCCCCGGCGTAGGAGAGGCCGCTATCACGTCGGCAATCTCGGTGCTGACCTGCTTGGCAAAGTAGATGTATCCGCCCCGCGCTCCGGCGCAGCTATAGCCGTCCATACTAAGGCGCAGCAGCTCGTAAAATTCCTCGTCCGTGGCGGCGTCCGCGCCCCCGTCCGATTCGGTCAAGTTTTCGCATGACAGGGAGTAGGCGAACGGGTCAATGATGGAATCTATCTGCCCTTCCACATATCCGTTTCCCCGCTTTCCCTTTGTCTGGCACTGGACCTTTGTATCCTCGTATTCCTCCCCGATGTTCACATACACGTCCTCCAGTGTTTCCCATACAAGGGTCTGCCTTGCGTCCGTTACGCGGGTCCCCTTCGGTATCAGCACCGCGAACGCCTGCGGCTCGGAAATGGTAAAGCGCATGGTGCAGGTCGCGGCCTTGGCCTGCGGTCGCTCCTGGGTGTAGAACAGTTCCGCCAGCGCGTCCAGGTTTTCCCCCACCGCCCGGCTTGGGATGTTCTGGTTGGCCGTGTAGTTGGTCAGCACCCGCTCCAGCACGATTGCTTCCGCCATCCACTGGATAAAATGCCGCTCCGGGCTGGCGGGCTGCACGGTGACGCCCATGATTTCTTCGTAAATGGCCGTCAGCCATATCACAATGTCCTCCGGGTCCGTGGGGATAAATTTGTATTCCGCCGGTCTGCTCATGCTGAATCACCTGCCTTGATTTCGATTTGCACAGTAAAGGCCAGCTTCCCCGGATTGGACGGGTCAAAGAACAGGTTTATATCCTTGTATTCCGCGCGCGGCTCCCATTCCTCGATTGCTTCCTTTACTGGGATAACGGCCATGTTTTTTGCAACGTTCATCGGCTTGTCAAGAAAGCTCATGTCCAGCCCAAAACTCCGGTACATAGGTACGCTGCCCTTCGGCGTCGCCAGGATAACGGCCACGTTGCGCAGGATTTCCTTCACCCGGTCCTCTTCGTTCAGTTGGATGTTCGCAAGGTCCGTCGCGGAAACAGTGTACTCCATCCTCTCGCCCCCTTATCCCGGAATCGTGAACGTCTGCCCCGGATAGATAAGGTTCGGATTTTTCCCTATCGTGTCCCGGTTTGCCTCGTAGATTTTGGTGTAGTCCGCGCCGCTCCCGTAGAACTTTTTGGCAAGCGTCCAGAGGTTGTCCCCCTTCTTGACGGTGTAGGTCGTTCCGCCGGACCCGCCGTCGGATGCACCGCCGCCGGTATCTGCCGCCGCCTCCGGTGCTGGTGCTGGAGCCGGGGCCGCGCTGCTGGTATTCTGGTCCTCTCCTTTCAGATATTCCAGAAGCTCCACCGACACTTCCACGGCGTACATATCCCCGTTTCCATCGGTGTACTCTATCTTGGTTTCGTGATTCACGATGTTCCAACGGTATTTCCCGTAGGCTTTCCCGCCTATGACCAGCCCCAGCGCCTCCCCGTCCCGCTCGTAGTTCCAAATCTTGACGACTTCTTTCAGCGGGTCCACGCCCATTTCCGCCGTCAGGAGGATGTCGAACGAAAAGCGGTCCGGGTCTATCCCGGTAAACTCTGTCAGCGCGTGTGTGTTGTGCCGCTCGTGGGTGGCATACCGGACCGACCCGCTCCATTTCAGATTTTTAGGCGTGCGGAATACCTCGCGGGATACGATGAACGAAATCCCATCGTCCGGGCTTTTCCCCAGGTAGCCAATCAGCGCCACGGCTTCACACCTCCCAAAATCACCCCGTCCCCGTTGAACACAGGGAAGTACAGCACCAGCACCAGGTCGTTGACCTTTGGCATATAGGGCTTGATAATCAAATCGTGCTTGTGGCTCGCAAACGCCGGGTCCCCGGAACCGCCCGCCTCAAACTCCGTCCGCTGCGGCACATCGTAGTCTGGTATAAAATCACGGGTTATCAGCACTGGAAGCCAGTCCGATTCAATCCCCATGCTATCAAACCACACCTTTGCAATGCGCTTTCCGTTGTCCACGGCGGTTACTTTCCCCTCCCGCACGATGTCCTCAATGTTCATCAGTAGTCCAGCACCTTCCGTATCGTGATTTGCGTGGTATATCCGCCGCCGCCCACCGTATGGACCGCTCTGGTGACGATGTATTTCCCGTCCCAGCCGCCAAAGCCTTTGAGCTGGACCGTGACCCCGGCCACAAGCCCCACGTCTCCCGGCAGGGTGAAGGTGACGGTTTTCGCCAGCTTGTTGTGCAGGCGCAGATGCTTCTTTGCCAGCGCTTGCGCCTCGCCCACGCTCCCGACCTTCGCCTTGATTTCAAGGCATTGGTCCCCGGAAATGTCTCCGTCCTCCGCCGTCCCTTCGATGCACTTCCCCGTGTTCGGGTCCATGTATCGGACGCGGCACTTGGAATACTTGGTGTCCGCCGAACCGGAGTGCAGTTTGTACTTGATGTACCCGCCCTTCGCTCCTTCTTCAATGGTGAGGACCGGCGCTTTCGCTTCATACTCCGCCTGGTCATACAGCACAAGTTTCCCGTCCGTGACCTTGATGGAGATTCCGGCGTCCTGGCACAGCTTCCGTAAAAATTCAATGTCGCTCTGCCTGGTCTGCTCCACCCGGTCATAGGACGGGTTTGCGCTGGCTTCATACTGACAGCTCATGCCGCCGTTGGCCGCGATTTCCGACGCGATACCGGACAGGTTGTAATTTTTCCACGCCTTGGATTTCTTGGTCTGGCGCAGGTCAGAGGAAAACGCAAGGCTGGAGGCGCTGATTGTCACCTTTGCCGGTGGGCCGGAGGCGTCCACGCTGTCCAGCTCAAACGCCCCCGTTTTCAGCTTCCCGTCCTTCTTCCAGTGTTCCGGCTTGATAACCGCACCGATAGACAGCTTGCCCCCGGCGGCGGCTTCCACCGCCTCTGTCATCCACTTTTGCAGCCACACCTTATCCCGGTCCTGTACTTCGATTTTCAAGTCGTCGGCCAGGTCGTCCGTGTCGTCCGTGTAGGTGATGCTCTGGAGATACGGCTTGATGTCCTTTGTAATATCTGTCCCGTCGAACGTAACATCAACCGATGTCCGCCGGGCCAGCACCTTATCCGCCATACCGTCACCCCGCTATCGTTTCCACGGCGGGAGGTTTGCGTTGGGCTTTTCCTCGATTTCCGGCAGGCGCAGCGTGACCCCCGCCGGGAACAGGAGCTTCCCGACGTGTTCCAGGTTTGCGCTCACAAGCTGGTCCGTGTAGTCTGTGCTTCCCAGCTTCCGGTACGCAATCATGTCCCAGGTGTCGCCCTGGACCGTTGTGTAGGAACCGCTCACACCATGGCCCTCCTTCTCATGTCCGCGTCGGCGTCCTCCATGACCTCCAGGACGGCGCTTTTCAGCTCGCCCCGGCTGACGTAATCCTGCCAGGCGTTCACCGTCTCCGGCGACGCCCCAGCTTCGATGTGGAGGTGCAGGTCTATCTTCGGCCTGCCCGCCGCCGCCCCGCTCGTCCCTGTGACCTCCAGGGGCGGTCTTGCGGACTGTACGCCCTGGGCGGCGGTATACCGCGTGTATGCGTTGTAGTCCTCCGCAACCTCGCGGGAAACGCTGCTGGGAAGAATCTGCTCCCCGCCGTGCATCCGCATCAGCTCCGGCCCCTCTTCGCCTACCCAGGACCAGCCCGGCACGGCGTTTGCCGTTCCGCTGGCATAGCCCCGTCCACCGTTCGCATACCACGCGCTGTCGGCGTATTTCGCTGGTCCCAGCGCAAGAGAAGCGGCCCGCGCAACATTCGCATAGGCGCTTCGTACCTGTGGAAGCATACCTTCCGCCTGGTCGATGTAGGCTTGCACCGTGGCCCGCCCGCTCTCTTTTGCTTCCTCCGACATATCCAGCTTCCCGATTTCCTCTTTCATATCCCGGATAAGCTGGTCCATCTGCTCGTTGAGGCCGGTCGTCCATTCCGCCACATCCCCGGCGGCTTCCTCCTGGCTTGCGCTGATTTCCCCCAGCGTGTCCGCCAGGTCGGTGAGCGCCTGGGTGTTTCCATCGTTTACGGCCTTGACCATATCGGCGGCAAGGCCCGCCGCCTCCGGTGTCCCGCTCCTGACATACTCCATCAGTGCGTTGTAGTTCTCCTGCGTTACCCCCAGGTCCTCGGCGGATATTTCTTTCAGGGCTGCGATATTGGCGGCGTACCCCTGCCAGAAAGAAAGCTGTGTGTTCAGCGCTTCTTGCGCCGCCGCAACGGTGGCCTCGGCGTCCGCTTTTGCCTCGTCGAACAATCCAAACTGCCCGGAAAAGCTCTCCAGGGCTTCGTCGTAAGCGTCTGCGTATGCCTCTGTCAACGCCTGCACAGATGCCATTGTTCCGTCCAGCGCTTCCCGGACTGCCGATTCCTGCGCCGCCGTATTTGCCTGCCCGTCCGAATAGTCGCCCATTGCTTCGGTCAGTTCATTCACCGCCTGCTCCGCCGCGTTCATTTCCGCTTCTGCGGCGGCGACGGCCTCTGCGTCCTTCGCAATGGCCTTTTCGTGGGCTTCCACGCTTGACTGTGCTTCCCAAACCTCGTTGCTTAGGTCAGACAGCGAATTTTGCAGGTCGTAGTATTCCTGGGAGAGATACCCCGTCGCGTCTCCCAGCACCCCATATTCCCGATACTGCCGGTCTGCCTCTTCGCTGGCCTCGGCCCACAGCTCGTTCATACGCTCAATGGCAGCGTTGTACTTCTGGCTGGCGGCTTCCAGCTCATACCGCGCCTGGGTCAGCCCGATTTCATTTTCTGCCGCCTCCAGCATGACGCCGTTGTACTGCTCCATCAGGGTATTAAGATACTCCTGATAAGCCTGCGCCTTGGCGTTCCGCTTCCATTCCTCGGTGTTGGCGCGCAGCGCCTCGGTGGTGGTTTCCAGTGTGTAGGTCGCTCGTCCGTACTCGTCCGTTGTGGTGCTGATGCAGTCGGACAGCTCCGGCATGACCTGTAGCAGAAGCGCCAGCGTATTTTGATACTGCTTCTGCTCTTTGTCGGATGCGTTCGCCATGTCGCCCATAGCTTCCAGCTTGTCGATATAGCTGTTTGCCACATCCGCCGCCGCCAGGGTGGAGGCGGTTGTATCCTCACAGGTTGCCCCCGCTTCCTCTATGGCTTCATTCAGTTCCCGCGCTGCCTCTGTCAGCTCCCGCACGGCAGGTCCGCCGTCCCGCGTGGCTTCCACAAAGCCTACCACCGCCGCCGTTACACCTGCGATTCCGGCGGCGACGCCCAGCAGGACCCCCGCCGGGCCGGTAAACAGCGTCGCCAATTCCAGGGCCTTGAATACCTTGATAGCCGCGTTCACGCCAATAATAGCGGTCCCCATGACGCCGAACGCCGCCGCGCCAGCCATGACGCCTTTTGCCAGCGCCGGGTTTTCAATGATAAAATCATTCAGCCCGTTCAGCAGCTCCGTCTTTAACTGCGTCAGCTCCCGCAGTTCCGGGTTGAATTGCTCTCCGATGGTGGATTGCAGCGCCTCCATAGCGGAGTTTGCAAGCGTGATGTCGCCGTTAAGATTGTCCAGCTTCACCTTTGCCATCCGCTCCGCCGCGCCGGAACAGTCGTTGATAGAGGCGTACAGGCTTTGGAAGTCCTCGTCCGTGGCGTTCAGGATAGCCAGCAGTCCGTTATATCCCCGCATACCCGCGATAGCCATAGCGTTGTTGACCCGCTCGGCCTCGGTCATTTCATCGAAATAGCCCCGCAGGTCCTTCACCGTCTCCATCAGGCCCTTCATGGACCCGTCGGAGTTGACGGCGGAGTAATCCAGCTCCCCGAACGCTTCCGCCGTCAGCGTCACGCCGCCCAGCAGGCCGTTGAAGATATTGCGCAGGGCCGTCCCGGCGCGGGACCCCTTCACGGCGTTGTTCGCCATCAGGCCCACCATCACGGCCACGTCCTCTACGCTGTATCCCAGCGCGCCTGCCACGGAGGAAGAGCTTTTGAACGTCTCGCCCATGATGGAGATATTGGTGTTGGAGTTGGCCGCTGCCGCCGCCAGCACGTCCGCAAAGTGCGCGGTATCCGACGCTTTCAGCCCAAAGGCGGACAGGTTGTCCGTTACAATATCGGATACTTGCGCCAGGTCCTCCCCGGCTGCTGCCGCCAGGTTGATAACGCCGTCCATGCCGTTCAGCATTTCCCGTGCGTCCCAGCCTGCCATCGCCATATACTCCATAGCGTTGGCGCTCTGCTGCGCGGTAAACTTGGTTGTTGCTCCCAGCTCCTTTGCCTCCGCCGTCAGCGCCGCCATTTCCGATGTGTTGGAGTTGGCGATTGCCTCCACAGCGGACATTGCCTGTCCAAAGTTTCCGGCCACTTCCACGCACTCCATGTAGGCGTCCGCAATTGACTTCATGGCCTCGGTGATACCGGCGGCTGCAATGGCACCGCCTACGGCCTCTATGGCCTGTACGCCAGCGTTCCCGAACTCTCCCGCTCCCTCTGCGGCTCTCTTCTGTTCCTCGGTCAGCTCCTGGATTTTGGCCGTCAGCTCTGCGTCCTTGTTTGCAAGGTCGGTTGTGCTTACCCCCGCCGCGTCCAGCCGGTCCTTCGTCTCCCCCAGCTTTTGCCGCTGCTTTTCAAGCGCCGCCTCGGTGTTCGTAATGCGCTGTTCCAGTTTGAGCTTTTCCCGCTCCAGTGCGGTTGTGGAGCCGGCGGTTTCCCCGATTTGCTTGTTGACAAGCTCATACTGCCGTTTCAGGTTTTCCAGCTTTTGCGACGTATTCTGTACCGCCGCCGCCTGTTTCTCATAGGCTTTCACGTCCCGCTGAATGGCCTGGAGGTTTTTGATTTCCGTGCCCAGCCGTATAAACTCCTGCTGTGCCTTTGTGAACGTGCCGGAAAATCCGCCGTTCAGTACAGCGTTCAGAATAAAGTCAAAGGAATACTGCTTTTGCGCCACTTCGTCGCCTCCCTATCATCCATTCCCCGGCAGGCCGAAAAGCTCCTTCGCCTTATTTCCCGTCAGGCTGGCGGGAATTTTTTCGGGTGCTTTCGGCTTTTTCTTCTCGTTCAATTCATTGGTGGCCTGAATCCAGCCGCCATACTGCCAAAGAGGGACGCCCAACCAATCCAGCGGCGAACCGCCGTTATGCCGCGCCAGAAGGATACATTGCTTTCGGAGCCAAAGCCCTTCGACTTTTACTCCGCACGTAGCAAAAAACCCCGCGCTTTCCTCGTAATGGCCTGAAAATCGGTCAGGGGCATTTCCTTGATTGCCCACCCGTCAATGACCCGCTTGCCCTTCTCGTCCCGCTCGGTGCAGGCCCGCGCTGCCATACCCGCCAGGAAGTCCCCGGTAAACGCCGGAGATACCAGCGTGCGGCCCTTCATCACGATTTCGCTTTCGATTTCCAGGTGGTCCCCGCCGTTCAGCGCGGTCCAGTCGAACGTCAGCGTCTCATAGGTCTTGCCCTTCCACGGGAACGGATTCTTGAACGTGTGGGTATAGCTCCCGGTTTCCTGCTCCTGCTTGGCTTCCTCCGCCACCCGCTCGGCCTCCGCCGCGTCCTGGGCCACGCCCTCCATGTCCAGCTTCTTTTCCTCTGCGCTCATAGGTGAAGCTCCTTCCTGTATTTGATAAGCCGCCCCTCCATCGCGTGAAGGGGCGGCTTGATTTTCGTTTCCCCCGTCCTAAAACAAAACCGCAGCCCAGCGTAGCGGGTGCGGTTTTGATAGGAGAAAGGAGCCTGCGGATATGTAGCTTTCGGCGTTAGCCGGAAGCGTAATGTAGCAGGCTTCTTTCGACTACATCATGCCCATGGCCTTTCTCACCAGGGCGGCGTTGTCCACGCCGTTGATTTCGTGGACCTGGTTGAACTGGTCAATGTCAATGACCTTTGCCCCGTTCTTATACACCGTGTACTTGCACACGCTGTAGGTGCCGGAGGCGTCGGCGGCACTGGCCGTCTGGATGGTCCCCTGGTTGATTTCCGTGGGCCGGATGGACAGCTCAAAGCGAATCGGCTCCAGCTCTTCCTTCCGGGTCACGCCGTCAAAATACTGGTCCGCCAGGTACAGGGCCACGTCGTGCCACTCGTTGGTGCCGAGCTGCACAATGGCGTCCGCCACGCTGGAGAACTCAATGTTGATGGTCATGGCCTCAATCATGCTTGCCAGGGGGATAGTCACATCGCCCATGAGCGCAGCGCCCGTGGCGGTGACGGTCTTGTACTTGATGGGGGGCATCGTCACCTTGGCGACGCCGATAAGCGCGCCGCCGTTCTCGTACATGAGGTAGTCAATATGGCCGTTCGGATAAATCATCTTCTATTCCTCCTTACGCCGCCAGCGCCGTCTCCATGTAGGAAACGTCGTATTCCAGGATGAAGTCGATTTCCTGCGCGGGTACGGGCGGCGCGTTGTAGATGTGCAGCGTGATAATGCCGTCCAGCAGGCTTGTCAGCGGGTTTTCCTCCGCCAGCATTTCCGCCCTCGCCCCGTAGAGGTAGCCGCCGCCGGTCAGCCCGCCCAGCCAGATATTGCAGGTCTGCAAGATGCTGTCCCGCAGCGCCGGGGTCATAGGCTTGTCCAGCTTGGACCAGAACGTGCGAATAAGGGTGTTCCCGATGAAGTCAAACATACGGGACACGGGGATGAACTGGTCCTTCACGTCCGTATTGCCCGGATAGCAGGCGGTGTAGTTGCCCTTGGCGACCCACCCGGAATCCAGGAAGTTGACCGCCGTAACGACGCCCCAGCTCCCCGCGATAAGGTCCACCTGGTTCCACGTCAGGTTGACCGGCGTACCGTCCGCCAGCACGCAGGCGTCCATTTTCAGGTTTTTGTTGGACGGGGATTCGTAGGGGATTCCCCGGTTTCCGGCGTCCACCGTCGCCATCAGGCCGCAGAGCTGGGTAGACAGGTGGAAGCGGTAGTCTCCGAGCTGCACCATGGGCCAGCACAAAATCTGGTCCACGTCCACAAAGTTGTTTTTGTTCTTATAGCCGGAGAGCTGGGAGTATTCGGTCACGCCGTCCGCGCCGCTGTCCGCGTCGATAACGGCCTTGCCCTTGAACAGCCCATTGATAGCCGCCGCCTTGGTCGCCATCACAGCGGCCACGACGGTATTGTGGGACCAGCCGGGGGCGGCGATAAGGTCCGGCACCAGGCCCACCGCCGTCAGGCAGGCGTCCACCTGGGCCACGCCGTCCACCACGTCGGCCACCGTCGCGGTCGTGGGGTTCGCCTCGTTGTAGGCAATGTTCACCGTCTCCGCGTCGTAGGCGCTGCCGTCCTCCAGCAGCTCCACGATGCACACATAGGTGTCCGTGTCGTCCCGGTCGTAGAGGATGCTGTAATCCTCGTCCGCTTTAAGCTCCTGCTCCGTCGGCGTCCCCTCCACATCCACGGTCGCCTTGACCTTGATGGACCCGGCCACGGCCCCGATAGGCAGGGTAGCCTTGTGGTCCGTCACGTCGTAGTCCTTGGCCTCCACTGCTTTCTTCATGGCCTCCGGGTCCAGGATGTTGCAGAAAATGACCGGCTGCGCCCCGAAAAGCTGGAGGTGGGAGTACATGAACTCGCACAGCGTATAGCTCTCCCAGTCATAGGAAAAGCCCAGCTTCTCCACCGCCTCGTCCCAGCTCGTCACCAGCACGGGGACGTTGGACTTTGCGGGCTTCGCCGCAGACTGGACCGGCGCGGTCCCCACCACAAAGGGGATGCCCACCGTTGCCACCTTCGGCGTCTGAACGGACGTAGCCTTTTCAAAAACGTGTACGCCGAGTTTCGCCATTGTTACTTACCTTCCTTTCCCGCCAGCTTCAGCTTCATGTAGTTGGCGTACAGTGCGTTGCCGGGGGCCTTGACCTTCAAACGGGCCTCCGGCAGCGCGTCGCCGGAAACGATAAGGGTCTTGACCAGCGGGTACGCCTTGATAGCCTCCGCCGCCTGTTTCAGCGCGTTCGCCCGCGTCCCCCGGTAGATGGTCCCGGTCTGGATGTGCTTCTTGATGTTGGGGCCGATGTAAATGTAAAAGCCGGAGGGACACGTCCCCGCCCGGCTCTTCTTCTCGTTCCCCGTGTTGTCCGGCCCTGTCACGGGCGCGTTGGTTTCTTTCTTCGCCATGTGCGCTCAAATCCTTTCCTTTCAGATTCTTGGGTCCGTCTTTGGGTAGCTGTCTTGCAGGTGCCTTACGGCTTTGTCGTCCTGTAGCCAGCCGTGCGCCACCCGCGCCGCCTCGATTCTTGTTACCGGCGGTAGCTTCCAGACCGTCACCATTTCCCCCAGGTAGAACGGCGCGGTTCCCCGCTCTCCCGTTTCTGGGTAGACCATTTGGTTGATACCTTCCTTTAGGTCCAGCTCAAAGACCTTGTTCAGCATCGGGTACATCAGGAGCGCGATGCGCATTTCCTCCATGATGTTCAGCAGAGCAAGCCCGCCCTCTTCCTCGTCCGGGTGGTATACGCAGAACACGGACCGGATAACGGCGGAGCTTTGCAGCTCTAACCTGGATTCCCGGCCCGTCCCCTTGTTGGCGTTCTTTAGCCCGTCCTCGCCCGTCACCGCCTGGTGGAGAATGAAGGGGGCCTTTTTCTCTAACGATGTCATGTCCGGCAACCGCGCCAGAAACACCGCCGCCGCCCTGCGCTTCGGCTCCCGCTCGTCCTGTTTTTGCCGCTTCACCGGCATAAGCAGGTCCTTCACCGTCTCCGTGGTAAAGTCTTTCAGCGCGTACAGCAGGCCCACTTTGGTTTCGTTCTCTAAGGTCACTCTCTGCATGGCCCTACCTCCAGCCCGTCAGGATTCGGTACACCGCCTTGTCCAGCTCCGTTTCAAACGTCTCATAGGCCCGCTCGGTCAACCCCTGCGCCACTTGCTGGTTTCCCACCATCTGCGCCACAGAGGACCCCATGATTTCCCGGATAGCGTCGCTGCCCTCGCTGGTGCTTCCGCCGGTCCGCTCAAAGATTCCGATATGCCCGGACTTCATCTGCGCCACAAAGGCGTCCATGAACTGCGTCGGGCCGGTGTCCTGGAACTGGTGGCCCCGTGCGGCCACTCCCTGGTACTGCATGGTCCACGCGCCCTTTACCATGACCGGCTTCTTCCCCGCCGCGATGTCCTGCGTCGGAACTTTGGGGTATGCGCCGCCGAAACGGTACAGCGGTATCTTCCGCCCGGAGAAGGTGACGGTGGCCTGCACGCCGTTCTGGTAGCTGTATCGGACCCGCACGTTTTTCTCTGCGCGGATTCCCGCGTCCGTGATGTCGTACTTCTCTCGGATGGCCTGGTTGCTCTCCCGCCGCAGCCTGTCAACGGTCCGGCTCATGGAGGCTTTCATAGCCTTGTCCACGCCGCCCTGGATACCGGCCAGCAGCGCCTTTGCCCGCTCGATAGCCGCCTGCCCTGCCGCCTCGTTGACCGTGACGGTGACAGACCCGGTGATTGCGTTGGTCCTTGCTTCCGTGTTCATTCGTCCACTTCCTCCAGCTTCAACCGGAACATTCCCATTTCCGTCCCCGATTCCACCACGCGGTATTTGTGGAAGAACGTGCCGCCCTCTTCGTCGTTCATGGACAGCATGGACCCCTGCTCCGGCTTCACGCCGTTCAGGTCCTTCTCCGCGACGTAAAGGATGATGGTCCGCTTATACAGACCTTGGCCGAAATCGTGCTGCATCTGCACCACGGAGGACCGCTTGCCCTCCTTCGGCCCGCTCTCTATCACGGTGATGTCCTCATATTCCACGCCGTCATAGCGGATTGTCCGCACCTCTCCGTGTTCGGTCGGATTCAGAAACGCGGCGTGAATATCCGCCGCCGCGCATTGCTTGAACGTAGGCGGGGACCCCTCCGGCTCCCCGCCTACTCCATAGTCGAACAGAACTTTCATTTCCCAAGCAGCTCCTTGACCTGCTTGTAGAGCTTCGCCTCCGCCGTCCCCGGCGTGTCAAGCCGACGGCGCATAGCGGGAAACTGTGCCGTGGAGACGATAAGCTGCCGCGCCTCCGGGTGTTCCTTGATGAAGTCCCGCAGCGCGTCTGGGATTCCCCCCTGGAAGGTGGTGTACTGCCGCGCCACGCCCCGCATGGTCGGCCCGCAGTATACACACGGATTCTGGATTCCCGCAAGGATGTCCCGCTCCGGCGTCTCTTTGGCAGGGGCGGTGCCCTCTTCCTGCTCCGCCGTCTCCTGGGTGGTGGTGGCCTCCCCGGCCTGCTCCGCTGTCTCCTGGGTGGCGGTGGCGTCCTCGGTCCGCTCCGCCGTCTCCTGGGCAGGGGCGGTGTTCTTCTTATCTGTTTTCTTACCTCTCGCCATTTCCATTCCCTCCATCAGCACACGGTAGCAACCAGCCAGCTATCCACCTTGTCGGGGATAGGCAGGGGCCGGGCGTCGAGCTGGAGGATGCGCCGCTCCGGGTTGTGGTCGATGTAGGAGTGCATCAGGCGGGAGGTCTGCGCGGTCACAAGCTGCTTGCTCTCGTCATAGTAGCTGCACGCGCCGTAGGCCATGATGAAACTCGCCGCCGAGGAAATCAGGATAATCATGTTGTCGTCCACCAGCGGCTTGACGGTGGGGTTGGCCGGGTCCGTCCAGTCGTCCAGATAGACGCCCGCATACTGCATGATGTCCAGATTGGGCTTGTTCAGGTGGCCGATGTAGCTGACGCCGCCCGGCAGTTCCCTGGGGGCGATGATGCCCAGCTCCACCCGCCGGTTGTCCAGCTTCTTCATCACGTCCGCGTCGTCCAGGAACTTGCGCAGGGCGGTCTTGCCCATGATGGCCGTATCCACGTTGGCAAATCCCTCGATAAGCACCCGGCTCACCCAGTCCTCCAGGTTGTTCAGGATTGCCGCCTTGCTCCCGCCCCACTGCTCGTCGCCGGTCAGGCTGACCGTGTTGGTGAAGTCAAAGTCGATGTCCTCCTTCACGCCGGGACCCTCCACATGGATAAGGCCGGTCTTGATGGCCTCTGCGCACATATATTCCTCCCGGCGCGTACAGGCGTCGTTCAGGGTCGCGTATTCCTCCATCAGCTTCCGCGCCGCCCGCTCTGCGGGCGTCATGCCGCTGTAAAGGTCCTCGCCGGGGAGCCGGGTCATCATCTGCGCGGCGGTGGTCACGATGTAGCCGGACACCAGCGGCGCGGCATAGCTCTTGGTCTGAAATCCGTCCATCTTCACGGCCTTGCCGCCCGCGTCCGGGTGGACGTAGGGCAGGATTTTCCGGTCGCCTTTCATCAGGTCCATGTCCACCCGCTCGGTGGGGAAGGTAATGACCCGGTTGAAGAACGTGTCCCGGAAGTAGGTGTGGATGGGCGGGGTCTGCCGCACCACCTCCGCCATATACCGAGGCTGGTAAATATCAATCGCGTTAGGCATAATTCATTTCCTCCTTTTGTGTGCAAAAATTTTCCCGCCCCCTTGCGGGAAGCGGGAATGTTTATTTCAGGAAAATGCCGATGTTCCGCAGCGCCGTTTCCACGTCCGCCGCCGTCATGCCCTCCGGCAAAACCAGGCTGTCGGCAAAGTATTCTCCGGTGAGCCATACCGGCCCTTCCTCGTCCGCCCGGATGCTGTCCGGCACCAGGCCGTAGACACTGGCCTTGTTGTCCGCCGTCAACAGCGTCAGTTTGCCGTCGCCGTCCAGCGCCACGGGCGCGTGGGCGGGGATGTCCGCCGCCGCCACCTTCACGTCCTTGGCGACAGGTCCGATTCCCGCCTCGAAATATCCCGGCTCGGTGCTGAATTTCTTGACGCTCAAATCCATGCTCATGTCGTTTTTCCTCCCCTTACTTTTTCTGGCCCACGCTCTTGATAGTCGCCAGGAACTCGTCGCCGCTGGTCATACCGGCGGGCTGGGCGCTGGTGACGCCGTTGACGCCGCTGCTCTCCGCGTCCTTCTTCACCTGTGCCAGATAGGTTGCGCCCTGGGTCTTTGCGTTCTTGACGAGGGCCTTTGCAAAGTCCTCCGCGCTCATGGGCTTTTCGTACTTTGCCTCCGCCAGCAGCGCTTCGCTCCCGGCCAGTGCCATTTCCTCCAGGTCCTTGATGCGCGCCCGCTCGGCGTTGGTTGCGGCCTCCGCCGCCGCCGTCGCCGCCGCTTGCTCGATTTGGTCAACCAGCGTGGGATAGACTTTCCGCAGGTCGTCCACGGTCTTGATGCTGTCTTTCGGGTCCATGTCCTGTACCTCCTGTTGTTTTCCCGGCTGTCCCGCCGGTTGATTATTTACGACCCGCTTCACGCGGTTTCGCACAAATTCCGGGGCCTTGTCGAACTTGGCCCCCATGCTGACGCTGTTGACGAAAAGGACGCCGCCCCGATTCTCGTAGGTAGCGCCCGCCCCCTCGTCCGTCAGTTCGTCCGCAAAGCCGTTTTCCTTGGCCTGCGGCCCGGTCCACCAACTTTCCGCGTCCATCCAGGCCGTCACTTCATCCTTGGTCCGCCCGGTCTTTTTGGCGTAAAGGCTGATGATGTTTTCCTTGATGGTCGCCAGCGCCTCCAGGTATTTTTGCAGGTCCGCCGCATTTGCGTACCCGCAATACATACCGACCGGATGCACCATGTAGGTACTGTCGTTGGCGGCAATGACCTTGTTGCAATGGCAGGCAATGATTGTCGCCGCCGACGCACATACGCCGCCGATGCGGGCGGTCACGTTGGCCGGGTGCTGTTCCAGCAGGTTCCCGATTTCCACCGCCGCAAACACATCCCCGCCGCCGCTGTTGATACGGACCGTGATATTGCTGACTGCCCCCAGCGCTGCCAGGTCCTCGGCAAACTGCTTTGGCGTCACGTCGTCGCTGTACCAGCTTTTTT
>CAJUOA010000015.1:26816-42483 GCA_910587785.1 uncultured Oscillospiraceae bacterium | reverse complement strand
CTAAATCGGAATACAAATTTCATGTAATCATACGCCGCAATGTACTGAATGGAGATAATGATTTTAGCTGGTATGACTATATGCATAAACTATTTGGTGCTGATGACAGATTTTCGATATCTGTCTGCCCTGTGTGTGACTGGGGAGGTGATAGCGTAAAGTCTCTGAACATAGCATCTAAGTCTGAAAAAGAGATTCTTGCCACTGCTCATGAATCATACCTTGACAAGATTGGAATGCGCAGAGAACGAGCGGGTACTACACCCTTTTCAAATATTTGCGCGAGTTCCTGCTCTCATGGTTTTGTCTTTCGTGCTGATGGAAAAATTGAGAAATGCACAATAGTCTTAGATCATCCCAAAAACCTTGTCGGGCGAGTAGACCCTCAAGCGGGGGTGATCCTGGATGAAGACGCCAACCGGTCATGGACATCTAGTGAACTCAAGCCCAAATGTTATACTTGTCCAGATGTTTTGAGCTGCCTAAATATCTGTTGCAGAAAAACGGTTCTGGTAGATGGTCGGCCAGATTCAGTTTGCCTATGTGCAACGTCCACCGAAAGTCAACAGATTTGACCACCTCATCTGAATTGGAGCTGTAAGCAATGTCCTACTACTTAAAAAAGAACTGGAAAATCTGCACATTGGTCTGTATTCTCCAAATCTGCACTTGGGGACTGCAAGCCGCCACGGCGCTGCTGCTGATCCAATGTTTTGCTGTTGCAATGGAGTTTGATCTCAAGGGTTTTCTCTTTTGGATGTCCGTCAATCTAGGCGTCTGGGGGCTTTATTTTGGCTTAGGGATGCTGGAGGGCTATGTGCAGGCCCGTGCAGTTCGGATTCTGAACAACCATGTCCGCCACGACACTTACTGCTCTGTGCTGAACACATCCTATCAGGGATACCACGACAAAGACGCCGGAGAGTACCTCTCCTGGCTGACCAATCACGTCAAGGAGCTTGAGAACCTCGCGTGGGACCCGTTCTTTGATTGCGTGGGCCGCGGGGCACAGGTCATGTGGAGCATATTGGCGCTGGCGCGGCTTCATTGGTCCCTGCTGGCCGCATCACTGCTGGTCTCGTTTCTCATGTGGTGGATGCCAAAACTCTTTGAAGAAAAACTGAAACGCGTTGGAGAAGAATATGTTGCCGCCCAGGCCCTGGGAACCAGCAAAATGAAGGATCTCCTGCGCGGCCTCGATATTATGAGATCTTTTTGCGGGTCAGGCCGCTTTGTGCAGGATGGCGACCATGCGAGCGATTCCGTAGAGCGGCACAACTTCCGCAGGCGGTACATCCAGAGTAATATTAGCGGGGTACTAGGGTATATCAATGTAGCCGCGCAGTTCTCTACAGACATCCTGATCGTTATACTGGCAGTGCAGGGACGCCTTCCTTTGGCCACCATCGGCGGCGGCGGATCGCTTGCCGGCGGCGTCACCAACGGATTGGACGGCCTTGCAACATGCCGCCTTTCCTTCGCCTCCGCCAAACCCTACTTCGACAAGATCACCGTCCACGCGGAGGACCTGCCCGCCCAAAGCGCGGAGGGCCTGTCTCCGGTCCGGGAGGCCGTCGCAGTGGAGAACCTCACCTTCCGCTACGGCGAAAAGCCCATCCTGCAAAACGCGGCTTTTCGCTTTGAGAAGGGCGGCAAATACGCCCTCACCGGTCCCTCCGGCTGCGGGAAGAGCACTCTGTTGAAGCTCCTCCTCGGCTGGCTCCCGGACTACGAGGGAACGATCACTTTTGACGGCCAAGACGCCAAAGCCTACACCCCCGAGCAGTTGCAGAAGCAGATGAGCTACATCGAACAGGACGTCTTCCTCTTCAACACGACGATCCGGGAGAACATCACGCTAGGCGAAGAATTCACCGAAGAGCAGATACAAAAAGCCCTCCGGGACAGCGCCCTCGCCGGAGATTTAGCGCATATGCCCCTTGGCCTCGACACCCCGGTAGGCGAGGAGGGTAGCGCCCTCTCCGGAGGCCAGAAACAGCGCGTGGCCATCGCAAGAGCTTTGATTCACGACCGCTCCATCCTCCTGGTGGACGAGGGCACCAGCGCCCTAGACCAGAAAAATGCCGACATCGTAGAAAAGAGCCTTCTCAGCAACCCCGACCTGACCCTCATCCTCGTCAGCCACCACCTCACCGAGGAGCGGAAGGCACAGTTCACCCAGGTCTTCGACCTCGCCGCATGACCTGCCCTCCCAATACAGCGCAAAACGGACGCCCACCCGGCGTCCGTTTTAAATTTTCAATCTCCGGTTCAAATTTCGCAAAATTTCATTCATTGATTTCAACCACTGGTTTTGCTACAATACAGCCATCAAACAGACCGAGGTGGCCATATGCTGGATCAACTAAACGAACGAATCGCCGCACTGCGCAAGGAGCGGGGGTTCACCCTGGAACAGCTGGGGCAGATGGTAGGGGTCTCCGCCCAGGCGGTAAGCAAGTGGGAAAAGGGCGGCGCGCCGGACGTATCCCTGCTCCCCGCCGTCGCCGACGCCCTGGGCGTCTCCATCGACTCCCTCTTCGGCCGGGTGGAGGAGGGGCTGGATGTGAAGGCGGCGGTCCGCCGCTGGATGCTGACCTTCCCCGAGGAGCAGCGGATGGACCGTCTTTGCCACTTCATCTGGTCGGTCATGAGCACACTCTCCGCCCGCAGTATTACGGACGCTGCTGACTGGGACCACTATGTGGACCACTGCCGTCAGGCCTCCATTGAAGCGGACGACAAGACCTACCGGATGCTGGAGCGGACCAGGGTCATGCTGGAAAGCGGCCTTCTTCTGGGCGTCCGGGCAAACGATATGTCCTATCTCGCCATTTTCCCGGAGCCGAAGGCGGGCTGGGAGCCCTTCCTGGAGAGCAACGACCTCTACCGCCGCCTGTTCGCCCTCCTTGCCCGCCCCCACTGTCTGGAGCTCCTGGAATACCTCCACAGCAAGCCCAGCCGCTACGGACGAAACTTCATGGCAGGGGCGGTCGTCAAGCAGACCGGCTTTGACGCCGCCGAGGTGGAGAGCCTTTTAGGGGCTCTGGCGGAGATGAACATCCTGATGGTGACGGAGCTGGAGACGGAAGAGGGTCTGGTCAGCACCTACTGTATGTATGAGACCGAGTGTCTGGTCCCCCTCCTCAGCCTTGCATCCTATCTGGCCTCCGGCAACGGGATCACAAACGGCCAAAACCGGCGCTCCACCCCCGTCCTGCGGGGGGAAAAGTGGAAAGAAATGGAGAACTGAATCATGAGGTGCTATTTTGTCAAAAACTGGAAAAGAATTGCTCTGCCCCTCTTTCTCGCCATCCTCTACAGCGGGATCTTCACCCTCTGGCAGCTGGGCCTGATGCGGCTCTTTGACGCGGCCGCCCGGCTGGACCTGGACGCATTTTTGACCTGGACCGTGATCGAACTTGCCGGAATCACCCTGTATTACGGTGTGCTCATCCTGGAAAACATCGCCGAGGCCCGGGCAGTCCGGGCGCTGAACAACCAGGTCCGGCATGACCTCTACCTGTCCCTGATGGAAAAGTCCCACAGCGCCTATCACAGTCAGGACACCGGGGAGTATATCTCCTGGCTGACCAGCAATGTCAAGCAGATCGAGCGCCTGGCCTGGAGCCCTTTCTTCAGCTTTGCGAGTTGTATCACGGTGGTCCTCTTCAACATTGCCGCCCTGGCGTCCCTGCACTGGGTCATTCTGCTGGCGGGTCTGGCCTCCACGGCGGTCATGCTGGTACTGCCGAAGCTGTTTCAGAAGCGGATGGAGCGCCTGGGGGAGGTCTGCGCCGCAGCGGAGGAGCAGGGCGCGGCCAAATTGAAGGACATCCTCTCCGGCTTTGACGTGCTGCGTTCCTTCGGCAGGGCGGACCGGTTCCTGCGCCAGGGCGACGCTGTGAGCCGTCAGATCGAGGACGCCAACTGCCGCCGGACCTGTATGCAGACCTCCAGCGCCTTCCTGGTAGGTCTGACCGGCAATATCCTGATGCTCCTTCAGATGGTGATCGCGGTGTTCCTGGCGCTCTAGGGAAAGGTGATCCTGGGTGCCATTGTTGGCGCAGGCAATCTGACCGGCGGCATCACCAACGGCCTGCAAAATCTTGTGTCCTGCCGTATGTCCCTGGCCGGTGCGAAGCCCTACTTTGACAAGATCACCGTCCACGCCGGGGAGCAGTCCGCCCGGGAGGCGGAGGGCCTGTCCCCGGTCCGGGAGGCGATTGCGGTGGAGAATATCTCCTTTTGTTACGGCGAGAAGCCAGTCCTGAGCGCCCTCTCCGCCACCTTTGAGAAGGGCGGCAAGTACGCCCTCACCGGTCCCTCCGGCTGTGGAAAATCGACACTGCTGAAACTGCTCCTCGGATGGCTTCCGGGCTACGAGGGAACCATCTTCTTCGACGGGCAGGACGCCAAGTCCTACACCCCGGAACAGTTACAGACCCAAATGAGCTACATCGAGCAGGACGTCTTCCTCTTCAACACGACCATCCGGGAGAACATCACGCTGGGTGAAGACTTCACCGAAGAGCAGCTGCAAAAAGCCCTCCAGGACAGCGCCCTCGCTGGGGACCTCGCCCACATGCCCCTTGGCCTCGACACCCCGGTAGGCGAGGAGGGTAGCGCCCTCTCCGGCGGTCAGAAACAGCGCGTGGCCATCGCAAGAGCTTTGATTCACGACCGCTCCATCCTCCTGGTGGACGAGGGCACCAGCGCCCTAGACCAGAAAAATGCCGACATCGTAGAAAAGAGCCTTCTCAGCAACCCCGACCTGACCCTCATCCTCGTCAGCCACCACCTCACCGAGGAGCGGCAAAAGCAGTTTGACCGGGTATTTGAGATGTAAAAAGAGGACGGGGCTGAGAGCTCCGTCCTCTTTTTTGACCACATGTACCGGCTATGATTCAGAAAAACCGAGCTTCCCCGCCGCAGGGCAGGGAAGCTCGATCTTTTTATATCGTTCAGTTATACCGGTTCTGGGCCTCGTTCACGCCCCGCTCAATGACGCAGAGCGCGGCGTCCAGCGCCCGTGCGACGGCCTCATCCACCACTTTTTTCTCCGCCGGGGAGAACTTCCCGATGACCCAGTCGATCATCTCGTGGTCCGGGTGTTCCGGCGCGCCCACCCCAACCCGGATGCGGGGAAACTGGTCCGTACCCAAGTGGGCGATGATGTTTTTCAGGCCGTTGTGCCCTCCGGCACTGCCTCCGGCCCGGATGCGGAGCTTGCCCAGGGGCAATGCCACATCGTCGGAGACCACCAGCACATGGTCCGGCGGGATTTTGTAGAACCCCCCTGCCAGCTTCACCGACTCCCCGCTCAGGTTCATATAGGTCTGGGGCTTGAGGACCAGCACCCGCTGGCCTCCCGCCCGGAACTCTCCGGTCAGGGCGCGGTAGCGCAGTTTATTGATCTTCACGCCCTCCCGGCGCTCCAGCGCGTCCGCCGTGAGAAAGCCGATGTTGTGGCGGGTCCCCTCGTACTCCCTGCCCGGGTTCCCCAGGCACACCAGGAGCCACTGGTAGCCGCCGTTTCCAAACGCCATGGGTCTCGCTCCTTTCGGCAGTCCTTCTTTTCTTCTTTGTGAACAAAGAAGAAAAGAAGCAAAAGAAGAAAAACTTTTTGCGGCGAAACGTTGTTTCGCCTTTAGGATTTTCCGTTGAGAATGATCTTTTTGCACAGCGGACACCGCCAGCCGGGCACGCCCGTGCCCAGGTTCACCGGGTCCGTCAGGAGCCGGGCCCACACGCCCTTTTTCTCCAGCTCCGCGGGATACCACCCCACCGCGTCCAGCGCCCGGAAGGAGCGCACCGCCCCCTCCTGCATCTCGCAGCCGCAGTCCGGGCAGGTCATCACACCCACAGCTTCGACACGGAGATTTCCTGATAAATGCGCTCGATGGCCTCGGCGAACACGGGGGCCACGGTCAGATATTTGATCTTCTCGCTGAGGGACGCCTCGATGGGGGCGATGGTGTCCAGGAACGCCAGCTCCTTGATGGGGCTCCCGTTGACCCGCTCCACCGCCGGGCCGGAAAGCACGCCGTGGGACGCGCAGGCGTAGACGCTCTTTGCGCCGCCCACCTCGACAATGGCCTTGGCGGCGTTGCAGAGGCTCCCGCCGGTGTCCACCATATCGTCGAACAATATGCAGTCCTTGTCCGCCACGTCGCCGATGATGTTCATGACCTCGCTCTGGTTGGCCTTCTGACGGCGCTTATCCACGATGGCCAGGCTCATGTGGAGCTTCTGGGCGAAGGTCCGGGCCCGGGACACGCTGCCCACGTCCGGGGAGACCACCACCATGTCCTCGCACCGCTCGCCGAATTTCTTGGCGTAGTAGTCCACGAAGACGGGGTTGCCGTAGAGGTTATCCATGGGAATGTCAAAGAAGCCCTGAATCTGGGCGGCATGGAGGTCCATGGTCAGCACCCGGTCGGCCCCCGCGGCCACGATCATGTTGGCCACCAGCTTGGCGGAGATGGGGTCCCGGGCCTTGGTCTTGCGGTCCTGCCGGGCATAGCCGAAGTAGGGAATCACCGCGGTGATGCGCCCGGCGGAGGCCCGGCGCATGGCGTCGGTCATCACCAGCAGCTCCATCAGGTTGTCGTTGACCGGACGGCTGGTGGACTGAACCAGGAACACGTCGGACCCGCGCACGGACTCGTAGATGGAGGCAGAGACCTCTCCGTCTGCGAAGTGGCTGATCTCCGCATTCCCCAGCTGAATACCGATGAGCTTGCAAATGTCCTTTGCGAGGTTCACATTGGAATTTCCGCTGAAAACCTTCATGTCTTTCCCGTGTGAAATCATTTCCAACATCCTCATTTCTTCATATTCGGTTTCCCGCTCTCCCGGGCGGGAAGGAATGACGCTTTCTCTTCCAAACAGTGCGCTGATGGCCCTCTAATTTTTTCCGTGCATCTCCCTGCGCTTTTTCGCCCAGCCGGGCTTGTTCTCCTGCCGGGTGCGGCCGATGGCCAGGGCGTCGGGCTCCACGTCCCGGGTCACGGTGGTGCCTGCGGCGATATAGGCCCCGTCTCCCACGGTCACAGGGGGCACCAGGTTGGTGTTGCACCCGACAAAGACGTTTTCGCCGATGACGGTGCGGTGCTTTTTGAAGCCGTCGTAGTTGGAGGTGATGGTGCCGCAGCCGAAGTTCACGCCGCCCCCCACGTCGGCGTCGCCCACGTAGGTGAGGTGGCTGAGCTTGGCGCCCGGGCCGAAGACCGCGTTTTTGATCTCCACGAAAGCCCCCACCTTACAGCCGTCGCCCACGCCGCACCCCGGGCGGATGTGGGCGTAGGGCCCCACATGGACGTCCCGGCCCAGGCGGCTCTCATAGACCTGGGAGGCGTTGACCACGGAGCCGTCCCCCACCAGGCAGTCCCGGACCACGGCGTTGGGGCCGATCTCGCAGTTCTCCCCGATGACCGTACTGCCCCGGAGGATGGTGCCCGGCAGGACCACCGTGCCCGCGCCGATGGTCACCCGGGGGTCAATATAGGTGGTGGCGGGGTCCAGGATGTTCACGCCGGTGTTCTGGTGGTAGGCGGCGATATCCTCCTTCACCGCCTGCTGGAGCCGCGCCAGCTCCGGCACGGTGTGGAACGAGAGCATCATGCTTCCCACCGGGAGCATGGCCTCGTGGATCTCCTCGATCCAGCATCCGCGGGCGTACTCCTCGATGTCCCGCTGGTAGGTGTCCAGCGTGCCCACCGCCGCTGCGGCCTCCTCGGGGAAGCAGGCGGTGACGGCCTCGTGGTACTCCGGGTCGCAGACAACAAAAAACCGCCCAATGCCCTTTTCCGTCCAAGCCCGCATACACCAGTTCAATACGGGGCAAAATAACGCATCCTGAAGCATCAGCGGCCTGCCGTCATAGGTCTGAGCGATATCATCTGTCAAAAAAATCACGATACACTTTTTATCCATAGGATATCTCCCCCTTCTGAGTGTCAGTTCTTCTTTATTATAGCAGAAACACCGCATTATGCAAGTGGATTTTTGAAAGATTCGGCCTCACCCCAGAGGAGCGGGACGGAAAAAAGGCCGTTACGGGAAATAAGCGCACTTTTTAAGGGCTTTGGAGCCCCGTTTGGTTCCCAAAACTACCGGGAACAGGCCGTTTCTGCGGCAGGAAGCTGGGTGTTTTGACGAAAATTTTATCTTTCTTGTGACCAGGTATTGGGAATGATGTGAAATTTGTATAAATCTACTGTCAACATCTATGCTAATGCTTGAATTTGGAAAAGATTTGTTTTACAATGGGCGTTGTTAAAACAGTTCCCGGCCTTTTTTTGGCCGGGAAGCGAAGGAGGCGTCATGCTCAACATCGTGCTGGTGGAGCCGGAGATCCCCCAGAACTGCGGCAACATCGCCCGCACCTGCGCCGCCACCGGGAGCCACCTGCACCTGGTGGAGCCCCTGGGCTTCGATGTCAGCGACCGGGCCGTGAAGCGGGCGGGGCTGGACTACTGGCACCTGGTGGAGGTGGCGGTCCACCCGGACCTGGACGCCCTCTTCCGGGCGCACCCGGAGGCGGCGTCGGACCTGTGGCTTGCCACCACCAAGGCCCCCCGGGCCTACAGCGAGGCCCGCTTCTCCCCGGACGCGTGGCTCTTCTTCGGCAAGGAGACGGCGGGACTGCCCGCCCCCTTCCGGGAGAAGTACCGGGAGCGGTGCGTGCGCCTGCCCATGGTCTCCCCGGCCCGGAGCCTCAACCTCGCCAACAGCGCCGCCGTGCTGGCGTACGAGGCCCTGCGGCAAAACGGCTTTCCGGGGCTGCAGAACGCCGGGGAGATGGCGCAGGATGAATCATTGCAAGGTATCTGAAATAGGTTTTATAGATCGGAAGCAAGGCATCGGAAGACCGGACAGAAAGAAGAAAGCTGTCACAAATCAAGCTTGAAAGGAGCCAACCAACCATGAACTACAACAAGAAGACCGTCAAGGACATCGACGTGAAGGGAAAGAAGGTCCTGCTTCGGTGCGACTTCAACGTACCTCAGGACAAGGCTGACGGCCACATCACCGACGACAAGCGCATCCGCGCCGCCCTGCCCACCATCCAGTACCTGCTGGACCAGGGGGCGGCGGTGATCGCCTGCTCCCACCTGGGCAAGCCGGAGCCCGACTTTGACAAGTGGGCCAAAAAGCAGGCGGAGAAGGGCAAGGACCCCGCCTCCCTGACCAGGGAGAAGTGGGAGAAGAGCCTGGAGGCGCTGTGCATGAAGCCCGTGGCGGAGCGCCTGGGCGAGCTTCTGGGGAAGACCGTCATCCTCGCCGCCGACGTGGTGGGGCCCGACGCCCAGGCCAAGGCCGCGGCGCTGAAGCCCGGCGAGGTCATGCTGCTCCAGAATACCCGCTTTGAGAAGGGCGAGACCAAAAACGACCCCGAGCTGGCCAGGGCCATGGCCTCTATGGCGGAGGTCTACGTCTCCGACGCCTTCGGCGCGGTCCACCGGGCCCACGCCTCCACCGCCGGCGTCGCGGCCTATCTGCCCGCCGTCAGCGGCTTCCTCATCGAGAAGGAGCTGGAGATCATGGGCGGCGCTCTGGCCGACCCCAAGCGGCCCCTGGTGGCCATCCTGGGCGGGAGCAAGGTCTCCTCCAAGATCGGCGTCATCAACCACCTGCTGGACATCGCCGACACCATCATCATCGGCGGCGGCATGGCCTACACCTTTGCCAAGGCCCAGGGCGGCAGTGTCGGAACCAGCCTCCTGGAGAGCGACTGGCTGGACTACTGCAACGAGATGATCGCCAAGGCCAAGGAGAAGGGCGTCAAGCTCCTCCTCCCCGTGGACACCCTCTGCGCCAAGGAGTTCTCCGCTGAAGCCGAGCCCGTCCTTCACGACACCATGGCGATCCCCGGCGACATGATGGGCATGGATATCGGCCCGAAGACCATCGAAGCCTTCTCCGCCGCCATCCAGGGCGCGGGCACCGTCATCTGGAACGGGCCCATGGGCGTCTTTGAGTTTGCGAACTTCGCCGGCGGCACCCGGGCCATCGCCCAGGCCCTGGCCGGCACCGACGCCATCACCATCATCGGCGGCGGCGACAGCGCGGCGGCTGTGGCCCAGATGGGCTTTGCCGATAAGATGACCCACATTTCCACCGGCGGCGGCGCGTCCCTGGAGTTCCTGGAGGGTAAGGAGCTTCCCGGCGTGGCCTGCCTGCTGGATCAGTAACGATCTGCAAAGCGCGGCTTGGAGAGACGCCCCGCCCCGGGGAGGGGTCCGCAGTCCAGCGCCCGCTTTACTTAAATAAATCTATCAAAATACCATAAAACAGACAGGAGATCAACTACCATGAACCGTAGATACCGCAAGACTATCATCGCCGGCAACTGGAAGATGAACAAGACCGCCACCGAGACCAAGAAATTCGCCGAGGAGATCCGGCCCATCCTGCCCCGCGCCAAGTGGTGCGAGGTGGTCATCTGCGTGCCCGCAGTGAACGTGCCCGCAGCGCTGAAGGCCTTCAAGGACCTGCACATCGCGGTGGGCGCGGAGAACCTGCACTACGAGCCCAGCGGGGCCTACACGGGCGAAGTGTCCGCCGACATGCTCAAGGATCTGGGCGTCAAGTATGTCATCATCGGCCACAGTGAGCGGCGGCAGTATTTCGGGGAGACGGACATCTCCGTCAACAAGAAGGTCCACGCCGCCCTGGAGGCGGGACTGCACCCCATCATCTGCGTGGGCGAGAGTCTGGAGCAGCGGGAGATGGGCGTGACCATGGAGCTCATCGCCCTCCAGGTGAAGAGCGCCCTGGCGGGCGTGGCGGCGGAGAAGGTGCGCAAGTGCGTCATCGCCTACGAGCCCATCTGGGCCATCGGCACGGGCCGCACCGCCACCGCCGAGCAGGCCGCCGAGGTCTGCACCGCCATCCGCGCCGCCATCCGCAGTCTCTACGGCGCCCGTGTGGCCCGGTCTGTGACCATCCAGTACGGCGGGTCCATGAACCCCAAGAACGCCGCCGAGCTTCTGGCCCAGCCCGACGTGGACGGCGGCCTCATCGGCGGTGCCGCCCTCAAGAGCGACCAGTTCGTGGATATCATCAACGCCGCTAATCAGGAGTGATCGTTTCTCATGAATAAAACGCCAACCACATTGATTATCATGGACGGCTTTGGCCTGCGCAGTGAATCCGAGGGCAACGCCGTCACCCACGCCAGCACCCCGGTGCTGGACGGCCTTTTAGCCACCTGCGCCCACACCACCCTCTCCGCCTCCGGGCTGGACGTGGGGCTCCCCGACGGGCAGATGGGCAACAGCGAGGTGGGCCATACCAACATCGGCGGAGGCCGGGTTGTCTACCAGGACCTGCCCCGGATTACCCGGGCCGTCGAGGACGGCTCCTTCTTTGAAAATGAAGCCTATGTGGCCGCCATGGACGCCTGCAAGGCGGGGGGGAACACCCTCCACCTCTACGGCCTTCTCTCCGATGGGGGCGTCCACTCCCACAACACCCACCTCTGGGCCCTTCTGGAGATGGCCAAGCGCCGGGGGCTGGAGAAGGTCTATATCCACGCGTTCCTGGACGGCCGGGATGTGTCTCCCACCAGCGGCAAGGACTTCGTGGCCGAGGCCGTGGAGAAGTGCGCCGAGATCGGCGTGGGGAAGGTCGCCACGGTCATGGGCCGCTACTACGCCATGGACCGCGACAAGCGCTGGGACCGGGTGGAGCAGGCCTACGACGCCATGGTCTACGGCCAGGGCCGTCAGAACCGGGACCCTGTGGACGCTGTTGCCAAGAGCTACGCCAAGGGTGTGACCGACGAGTTCGTCGAGCCCGTAGTCTGCGACAGCGAGGGCATGATCTCCGACAACGACAGCATCATCTTCTTCAACTTCCGCCCCGACCGGGCCCGGGAGATCACCCGCGCCTTTGTGGACCCGGATTTCGACGGGTTCCAGCGGGAGTTCTTCCCCCTGACGTACGTGTGCACCACCGAGTATGACGCCTCCATGCCCAACGTGCGGGTGGCCTTCCCCCGGAATCTGGTGGCCAACGGCCTGGGCGAGTACCTCAGCAAGATGGGCATGACCCAGCTTCGCATCGCGGAGACGGAGAAATATGCCCATGTCACCTTCTTCTTCAACGGCGGGTCCGAGGCTGTGTTCCCCGGCGAGGACCGGGTGCTGGTGCCCTCCCCCAAGGTGGCCACCTACGACCTCCAGCCGGAGATGAGCGCCGTGGAGGTGACGGACAAGTGCGTGGAGCGGATCAACTCCGGGGAGTACGATGTCATCATCCTCAACTTTGCCAACTGCGACATGGTGGGCCACACCGGCGTGTATGAGGCCGCTGTCAAGGCGGTGGAGACGGTGGACGCCTGCGTGGGCCGCGTGGTGGAGGCCACCCGGGCTATGGGCGGCATCGCCATGGTCACTGCGGACCACGGCAACGCGGAGGAGATGCGGAAGCCGGACGGCTCTCCCATGACTGCCCACACCACCAACCTGGTGCCCTTCATCCTGGTGGGTGCGGACGCCAAGCTCCGCCCCGGACGTCTGGCGGACATTGCCCCCACGATCCTGGATATCATGGGGCTCGCCTGCCCGCCGGAGATGGACGGGAAGAGCCTCATCGAGTAGACGGCGCGAAGCGCAAAACAAAAGTTTCGTCCACCTTTTCAAAGGTGGTGGAGTCCAGAGGCAAAGCCTCTGGTCGCGCCCCGCAGGGCGCGAAATGCTCCAAAAGGCCGCGCCGCAAGTCCCGCCCCCAATATATATGTGCGGCGCGGCCTAAGCGCATTTGCCGCCAAAGCGGCAAACAGCGCCAGCGGGAGTTCCCGTCGAGCTTTGATACGCATTGAATACAAAACCAGACTTTGACGCAAAAGCGGACCTGCATCATCCAAAATCAGGCGGCGGTTTGCGTCAAAGTCTTTTTTACAAGGAGGAGCGAACCCATATGAGCAAGCATACTGACATTTTGCGCTTCCGCGGCGAACTGCCGGAGCGCTTCGCCGGGGCCATGCTGGAGCTGGGCCCCCTGCTGGGCTTCGCCGCCGGGGAGGGCGGCACGGTGGTGGAGGTGTTCCGGGCAGCGGGCCCGGTGGTGGAGAAGGGGCCGGAGGGCATCCGCCTGGGCTGGGAGAAGCCCATCCACCTCTACCGGGCGCTGTCCCTCCTGCGGGAGAACTGGGAGAAGGATACATATCAGGTCTCCGAGCGGCCCTGCTTTGAGACGGGGGTGATGTTCGACGTCTCCCGGAACGCGGTACTGCGGGTGGAGACCATCCAGCGGCTTTTGCGGTCCATGGCGCTCATGGGCATGGACGTGGGCATGATGTACACCGAGGACACCTACGAGGTGCCGGAGGAGCCCTATTTCGGCTACCAGCGGGGGAAGTACTCCATGGAGGAGCTGCGCCGGCTGGACGACTACGCGGACCTGCTGGGCATCGAGCTCATGCCCTGCATCCAGACCCTGGGCCACCTGGGGCAGGTGCTCCACTGGCCCGCTATGCGCAAGTACGCGGACAACGGGGAGGTCCTCCTGGCCGACAGCGAGGAGACATATGCCCTCCTGCGCCGGATGATCGCCGCCGCGGCGGCGCCGTACCGCTCCAAGCGCATCCACATCGGCATGGACGAGGCCCACGGCGTCGGGCTGGGGGCCCACCTGCGGAAATTCGGCTACGAGTCCCCCCACGCCATCATCCACCGGCACCTCCTGCGGGTGAAGGAGCTGACCGACGAGCTGGGACTGCGGCCTATGATGTGGAGCGACATGTACTTCCGTCCCGACTCTCCCTCCAACGGCTACTACGACGGCGATCCCTCCCCGGAGGCCATCGCAAGCGTGGTGCCCGGGGTGGACATCATGTACTGGGACTACTACCACAATACTGAAGAAGAGTATACCGCGATGCTGGACAAGCACCACAAATTGGGCGGCACTACCCTCTTTGCCGGAGGGGTGTGGACCTGGTGCGGGCCCGCGCCGGACTACGACAAGGCCCTGCGTATCACCGCCCCGGCCCTCAGAGCCTGCAAGAAGGCAGGCGTCCCCTTTGTCCTGGCTACGGCCTGGGGGGACAACGGCGCGGAGGCAAGCTTCCTCACCGCCCTGCCGGGGATGCAGATGTACGCGGAGTTCGCCTACGCCGGTGAGGACTGCGGCATGGAGCGGCTGGAGGAGCGCTACCGCACCTGCTGCGGCGGGGAGATGGGGCCCATCCTGGGGCTGAGCCGGTTCAACACCGTGCCGGGGATGCGCTCCACGGCCACGTCGCCGGTGAACGCCTGCAAATTCATGCTGTACCAGGACCCCATGGTCCAGCTCTTTGCCAAGGACACGGAGGGCTTCGCTATGGCGGACCACTTTGCCGCCCTGGCGGAGGAGTATACGGCCATCGCCGAAGCGGGGGGCGAGTTCGCGGGGCTCATGGGCTTCTACGCCCGGCTGGCCCGGGTGCTGGCGGGCAAGTGCCGGTGGCATGAGAACATCGCCGCCGCCGTGGCCCGGGAGGACCGGAAGGCCGCCGGAGAGCTGGCGGCGTCCCTGCAAACGGTGGAGGAGGAGACGGAGCTCCTGCGTCAGGCGTGGCGGGCGCTGTGGAAGGAGACCAACAAGCCCCACGGGTTCGAGGTCATCGACGGCCGCTTAGGGGCGGTGCGGGCCCGTCTGGAGAGCGCCCGGACCCGGGTGTCCGCCTGGGCGGCGGGAGATGAGAGCGAGGGTCTGGAGGAGCTGCGGGAGACGCCGCTGCCTTTCATGCTCCGGGAGGGCGGCGTGCTGAGCGGATGCTTCAACTTCGGGAGCTGCGCGTCGGCCTGCCCCATCGACCAGTGATTCTGCCCAATTTTGGGGGCGTTTTAAGTAATTTTCTAAAAATACGGGAAAAAACGCTATTCCTGTTATTGACAAGGGAATTGAGAGCGGATATAATAAACTCCGGTAAATTTCAACAAAGCACATACCAAAGATTTTTAAGGAGGAACTTTCCGTGAAGAGCAAGTTCATGCGCAAGCTTCTGGCACTGTGTGTCAGTGCCGCACTTGTCTCCGGCATCGGCGGGAGCGCACTTGCGTTCAGCGATGTGACCGAAGACAGTCCCTATGCCGAGGCCGTTGCGGTCCTGGCGGAGAACGAGATCACTACCGGCCGCAGTAACGACGTCTTCGACCCCGAGGACAGCCTGACCACCGCCCAGCTGGTGACTTTCCTGGGCCGTATCGCCGGTCAGGACCTGCCCCCTGTAGCCGAGGGCATCGTTGATGACGGCTGGTCCGGTAGCTATATGAGCTGGGCCCTGGCGCACGGTCTGATCGATGAGACCTTCGAGCAGTACGCCCCCCTGGACGCGGAGAGCGTCAACGCGGTGCTGGCCGCTTTCTGCGCGATGCAGGAGATCGAGGCTGTGACCGTTGAGGCCGCTGACGCCGCTGTGACGCGCGGCGAGGCCGCTATCGCTCTGGCCGCCCTGGTGGAGGCCGATGCGGAGGAGCCCAGCGAGACTGAGGAACCTGCTGAGACTGAGGAGCCCAGCGAGGCTGAGAAGCCTGCTGAGACTGAGGAGCCCTCCGAGGCTGAGGAGCCTGCTGAAACCGAAGAGCCCAGCGAGGCTGAGAAGCCTGCTGAGACTGAGGAGCCCAGCGAGACCGAGGAGCCCACTGAGACCGAGGAACCCAGCGAGGCTGAG
>CAJUOA010000015.1:0-26716 GCA_910587785.1 uncultured Oscillospiraceae bacterium | reverse complement strand
GGAGCCCAGCGAGACCGAGGAGCCCACTGAGACCGAGGAACCCAGCGAGGCTGAGGAGCCTGCCGAAACTGAGGAGCCCAGCGAGACTGAAGAGCCTGCTGAGAATGAGGATGCTGTGAAGATCGCTGATGTGAAGTACACCACCATCGCCGCCGGTCAGGACTGGGGTCCCGCGATCTACAAGGTCGTGCTGAATCTGGGTGTGGCGCTGGATGCGGAGAGCGTCAGCGCTGAGAAGTTCGCCGCTTCCTCTGTGCGCACTGTTCCCGGGTTTGATTACGAGAAGATGGAGGCTACGGAGCCCGCTCCCCAGACTGTGGAGCGCACTGTGACGGACGCCTATGTCTGCGACGAGAACGGCGTCAAGGCTGAGGAAGGTACTTATGTTGCCGTAGAGATGGAGATTTCTCCTGCCGCCTCGGATGCTGCCAATCCCTTCTTCTATGACGGCTCCCTCAATGTTCCTGTTGCCCATACTTATGAGATCGCCCTGGCTGAGGGCGAGATCCTGACCGACGCCGAGGGTAAGGCTGTGACCTTCGAGGCCACCACTGCCGAGGGCTTTGAGAATGCTGTTGTGGAAGTCGCTGACGACTTCACCAAGGACGAGTTCACTTGGAAGGCTGAGGATGCTGAAGAGGATGATGAGGGCATCACCCTCACCTACGCCTCCTGGATGCCCCAGGAGGAGGCTGAGGAGGCCTCTACTCCGCTGATCATCTGGCTGCACGGCGCTGGCGAGGGCGGCACTGATCCTGTTGTGGCCCTGGTGGGCAACAAGGTGGTGAACCTGGCCTCTGAGGATATCCAGAAGCATTTCGGCGAGACCGGCGCGGCCATTCTGGTTCCCCAGGCGCCCACTTTCTGGATGGACAACGGCGAGGGCGAGTATCTGACCGCTGAGGATGAGAGCGGGCGCTCCATCTATACAGACGCGCTGATGGCGCTGATTGAGAAGTTCGTGGCCGATCACCCCGAGATTGATGCTGACCGTATCTATATCGGCGGCTGCTCCAACGGCGGTTATATGACTGTGAACATGATTACCGAGTTCCCCGCGTACTTTGCCGCCGCTTATCCGGTGTGTGAGGCTTATGACGCCGCTTGGATGACTGATGAGATGGTCGAGGCCATTAAGGATCTGCCCATCTGGATCACCGCTGCCAAGAATGACAATATCGTGAAGATCTTTGAGGGCGAGGCTGACGCCGAGAACCCCATGGCCTATAACCTGAAGCTGGATGATGACGGCAGCGCCATTGCTCTGGACAACTTCTCCAACAACCTCTACAACCGGCTGGTTGATGCCGGCGCGGAGAAGGTGTATTACTCCCTGTTTGATGATGTCCGCGACATGACCGGTCTGTACAATGGTGCGGACGGCGAGCCCTATCAGTACCAGGGGCATTGGTCCTGGCTGTATGTGCTCAACGATCAGTGCGTTGAGACCATCGAGGATGAGGAGGTCACCATTTTCCAGTGGCTGGCCGGACAGGGCAAGTAAGATTTTAGAAACGCAGTTTACCCCCGCCGCCTGTTCGTTCAGGCGGCGGGGGTCTTTCGATAGAGGGTGCAGTATCGTCCGCACCGTGCCGGTGGCCCGGTAGGCTGAAAAGAATCGTGCTTTTGGAGGCGAACCCAACGATAGGCACCGAAGGGCCAGGGAGTGGTTCCAGCGATTCGACTGGCATCGGCCCAGGGCACCAATGGGGAAAAGGGTCAAACAGGTCGTAGCGTAAACTAAAAACCCCCGTAATCAAGGAAGATTCTCAAGAAACGTAGTTTCTTGAGCGTCTTTTTGGTTCCTTTTTCCACGCGGAAAAAGGAACCCGGGGTTTGGGGCCGGGGAGGCCCCTGGAGGCTACCGTGCAGGCCGGCACTGTCCCCATCTGCTCTTCTGGGAAGCGCAGAGAGCGTTCCACTGACAGTCTCCACAGATGGAGGCCCTCCGGCCCTGGGAGAGGATGTGCTCCTCCACCAGGGCGGTGAACTGTCCGAACGACAGCTCATCGCCCTCCCCGAGGCCGCAGAGCGATAACACCGCCCGGTCGTAGGAGGCGACCAGCTCCGGCTTGTCGCAGAGGCCGTCAAGGTTGTTGGGGCACGCGCCGCAGACGGCGTCGGTGCCCACCACCAGGCGGACGGGGCGCTCCGGCCCCAGGGACGCCAGGAGCGCCCCCATGTGGGCGGTAAACCCGTCGCTGTAGCCGTGCCCAACGAAGTAGGCCATACACATGCCGTGGTGGGGGCGCAGAGGCAGGGCGCCGCCCTGCAAACGCTCACCGGACATGGCGGCGCAGCTGGGCGGTCAGCACCAGGGCCAGGGCGATCTTCAGGGCGTCGAAGCCCACATAGGGGAACACGCACCAGGTCAGGGCGGTCCAGAGGCCCACGGCCTCGCCCCCCATGGGGTAGACCACCATAAACCAGACGGTGCCGAAGGCGTAGCAAACCAGCAGGCCCAGCACCATGCTCACGCCCAGCACCGGGAGCCCCCGCCCAAAGGCCCGCTCTATGGCCCAAATGAGCAGGGCGGAGAACAAAAACCCGATCAGGTACCCGCCGCTGGGAGTCATGAGAGCCCCCGGGCCTCCGTGGAACCCGGCGAATACCGGCAGTCCCACCAGGCCCAGGAGCAGGTAGACCAGTACCGCCAGCGTCCCCCGGCGTCCTCCCAGCAGGCCCACCGCCAAAAACACCCCCAGCGTTTGCAGGGTAAAGGGGATGGCGGTGGGGACCGAGATCCAGGAGCAGATGGCAATCAGCGCCGCGAAAATGCCAATGTACGCGATATCTCTCGTGCGAAGTTTTGAAGCTGTCAGTTCCATCAGGACTGCCTCCTTTTCTAAAGTACGCTCCAACTGTACCACACCCCGCCCGAGATGTCAACCAAAATCTATAAAGTGGGTTTACAACGAGCCGGCGGCCTTTTCAAAAAAGGATGTATGCCCCCGGCAAAACGGGCAATGCTAAGGGCGGAAAAGGAGTGATGAACGATGGCGATCGAATTTGAAACGCGACTACAGACCGGACTGCACAACACGTCAGAGATCGGGCGGCTGCGGAAGGTGATGCTCCACCGGCCGGGGCGGGAGCTGGAGAACCTGATGCCCGAGTACCTGGAGCGCCTGCTCTTTGACGACATCCCCTACCTGAAGGTGGCCCAGGCGGAGCATGACGCCTTTGCCGAGTGCCTGCGCGCCCACGGCGCGGAGGTGGTCTACCTCCAGGACCTGGTGGAGGAGACCATCCAGGACCCGGAGGTCCGCCGGGAGCTCATCGAGCAGTTCCTGGACGAGGCGGCCCTGGAGGGCCACCGGGTGCGGGAGATTTTGCGGGACTACTTCACCGGCATGGAGGACTACCGCCTGGTGGAGACCATGATGGCCGGGGTGCGCAAGAGCGACGTGCGGGGCTTCGAGACGGGGAAGCTCTCCGACTACCTGAGCTTCCGCACCGATGATTACCCCTTCCTCATCGACCCCATGCCCAACCTGTATTTCACCCGGGACCCGTTTGCGACCATAGGCACCGGAGTCTCCCTCCACCGGATGCACACGGTGACCCGGAACCGGGAAACTTTGTTCGGAAAATTCATTTTTCAGTACCACCCCGTTTACAAAGACGCCCCCAAGTGGTATGATCGAGGGGAGAACAGCTCCCTGGAGGGCGGCGACATCCTGATCCTCTCCCCGGAGGTCATCGCCGTGGGCATCTCCCAGCGCACGGAGGAGGACAGCATCGATAAGTTTGCCCACACCATCCTCTCCATCAGCAAGACCTTCAAAAAGATTTTGGCCTTCAATATCCCCAAGACCCGGAGCTTTATGCACCTGGACACCGTTTTCACCATGGTGGACCGGGACAAGTTCACGGTCCATCCCAATATCCTCCACGAGATCACCGTCTTCGTCATGGAGCTGGTGGACGGCAAGGTCCGCATCCAGGAGGAGCAGGGAAGGCTGGAGGATATCCTGAGACGCCACCTGGGGCTCGATCACGTCACTCTCATCAAGTGCGGCTCCGACAGCCCCATCGACGCCGCCCGGGAGCAGTGGTCCGACGGCTCCAACACCCTGGCCATCGCCCCCGGCGAGGTCGTCGTCTATGAGCGCAATTACGTCACCAACCGCATCCTGGAGGACAACGGCATCACCGTCCACACTATCCCCTGCAGTGAGCTCAGCCGGGGACGGGGCGGGCCCCGGTGCATGTCCATGCCCTTCGTGCGGGACGGCGTGTAAGTCCTACTTTTTTTCTTTGTGTACAAAGAAAAAAAGTAGCAAAAAAAGAAAAACTTTTTGCGGCAAAACTCCGTTTTGCCTCTTGAGTAGTTTTACAAATAAGGAGAATCATCATGGCAGTCAATATGAAAGGCAAGAGCTTCCTCACCCTCATGGACCTGAGCCCTCTGGAGATCCGCTATCTCCTGGACCTGGGGCACGACCTCAAGAGCAAGCGCCGGGCGGGCATCGACGCCCCCATGCTCAAGGGCAAACACATCGTGCTCCTCTTTGAGAAGACCTCTACCCGCACCCGCTGCTCCTTTGAGGTAGCCGCCACCCAGGAGGGCGCTCACGTCACCTTCCTGGACGCCGGCAGCAGTCAGATGGGCAAGAAGGAGAGCATGGAGGACACCGCCAAGGTCCTGGGCCGCTTCTTCGACGGCATCGAGTACCGGGGCTTTGACCAGAAGGTCGTCGAGGACCTGGCCAAGTACGCCGGCGTGCCCGTCTGGAACGGCCTGACCGACGCCGACCACCCCACCCAGATCCTCGCCGACATGATGACCATCGAGGAGCACTGCGCCAAGCCCCTGCGGGACGTGAAGGTGGTCTTCCCCGGCGACGTGCGCAACAATATGTGCTACGCCTGGATGTACGGCTGCGCCAAGATGGGGATGCACTTCGTTGGCCTTGGGCCCGAGGAGCTGGTCAAGGGCGTGGACCAGGAGATCTTCCGCAAGGTCCAGGAGGTGGCCAGGGAGACCGGCGCCACCATCGAGATCACCAGCGACCAGAACTCCCTCGTGGGCGCGGACGTCATCTACGGCGACATCTGGGCCTCCATGGGCGAGGAGGCCCTCATCCCCGAGCGGGCCAAGCTCCTCACCCCCTTCCGCGTCACCGGGGAGACCCTGGAGCGCACCGGCAATCCCCGGGTGCTCTATCTCCACTGCCTGCCCTCCTTCCACGACTTCGAGACCAAGCTGGCCAAGGAGTGGAAAGAGAAGGGCGTGGACATCCGGGAGGTCACCGACGAGGTCTTCCGTGGCCCCCACTCCGTGGTCTTCGACGAGGCCGAGAACCGGATGCACTCCATCAAGGCCGTCCTTGCCGCCACCATCGGGTGCTGATAAAAATGCAGTCCAGCCGGTGGTGCGGCTGGACTGCATTTTGCCTATAGCCTCTGTACGCCCGCCTGCTCCAGCCAGCCCTGCAATTTCTTGGCAGGAAAGCCGGTCAGCGGAAACTCCTCTCCCGAGCGGCTGTGGATGGTCACCCGGGTGACGAAGAGGACGCTGCTGACGGAAAAGCCCTTAATCTCCGGGATCGTCAGCTCCATGAGGACGGTTCCGGTCAGGTCCATGTGGAAACAGACCCGCTGATCCGTCACATAGATTTTCCCCTGGAAGGGTTTTTTCGACAGGCCCTGCTTCTGGTAGATCGACATCGGCCCGCTCCCGAGCAGCGTCTCATCGGGAGCCTTTTGAAATTTTGCCATTGTATGCGCCTCCTGTATCAGTTTTCCAACAGACGGCCGGGGGCAGACCCACCCCCGGGCCGCTGCCGGAAACACAAAGAGCGGTGTCGAGCGCTTCTCTCAACACCGCTTCGATCTCTTCCATGCGAACGCACAGTCATTTCCCGAATCCAGGCTTGCAATGCGGCCCGGAAGCGGGTATAATAATCCCGTGGCGCAACGTTCGTTGCTGTGCTGAGTGGCTGATTCACTCGTACAGGGCCGTAGGGTGTTTCCCCCACCCTGCGGCCTGCCCGCAAATCATGTTTCCATGGATAATTTTACCCCATGCGCCGTGGAATTGCAAGAGCTTTTTTGAAAAATCCCGCCGCAGGCCGGCCTGGACGCAGGAGCAGCGTCCAGGCCGGTTTTTGCGCGGCAGGGGGAGGGCGGTCCTCCGGAAGGGAGCTTTCCCGGGAAATCTGCGGGCCCCTCTTGGCCCGGGAAAATGAAAAAAATGTGTATGACAGCGGCCTTTTCGCGCAAACTAACCCCGAAAGGTAGGGAGAGCGATGAAGAAATTCCACATGCCGACGGCATACACGATTCTTTTTCTGTTATTGTTCCTGGTGGCGGCGGCCACCTGGGTGATCCCGGCGGGCGAGTACCAGCGGGAGGGTGAGGATGAGGTCCCGGTGGCGGGCACCTACGCCCGGGTGGAGCAGCAGCCCCAGGGGGTGGGGGACGTGATCCAGGCGTCCTTCCACGGGTTCTACGACGCGGTGGACGTGGCGCTGTTCATCCTCATGGTGGGCGGTTTTCTGGGCGTGGTGATGAAGACCGGAGCCATCGACGCCGGGGTGAGCAACGTCATCCGCATCCTGGGAGGCCGGGAAATTCTCCTGATCCCGGTGATGATGGTCCTCTTCAGCCTGGGGGGCACGTCCTTCGGGATGTGGGAGGAGACCATGGCCTTCTACCCCCTTCTGATCCCGGTGTTCGTGGCGGCGGGGTACGACCCGCTGGTGGGCATCGCGGTGGTGCTCCTGGGGAGCGGGGCCGGGGTGCTTGCCAGTACGGTCAACCCCTTTGCCACGGGCATTGCCTCCGGCTTTGCCGGGGTGAGCCTGGGGGACGGCCTGATGGTCCGGCTGGTGATGCTGGCGGTCTTTGACGCGGCGGCCATCTGGTACGTGATGCACTATGCCGCCAAGGTGCGAAGCCACCCGGAGAGATCCCTTGTGGCCGGGTTCAGCCGGAAGTTCGAGAGCAAAAAGGGCGGCGGCGTGCCGGACCTGAACGGCAAGCGGAAGCTGACCCTGCTCCTCTTCGCCGGGGTGTTCCTGGTGATGGTCTACGCGGTGATCCCCTTTGACGAGATCGGCCTGCCCCTTCCGGCCCTGCACTGGTGGTTCCCGGAGCTCAGCGGCCTGTTTCTGGGAGGCGCGGTGGTCATCGGCCTGGTCTACGGCCTCAAGGAGCAGGAGCTGGTGGACTCCTTCGTCTCCGGTGCGGCGGACCTTGTCGGAGTGGCGTTCATCATCGGCATCAGCCGGGGCATCACAGTGCTCATGGACGGCGGCAAGATCACGGATACGGTCCTCTACTGGGGCGAACACGCCCTGGAGGGCGCGGGGTCGGTGGGATTTATCCTGCTGGTGTATTTGATCTACCTGCCCCTTTCAATCCTGATCCCCTCGTCCTCGGGCCTTGCGACGCTGTCGGTGCCCATCATGGCCCCGCTGGGGCAGTTCGCGGGCATCGGCGGGGAGCTGATCGTGACGGCGTTCCAGTCGGCCTCCGGCCTGGTGAACATCGTCACCCCCACGGCGGCGGTGGTCATGGGCGGCCTCGCCCTGGGGGATGTGCCCTATGACAGATGGGTGAAGTTCGTGTGGAAGCTGATTCTGATCTTTTTCCTCCTCACCATCGCGTTCCTGATGGTTTCTGCGGTCTTGTAATTGGGGCACCGGGTGTGCTATACTCATGGAGATAACTGGGCAAGGAGGGCTTTCCATGAGAGTGATTGATATGCACACCCACATTTTTCCCCGGCAGGTGGCGCGAAAGGCCACGGCGGCGGTGGCGGACTACTTCGGCCGGCCGGAGCCGCCCCGCTACGACGGCACGGCGGAGGAGTTATCGAACCTGCTGACCAGGACGGGGATCGACTATGCCCTGGTCTTCTCCGCCGCCACCACGCCCCACCAGGTGGAGGCCATCGACCGCTATATCTGGTCGGAGGCGGTGAAGGAGCCCCGCTTTCTCCCCTGCGGGACCCTCCACGCGGGGTACGAGGACTACCGGGCGGAGCTCGCCTGGATGCGCTCCCACGGCATCCACGGTATCAAGCTCCACCCGGAGTTCCAGCGCTTCGCCCTGGACGACGGGCGGCTGTTCCCCATGTTCGAGGAGATGGAGCGGGAGGACATGTTCCTCATCGCCCACATGGGGTCGCCAAAGGCGGACGTCTCCGGCCCGGTCCACATGCTGCGGGTGGCCGGGACGTTTCCGCGCCTGCGGTGCATCTGTGCCCACCTGGGCAACTGGGGGGACTGGGACATCGAGAAAATCCGCCCCCTGACCCGCCTGCCCAACGTCTATACGGACATCAGCTCCACCTTCAACTACACGGCGGACCACGCCGCCCTCTACGCCATTATCCGGGAATACGACCCAACCCATATCTTCTACGGGTCCGACTACCCCATCTGGCGTCCGGAGAAGGAGCTCCGGCGGGCAAGGGAGCTCTACCTCCCCGAGGAGCTGCTGGAGGACGTGCTCTTTAACAACTTCGCCCGGTTTTATCACTACCGGGCGTTGTAGGGGCGCACAGTGTGCGCCCGTCCTATAGGTCTGCACAGCGTTTCGGCAGAAGCGGGCGCACAATGTGCGCCCCTACGCAGACCTATCGATTCAATACACTGATAAGGAGGTTTCCCATGCAGATGAAGATCTTTGGCAGTTCTCTCTGTACCGCCTGTCCCTGCTGACCCGTCGGGAACCTGAACAGAGAGACCCTCTACAGTCCCCGGTTTTGCAGTTGGACAGTGCCGCACACCGCGCGCATCCAAATTTTGCAAAAGGGGTAAGAACCATGAATCAAATTTTCAAACAGCTCAGCAAATCCCGCATGATCCTCTATCTCGTCCTCACGCCGCTGTCCGTGTGGACCTCGGTGGCCTCCTCCCTGGTGCTCCAGCCGGTCCTGGACGCGGGGCTGGCCAAGGACCTGCCCGCGTTTGTCCAGGCCTCCGCCTGGGGGCTGATCCTGGCGGTCCTGGACTATGTGGCCTACTACTTTGCCTGCACCAGCAGGCAGCGCATCCAGGCCGGGTACATACGGGCCCTGCGGGTCCGGTATTTCGCCCATCTCCTCCGCCAGCGGCCCGACCGCTTCCTGGAGCAGGACACCGCCGCCCACCTCTCCAAGCTGACTGCGGAGGCGGAGACGGTGGGGGACAAGTACTGCGGCAGTATCCTGAAGCTCTATCGGGCCGTCTGGAGCCTGGCCCTCTCCGTCACGGCCATCGTCAGCGCCCGGTGGGAGCTGGCCATCGTGGTGGTGGTGTTCTCCCTCCTGACGCTGAACCTGCCCAAGCCCTTCCAAAAGCAGTCGGACGCCGCCGAGGCGGCCTGCCTTGCCGCTGGCGAGGCCCACATGGCGGAGGCTCAGGAGAGCATCCGGGGCTTTCTGCTCATCCGCCTCCACGGCCTCGCCGCCGCCCGGACCGGGCGCTATGCCCGGGCCGCCGGGGAGCTGGAGGAGCGGGAAACCGTCAGCAGGAAGAAGTTTTTCGCCGTGGACTCCCTGTCCGGGGCCATCAGCTCCCTGAGCTTTGTGGCTGTCATCGTCTTTGCCATGGCCCTGGTGATACAGGGAAGGATGTCCGTGGGGTATGTCCTCTCCGTCAGTCAGCTTCTGGGGGGCGTCATGTTGTCCTTTGAGCGGCTGCCGGGACATCTGCTGTCCCTCCGGGCGGGCCGGGCGCTGTTCCGTGACAGCGAGACAGCCTTCCGGGAGGCCCTGGAGGCCGGCGGCTCCCGGAAGGCCGCGCTGGGCCCCGCCTCCCGGCTGGAGGTCCGGGACCTCTCCTTCTCCTACTGCCCGGACCGGCCCCTCCTCTCCCATGTGGACCTGACGCTGGAGACGGGGAAGAAATACGCCCTGGTGGGCGCCAGCGGCTCGGGGAAGAGCACTCTGGCGAAGCTCCTCATGGGCTTTCTCACGCCCTGCGCCGGGGCGGTCCTGGCGGACGGCGTGCCCCTGGAGGAGATCGAAAAGGCGTCCCTCTACGGCGCGGTCTCCTACCAGAGCCAAAACGTGGTGTTTTTCTCGGACACCATCCGAAACAACATCCTCCTGGGCGGGACGCTCCCGGACCGGGACTGGGAGCGGATCATCCGTCAGGCCCGGCTGGAGGAGATGCTGTCCGCGCTGCCCGAGGGGGCGGAGGCCCTCATCGGCGAAAACGGCCGCAACATCTCCGGAGGCGAGGCCCAGCGCCTGGGGCTTGCCCGGTGCCTGGCCCACGGGGCGCAGTTTATGGTCTTCGACGAGGTGGCCGCCTCCCTGGACAACCGGAACGCGGAGGAAATCGAGAAGACCATCCTCTCCCTGCCGGAGGCCGGGGTGCTGATGATCACCCACCGTGTCTTTGCGGAGAACATGCGCAGGTATGACCGGATTTTCGTCCTGAAGGACGGCGCGCTGGTGGAGCAGGGGACCTGGGAGGAGCTGACCGGCCAAAGGGGCGAGCTCTACCGGCTGTCCCTGCAAGCCGGAAACAACGAACCCTAACGCCAAAAATCCCCCGCCGCATCTGCGGCGAGGGATTTATTTTGCACATACGCGGCTATCTCCGGCCTCCGAAGCCGCCGCCCCGGGAACCGCCCCCGAAGCCGCCGCCTCTGCTGCCTCCGCCGCCGAAGCCGCCTCCGCGGGAGCCTCCGCCGAAGCTGCCGCCTCGGGAGCCGCCGAAGCCTCCCCCGCGGCCTCCGCCGAAGCTGCCGCTCCCGGGGAAACTGCCGAAGCCTCCGCCCCGGGAACCGCCTCCGAAGCTCCCGCTCCTGGGCGGGGTCGAGCGGCCCATCGGGGGCCGGGGCGGGCGCGGGCCTCCGCTCATGGGAGGCCGGGGACCGGGTCCGCCGCCCATGGGAGGCCGGGGGCCTCTGGGGGGCCGCGGGGGCGGACGCCTGCGCCGGGTGAACCAGGCGCTGCCGGGCCGGTGCCACCAGAAGATGGGCCGGTAGACCACCGGGGGCACGGCCATGCCGCCGTACCGGGCGGACCAGCTGTTGTAGCGGATGCCGTCCAGGCAGTTGAAGAGCAGCACCAGGACCACCAGCAGCACGACCACAGACAGCACCGACCGGAAGACCTCCATCCCGGCGCCTCCGGCGTAGGAATCCGTCTGATACATCCCGAAGAGCTGGTGGAGCCCGCCGAAGAGGTTCAGCACCGCCTGGTCATAGTCCCGCTTGTGGATGCTCTCCTCCAGGAGGGTGTCCACAAAGCTGGCGGACTGGGCGTCCAGGAGGTCGAAGAACCGTCCGCTGGCCACCACGCTGTAGTCCTGGTTTGTGGCATTGATGACGAGGATGGCATCGTTCTCCCCCAATTGGAGCGTTTCCGCCCAGTCCCAGGCCAAGTCCTCTGCGCTTCCGGTTTCCTCTTTGTCACCCAGGGTCACCACGGCCAGGATGCTCCCGGCCATCCGGTCCCAGTTAGCGTTGTAGAGGCAGACGGCCTTCATGGTCTTCTTCGACAGCACACCGGCCCTGTCCTCCACATACTGCCCGAAGGTGTACGTGCTCAGGCTCTCGTCCAGGGGCACGCTCCCCTCGGGGAGGCGGATCTCCGGCGCTTTGGAGATGCCGTACAGGGAGGAGAGGGCGATGGCGGCGATGAGGACGAAAATGGCAAATGCTTTGTTTTTGAAAAGCTTCATTGAGCCTCCTTATGGCTTGCGAGGGCAGACGGCTCTCAATTTCTGAGCTCCATCAGCTTCTGACGCAGTTCGCCCTCGATGCGGCCCAGCTCCACCTCTGCGGCCCGGCGCTTCTGGGCGCCGTCCCGCTGGATCTGGATGACCTCGTCCAGGGTGGAGATGAGCTGTTGGTTGGTGTGCTGAAGGGTCTCGATGTCGATGATGCTCCGCTCGGCCTCCTTGGCGGTGGCGATGGTGCCCATTTTGAGCATCTCGGCGTTCTTTTTCAGGAGCTCGTTGGTGGCGTTGGTGACGGCGGACTGGGCGGCAGTGGCCTTGCGGCTGTTCTCCAGGCCCAGGGCGAGGACCATCTGGCTCTTCCAGAGGGGGATGGTGTTGACGAGGGAGGACTGGATCTTCTCCACCATGAGGGTGTCGTTGTTCTGGAGCATCCGGGTCTGGGGGCCCATCTGGATGGAGACCATGCGGGTGAGCTCCAGGTCGTGGAGCTTTTTCTCGAAGCGGTTGCACATCTGGACCAGGTCGTTATAGGCCTGGGCGTCCTCCTGAGCGCCGGTGCGCTCGGCCTTCTGCCGCAGCTCCTCCAGCTGGCCGGACTGCACCTCCGCCAGGCGCTTCTTCCCGGCAATGATGTACATGGTCAGCTCCTTGTAGTACTTCAGGTTGAGCTCATACATCTGGTCGAACATGGCGATGTCCTTCATGAGGGTCACCTGGTGCTGTTCCAGCTCCCGGGCGATCTTGTCCACGTTGACCTCGGCCTTAGTGTACTGGACCTTCATGGTCTCCATCTTGCTGCCGGCCTTCTTGAAGAAGCCGAAAATGCCCTTCTCTTCCTCCTCCTGGCCGAAGTTCTTAAGCTCCACCACCAGGTTGGTAAGGGTGTCGCCCACCTCGCCCAGGTCCTTGTTGCGGACGTTGGCGAGGGCGCTCTCAGAGAACCCGGCCACGCTCTTCTGGGCGGCGGAGCCGTACTGAAGGACCAGCTGGGAGTCGGAGATGTCGATCTTCTTGGAGAACTCATCGACCATCTTGCGCTCGGCCTCGGTGAGCATACTCTCGTCGATCTGGACGGGCTCGGGCTTTTTCTCCTCCACAGCCGCCGGGGCGGCGGGGGGCTCGGCGCCCAGGGTGAGGGTAGGGGTGTCGGCCTTAGCGAGTTCGCTGGCGTCCAAGGTCAGCTGGGGCATCTGGTTATCAGGACCACTCATTGTATTATCCTCCGTTTTTGTTCATAGTGTTCCGCGATAAAAACGCAGTATCGTTACCGCGCGGCGGCTTGGCTCAAGCTGCGCAGTAAAGAGCGAGATTGCCTGTCCGGCAGGACTCAGTCGGTAATGATCTCAAAATCATCGAAGTCATTGAACTCGTCCTCGCCGACCTCCTGGCTGGCCATCTGCCACAGGGAGCAGGTGGAGAGGAACTGCCAGACAGTGGAGGACAGCCAAATGAGGCCGATCCCCAGGCGGGGGAGGTCCCAGTGGTTTTTCCTGGAGCGGTCGATCCACTGGACCCCCAGGGCGGCGAAGAGGATGGTAAGCAGGGCGCTGATGGCGGCAAAGATTCGCTTTAACATGATCGGTTCCTCCTTAAAATATTGGTTGGTCACAGCTTCAGATTAATGTCTGAGCCGTCGGCGTTTTGGGTTGTTTCGGCCTTCATGTGCTCTCCGGCCAAGCCTTCCCGGGCGAGGAGGGTCTCCAGGACGGAGATGTCAGTGGAGATGTCCAGGGCGTCGGTACCAAAGAGGTTATCGAGCTGTTTGTGGAAGGCGGTGACGATGGTGCCCATGATGTCCTCCACGCGGCGCTTGGTGGTGTCGATGTTCTCGCCGCTGACGCCGGCGGCGTCCATGCGGTCGTAGGCGTTGAGGAGCTTTAAGGTGGTGGGCAGGTAGTAGTCCATGAACTTTTGGATCTGGGGGAGCTTTTTAGGCTCTGCCCGCACCTGGTCGAAGATGGCCTGGGAGACTTTCTCCAGGTCGCGGATGGCGGCGGAGATTTTTTCGTCCTCGATGGCGTCATCCAGGCGCTTCATCTCGCTGATAGCGAGGCGGCCGTTGGCGATCATCTTGTCCAGATCAGGGTTGCCGGTGGGTTTTTCCTCGGGCTTGGGGGGCGCGGGGACTTCGATCTCCGTGACCTCGTCGGGGCAGAGGGCGCGAAGGAGGAGGAAGGCTCCTGCGGACAGGACGGCGGCGAAGGCGAAGTGTCCGGGGCGGTAGAGGTCAAAGCACAGGGCCCAGACCACCCAGACGGCCGCCGCGCCGTAGTATGGCCAAGTAGATTTACGGATTTTTTTGACAGTGCTGGTCATATCGGCCTCCTTGCTGTAGTTTGTTCGATACGGATGCCAATCTAGTATACCGCTAAAATGGCGGGAGGTCAACAGAAAATGAAAGTTTCATTTTTTCGTAAAAATTTCCCAGGTGAGGAGGTCTGGGGAAGCGGGGGGAGGATGCTCCGATCGGGGGATCGGGGAGCCTCAGCACAGGGGGGCGGCGGGTGACGGCAGAGCGGGCGGTATTGCGGGGCAGTACCGCCCGCACCGGGCCGGTGGCCCGGTAGTATCGGAAAGAAGCGTGCTTCCAGGAGGCGAAGCCAACGAAGAAGGCTAAAGGGCCAGGGAGAGGTTCCAGCGATTCGACTGCCATCGGCCCAGGGCAGATATTGGGGAAAAGGGTCAAACAGGTCGTAGCGCAAATCAAAACCCCCGTAGTGAAGGAAGATTCTCAAGAAACGTAGTTTCTTGAGCGGTTTTTTGGTGACTTTTTGTCCGCACAAAAAGTCACCGGGGTCCGGGGCGAGGAGCCCCGGGGGCGGCAGGAAGAATAAAAGTTTCGATTCTCCCCTTTTCTTTTGGAAGAAAATGCTGTATACTACAAAAATGAGAAATTTTATGACCAGAGGAGGTCCTACCCCATGGACAACAAGCATTACTATATTACAACCCCGATCTACTACCCCTCGGGAAAGCTCCACATCGGCCACGCGTACTGCACGGTGGCCACCGACGCCATGGCCCGTTATAAGAGGCTTCAGGGCTATGAGGTGATGTTCCTGACCGGTACGGACGAGCACGGGCAGAAGATCGAGGACAAGGCCAAGGAGGCCGGGGTTACGCCCCAGGCGTTTGTGGACAGCATCGTGGCCGCACCGGGCGGGGTGCTGGACCTGTGGAAGCTGATGAACATCAGCTATGACCGGTTCATTCGCACTACGGACGATTACCATGTGGCGTCCATCCAGAAAATCTTCAAAAAAATGCACGAAAACGGCGATATCTACAAGGGTAAATACACGGGCAAGTACTGCAAGCCCTGCGAGAGCTTCTGGACAGAGAGTCAGCTGGTGGACGGCAAGTGCCCCGACTGCGGGCGGGAGGTCGTGGACGCCGAGGAGGAGGCTTACTTTTTCCGGGCCTCCAAGTACGCCGGCCGGGTTCGGGACCTGCTGCTGAATACGGATTTCCTGGAGCCCGAGAGCCGGGTCCACGAGATGGTCAACAACTTCATCGACTGCGAGGGCGGCCTCCAGGACCTGTGCGTGTCCCGTACCAACTTTACCTGGGGCGTACCTGTGGACTTTGACCCGGGCCATGTGGTCTATGTGTGGCTGGATGCGCTGTTCAACTACATGACCGCGCTGGGTTATCAAAACGACAAATATAACGATTTGGACAAGTTCTGGCCCGCTGACGCCCATTTTGTCGGTAAGGAGATCGTCCGGTTCCACGCCATCTATTGGCCTGCGTTCCTTATGAGCATGGACCTGCCTCTGCCGAAAAAGGTCTACGGCCACGGGTGGCTCAACTTCAACGGCGACAAGATGAGCAAGTCCAAGGGCAATGTGGTGGACCCCTACCTGCTCTCCGAGCGCTACGGCGTGGACGCCCTGCGGTTCTTCCTGCTGCGCTCCTTTCCCTTCGGCTCCGACGGCAACTTTACCAACGAGCTGCTCATCCAGACCATCAACGTCGATCTCGCCAACGACCTGGGCAACCTGGTCTCCCGCACCACCGCCATGGCGGAGAAGTACTTCGGCGGGAAGCTCCCTGCGGCGCGGCAGGAGAATCCGGAGCTGGACGGCAGTCTGACCTCCCTGGCCTCTGGACTGCGGGGACGGTACGAGGAGCAGATGGAGAAGTTCCAGTTCCAGAACGCCCTGGAGGAGATCTTCAAGGTCATCCAGCGGGCCAACAAGTATATCGATGAAAATGCGCCCTGGGCTCTGGCGAAGGATATGGACGCCAACGGACCGCGGCTTGCGGCGGTGCTCTACAACCTGCTGGAGACCGTCCGGGTGTGCACCGTCCTGCTGACCCCCTTTATGCCGGAGAGCTGTGAGAAGATTTTCGCTCAGATCGGGGCGGGCGCGGAGGCCCGGACCTGGGACAGTGCCGCGGTCTGGGGCACTCTGGCGGCGGACGCGGCCGTGTCCAAGGGGGAGAACCTGTTCCCCCGTATCGATATGGCAAAGGAGCTGGAAGAGCTGGACCGCATCCAGGAGGAGGCCAAGAAGGCCGCTTTGCCCGCCCTCGAAATCGAGCCCCTGGCGGAGGAAGAGGTGGACTTTGACACCTTCTGCAGGTCCGACTTCCGGGCGGTGAAGGTCAAGGACTGTCAGGCGGTGAAAAAGTCCGACAAGCTCCTCAAGTTCACCCTGGACGACGGCACCGGCACCGACCGGCAGATCCTCTCCGGCATCGCCAAGTGGTACAAGCCGGAGGACCTTATCGGCAAGACCCTGGTGGCGATCGTCAACCTGCCCCCCAGGAAGATGATGGGGCAGGTCAGTCAGGGGATGCTCATCTCCGCCGTCCACACCGAACAGGGCGAGGAGTGCCTGCACCTGCTGATGGTGGACGGCACCATCCCCGCGGGGGCCAAGCTGTGCTGAGAAAATGAGACTTCTTTTTACCATCGACACGAAGGACTATGACCCGGGAGGGACGGCATTCGTCCGTCCCTCCGCCCGAAGCATCATTATCGCCGGGGACCGGGTGGCCATGGTCCACAGCCTGAAATACGACTACTACAAATTTCCCGGCGGCGGCATCAAGGCGGGGGAGAGCCCCGTGGAGGCCGTCATCCGAGAGACGGCGGAGGAGGCAGGGCTCGCTGTTCTGCCCGGGACCATCCGGGACTACGGGTATGTCCACCGGGTGCAGAAGGGCGAGCGGGAGGATATGTTTATCCAGGACAATTACTATTTTATCTGCGAGGTCCGGGAGCAGGCCGGGGCGCAGTCCCTGGACGATTACGAGGCGGAGGAGCGGTTCACCCTGGAGTGGGTCCGGCCCCGGACGGCCATCAAAGTCAACCGAGAGCATGACCACGGGCCAAAGGACCAGGTCATGCTGGAGCTCCTCATCGCAGAGGGATATCTGCCTGACGGCTGAGACAGGGGGTGAGGCATATGGAGAGACGGGAGCGTCTGGTGGAGCTGGATTACTTCAACGCCGCCGCCTGTTTGATGGTGATGCTCATCCATGTGCTGTCCCTGGGCGTCACGGAGCTGGACCGGGGGAGCTGGCAGGCGGCGGCGGTGTATCTGCCGTGGCGGCTGGCGGCGTTCGCGGTGCCCGCGTTCCTCTTCTGCGGGGCGGTGAAGCTGGGGGCGCGCTTCCGGAAGGAGGACGGCGGGCCGAAATATGGGCCCTACGTCCTGGGGAGGGTGTGGAAGGTCTATCTGCCCTATGCGGCGGCGGTGGTGGTGTACTACGCTGTGCTGGCGCAGATCCACTATGTCACGCCCTCCTGGAAGGGATTCTTCTCCTATCTCTGGCTGGGGAACCTGTCCTCTCAGTTCTATTATATCGTCATTACCATGCAGTTCTATCTGCTCATGCCTCTGTGGCGCTGGGCAGTGAGGCGGGTACCGTGGTATGAGGCCATGCTGTGGGCTGCGGCGGCGCAGTTTCTGGTGCAGAAGGGCGGCGCGTGGCTGGGATTTCCCTGGACAGACCGGGTGTTCCCCGCCTATCTGGTCTTCTGGACGGCGGGGCTGTACGCGGGACGGCACTACGGCGCGGTGCGGGCCCGGCTGGAGGCGGACCGGAGGGGCATCGCGTGGTCGGCTTTGCCGGTGGCGCTCTGCGCGGCGGTCAGCTGGAGGCAGTTCGCCGCCGGGTGGGAGGCCCTGCCCATTGATCTGGACGTGCTCAAGCTCTTTACCGACGGGATGTCCATCCTGCTCCTGCTGACGGCCTGCATCTCCCTCCAGGGCAGGGCGGCGGGACTGGAGCGGGCTCTGCGGGGCATCCACAGGGCGTCCTTTTTCGTCTACCTCTCCCACTGCCTCGTGCTGACGCTGGTGACGTACTGGCTCCTCCAGGCGGGGGTGTACCGGATCGCGGTCCAGCTTGCGGTGCGGGCGCTGGCCTGCTTTACCGTGCCGTTTTTGCTGTATTTTGTGTATTGGAAGATCAGGAGGCGCGTGAAATGTATGTGATCTTAGGCATTCTTGTTGCTGTCGTTGGGGGAGTCATGCTCGTAAACCCTCGCGGGTTCTACGAGGTGACTCAGAGCTGGAAGACGGACGGCGGCGAGCCGTCGGACGCATATCTCCTCCACACCAGGATCGGCGGGGGCGTCTTCCTGCTGGTGGGGGTGGTCTGTACGGCGATCCTGGTGTTTTTACCGTAGCAAAAAAAGAAAGTGTCCGGCTGTCATCAAAACAGCCGGACACTTTTTTGTCGATTTCAAAATTTTTACGCATACTTCAACCGGCCCTTCGGCACCGGCACCGGACGGCCCATCTCCCGGGCGGTCTCAATCCACTCCTGGGCGATCCGCTCCACGTTGTGCAGGGCTTCTCCCGCCGTGGGGCCGTCCGCCATACAGCCTGGAAGCTCCGGCACCTCGGCAATGTAGGCGTTGTCGTCCTCGCTCCAGTAAAGGATGATCTCATATTTCATGCACGCAGCCTCCCAGCTGATATTTTAAGATGATGCCCCGGACCTGCTTTACCTGATAGGGCTTTGCCTTGCTTCCGGCGGGCTGGAGGTTGATGATCTCCTCCACGCCCGCCTTGGTGTAGATGAAATGGCCGCCTCTTACGCGGCGCTGGAACCCCAGCCGGTCCAGGACAGTTTGCAGGTCGGCAAACAGCAGGCTCTTGTCCCTGGTGCCGCTGAGGATGGACAGGAGCAGTTTCTCATATTGGCTCATTCAGCCCTCAAACTTCTCCAAAATATCGGAGAGACTGACAAGCCAATCCCCCTGGAAGTCCTCGATGCGCCCCTCGTCGGTGAGTGCAGCGAGCTGGGGCGCCAAGGGCATCCGGCCCAGAAGCTTCAGCCCATGGGCATCGGCGGCAGCTTGGGTCTTGCCAACGCCGAAGAGGGGGATCTCCTTGCCGCAGTCGGGGCAGAGGAGGTAGCTCATGTTCTCCACCACGCCTACGATGGGGATGTCCATGCGCTCGGCCATCTTCACAGCCTTTTCCACCACCATGCTTACCAGTTCCTGGGGGGAGGCGACGACGATGATGCCGTCCAGGGGCAGGGACTGGAAGACCGTCAGGGCCACGTCCCCGGTGCCCGGAGGCATGTCCACAAAGAGGTAGTCCACGTCCCAGATGACGTCCGTCCAGAACTGGGTGGCCACGCCGCCGATGATGGGGCCCCGCCAAAGGACCGGGTCCGTCTCGTCGTCCAGCAGGAGGTTCACGCTCATGAGCTGGATGCCCGTGCGGGTCTCCACGGGGAGCATCCCCCGCTCGTCCCCCATGGCCCGCTCGTGGACGCCGAAGGCCTTGGGGATGGAGGGGCCGGTGATGTCCGCGTCCAGGATGCCGGTCTTGTGGCCCTTCCGCCGGGACAGCACCGCAAGCTGACTGGTGACCATGGACTTGCCGACGCCGCCCTTGCCGGAGACGACGCCGAAGACTTTGCCCACCCGGGCGTTGGGGTTGTGGGGCTGGCGCAGGTCCTGGGGCGCGGTGCGCTCGGCGCAGGCTTCGCCGCAGGTACTGCAATCGTGGGTGCATTCTGCCATTGTTTTGTTCTCCTTTTGAATGATTTCTCAAATAGAAAAGCGCGCAGCGCAGGATAAAAGTTTCGTCCACCTTTCCAAAGGCGGCGGGTGCAGGGCAGAGCCCTGCTGGGTTTGGGCGAAGCCCAACATTTACTCCTCCCGCTTTTCCCAGTACTCCCGCAGTTTCTTCAGCGCCTCGCCATGGAGGGGCGAGTGGAGGGTGGGGAAGGCCCGCAGGAGGCGGCGCTCGAAAAAGTCCTGCTTATCGTAGAGGGCGTGGAGCTTCTGCTGGGCCTCTGCGCGGGCGGCGTCCAGCCTCTTGGCGAATTCGCCGCCGATGCCGCCCAAGGGCTCCAGCTTGGCCTGGACCGCCCGGGCCGCTTCGGCCCGCTTCTCCGCCGCGCCCTGCCGGACCGCCCCCATGGCCGCCTCCAGCTTGGCCCGCTGGGCCTCCGCCGCCAAGCGCTGCTCCTGGCGGAGGGCCTCCAGCTTGGCGGCGAGCTCGTCGTGGATTGCGTGGAGCTGTTCCAGGCGGCTGCCGATCTGGATGGCACTGCGCACCGAGAGAACGACGTCCGCAAGGTAGAGCACCAGCAGTGAGAGGGCGAGGGGCACGCCGATGCCCCGGCGGAGCAGAGCGCCCACGCGGAGCGTCACCGCCGGATTGGCCCAGTGGCACAGCGCCACACAGGCGAGGCCGAAGATCGTGCTGTTTTGCAGGCAGACCCGGCCGTTCAGGTTCCAGCGTTTGTGGGAGTAGTCCCACCAGCGCATGTGGAAGAGCTTCTCCATCAGATAGCTGGTCACGTACTCCACGGCGCTGGTCAGCACCGCGCCTGCGGCAAACGTCACCAGGGGATTGGTGCTGCCGCCCAGGGCCGCCAGCACCAGCAGGGCCCCGTGGCCGTAGATGGGGCACAGCGGGCCGTTCAAAAACCCCCGCTTCTCACACAGCTTCCCCTGCCCCAGGGAGCAGTATACCATCTCCCCGCACCAGCCGAGAAAGCTGTAGGCCATCAGCAGTAAAAATAGATACGAAAAAAGTACCACGGAGGATGGCATGGAAACACCTCTCGCTTTTTATTGAACGAATATATATTGGGCTTCGCCCAAACCCACCAGGGCTCTGCCCTGGACCCGCCACCTTTGAAAAGGTGGACGAAACTTTTATTTTGCGCTTCGCTCTGGGCCCTATAGCTGGATGTGATGGAACTTCCCCGGGTGCGCCTTCGCCAGATACGCCGCCTCCCGGCTTTGGCAGGTCATGAGGAGGATCTGCCGGGTCTTCGAGAGCTCCACCAGATAGTCCAGAGCCGCCGCCATGCGGCCGTCGTCGAAGTTCACCAGCGCGTCGTCCAGGACGATGGGCACCGCGTTCTCCGCCGGGAGGACCATGTCGCTGATGGCCAGGCGCACCGCCAAATACAGCTGGTCCGCCGCGCCCTGGCTGAGCAGGGCCGCCTCGTGGGGCACCATGGCCCCCGCCTCCTGGGCCGACGGGGCGAGCTCCTTGCTGAGGAGCACCTTGTCGTACTTGCCCCGGGTGAGCTGGGTGAAAATCTCCGCCGCACGCTGTCCCAGCGCAGGGGAGAAGCGGTTTTGCAGTGCGCCGTTGGAGGCCGCCAGGACCTCCAGGGCCAGGGCGATGGCGTCGTACTCCCGCTGGAGGGAGCGGCGCTGGGTCTCCAGGCCCTCGATGCGGGACTGGAACGCCGCCGGGTCCCCCATGGCTTGGATGCGGCCCTGGGTGGTGTGGATGCGGCGCTGGAGGATGGCGAGGTGCTCCTCGTCCTCCTGGAGCTGGGCCCAGAGCCGGTCCCGGTCCTCCGCCGGGCGGGCGACGGGGACGGCGGGGGGCTCGGGAGCGCTGTCCCGCCGGGCCTCCCAGCGCAGGCGGGCCGCCTCCTCGGCCCGGCGGGCCTGGTCCAGCTCGTCGTGGGCCGCGAGGCCCGCCGTCACCGCCTGCAGAGCGTCGCCCATGTCCTTGACCAGGGGGCGGTAGGAGCGGATCTGGGCCAGGATCTGACCGCGGCTGGCCTCCAGGGCGGAGGCCGCGGCCTCGTGGGCGGCGGAGGCGTCCCGGGCCGCGGCACGGGCGTCCTCGGTGTTGCGGTAGAGGATGGTGTAGGCCGCTACCTGGTCGGCCCGGTGGCGGATGAGCTCCTCCTCCCGCTTCGAGCGCTTTTTCTTCGCCCGGAGGAAGGGGAACACCGCCGTCAGCAGGACCAGCGCGCCGAAGAGGCCGCAGCCGCTCCCCAGGGCGGCGATGAGGTTCTGCGTGTAGAGGGCCACCGTCAGCGCCAGGACCACCCCGGCAATGAGGGACAGGACCGCAGCCGCCGCGTTGGGCTTGGGCTTGGGGCCCAGGTCCGGGGGGACCCTGGCGGCCTCCTCCGGGGTGCGGCCCGAGAGGGGGTGGGAGTTCATGGCGAGCTCCGTGCGGCGGAGACGGCCGTTGGCCATGTCCATCCGCTCCCGGGCCTGCTCCGCACTGCCCCGCTGGGCGGCTAAGTAGTCCAGCGCGCCCCGCATTTTGATGAGCTCCTGCTGGGGCGGGAGGCCCCGGGCCGCGTACTCCAGGGTGCGCAGCTTGTCCTGGGCGCTGACCAGGTCCAGGCGGGCGCTCTCGGCGGCGGCGGCGGTGTCGGCCTGGTCCGCCGCGTTGTGGGCCTCCAGGAGCTCCCTGAGCTGCGCGATCTCCGCCTGCAGGGCCCGCTCCCGCTCCAGGTCCGCTTCCAGAGAGGCGGTGAGGCCCGTCAGCTCCTCCTGGGCGCCCCGGAGCTCCGCCAGCTCGTCCTCCAGCTGGGGCAGACGGCCTGTCTTGTTATGGCGGCGGGTGTTGAGCTGCTTCTTCAGGCGGTCCGAGGCGTCGGAGAAGCTGGTGCCCTCCTCGCCGGTGGTGATGAGGGAGGCGATGCGCTTCTCCAGAGCGCTGCTCTGGTCCACCGTGAGGCCCGACTGGCGGATGAAGGCGCTGCGCTCGTACACGTCCTGAGGCACGCCCAGGAGGGTCTCCCCGCAGTCCGCAGCGGTGAGCCACTCCACGCTGTCGCTGGTCCCGGCGTAGACGGCGGTGAATTGCCCCATGGGGGCGTTGGCCCGGGCGGTGCTTCGGGTGACGGTTACCTCGCCCCGGGCGGTGGCCGCGTCCATCACCCCGGCCATGGCGCTGCCGGACCAGGGCTGATAGCGGCGCTTGTCCGCGTTGGGGGAGCGGTCCTTGGTGCTCAGGCCGTAGAACATCACCCGGAGGAAGGCCGTCCAGGTGGACTTGCCCCCCTCGTTGGGGGCGTCAATGACGTTCAGGCCCGGCTCCAGGTCCAGCGCGGCGTTTTCCAGCCGCCCGAAGGTGGCGGCAAGTCGTTTGATCTGCATCGTATCGTTCCTTATCTATGTGAGTAAAACTGGGCTGTCTCTATACTATAGCACGAGTTGGGAGAAATGTCTTTCAAAACTTGGAAAATTTTTGAAATTTTTCCAGGGAGAATTTGTACCTAAAAATTTTGTGGACTTTGCTGCCGACAGAGGCTTGACAAGAGGGAGGGGAATTTGGTAAAATTTGGGTGTCATAAGGCCGGGGCGTATGACTAATATCCTTTGGCGTTTTCCCCCAATAATTATTAAAGAAAGGAGGTCAGAAAATGAGAGAGCTTTTCTTGGCAATGATTCGTCCTCTGTCGATTAGCGAGGGTGCTTGTCCTAGTTGGTCTCATTGCAGTACCAAGCATAACGGCCATTAAACGCATCGATCTCTAAGGTTATTATGGAGATATTTCTGTTCCTCCATAATAACCTTAGGTTTTTTGAGTATTTGAATGAATTTTTGAAAGGACAACGGTTGTAAATGAACAAGAATGTATTTTACTTGAGAAATCCGGAATTTAGCTTTTATTACAATAACGATACTATTATTGTTCTTACCGGCAATGGCTCTGTGGAGTTAAATCCATTATATGTCGATGTGGTGGAGAAGTGTAATGGTGAAAATAGCCTTTCTAATATTACAGAAGGTATTTGGGAAAAATACGGGATCAACTCCGAAGATAATGAAGCTAGACAACTTTTTCCTAAGGTTATAGAAGAATTGCTGACACATAAAATAATTGAAGAAGTCTCAGATAAAGCGCCATTGAGTAAAGTTAATCCAATAACAGGAAAAAAAGGTAAGCTATTTCCCTCAAAGCTTGTTTTGGAGCTGACAAATAAATGTAACTTCAGTTGCAAACACTGTTTTAAGGATGCAAAAGTCACTGGCATTGGTTATATGAATGTTGCTGATTTTGAGTATTTTCTTTCAAAATTGTCTGTACCGCTTGAAGCTATAGAAATAACAGGCGGCGAATGCACATTGCATCCTCAAATTAATGAGATCATCGAGATTGCGGCAAAGGCCGCAGGCAAAGTTTTCGTTTTAACTAATGGTAGCAATATCAAAGCCATATCTTCTGATAAGCTTTCATTGCTAAGTGAAGTGCAAGTGAGCATTTATGGATATGACAATGAGTCATATAAATCGTTCACTTCTCGAGAGCATGGATTTGATGCAGTTAAGGCGGGATTGGAAATTCTTAAGTCCCATAGTTGTGATTTAGCTATTGCCATATGTATTACAAGGGAGAACTATACAGAAATTCATAAATTTATTGAGTTTGCCTGCCAATTTAACCCTAAAGAAATTAGATTTGCGCTTGTAATCCCTCTTGGACGGGCAAGTGCAAGCGAGTATCACAAAAGCTTGGAGCTTCCAAAAGAGGAACTTCCGGAAGTCAGAAGAATAGTAGACGATTGGGCAGATAAGCTTAGCCCTCATATAAAAGTTCGCAGATTGGGCGACTTGCTTGCAAAAGAGGCTGATGATACGAGTACTCTGAGATGCAACGCTGGAAAATACCAAATTGTAATCAGCGAGAATAATGTAGTTAGACCCTGCGTTTATCTGCCGGAGGGCCTGTTCAATATGGGTACTGTGCGACAGTATGCGAATGATATTTCAGATGGTAAAGTGTTTGACTTCACTAATGGAGTATCAGCGTTTAAGAAAGAGTTAGCAAAAGAAGGGTTTTCCATAGCCAATATGATGTGCGAAGGTTTTTGCAAAATTGAAAGTTCCGGCTGTTAGGTAAGTAGCCGAATTTGGAGGAGCTACCATGAAAAAGTACCTTTTTATCAAACCGGCGCAGTTCGTGTTCTGCTCCATTTCCATCGTCCTGACCGCTGTTTTAGAGCTGGGGATGGGCTTTGTAGACGGAGCTTTCGTTGATTTGGCGCTGGACGCTTCCATGGATCGGCTGGCCCTGGTGTTCACCCTATCTATGGTCTGGCTCGTGTGCTATTTGTCCGTCAGCGCTCTGTGCGGCTTTTTACGCAACCGGTATACACGGCGCATCAAGTCCACGCTTCGCCAGGACCTCTTCGGGAAGATCATGGGTCAAAGCGTTCCGGCGTTCAACGCCAGAAACAGCTCTACTTACATAGCGGACCTGAATACCAATATCGAGAACCTGACCAGCTACTATTTTGAGCAGATCTATCTGTGTATTCATCACACGGCAAGCTTGGCTGCCTCTTTGGCCGGTATGCTTTGGATCGATCCCTCCAACATCTTTCTTATCATCATTGTGGTGGCCCTCGGCCTCCTTGTGCCTGCGCTGGCCGGGAAGTATGTAGAAAAACGGAGCGCCCAGTATCTGGGCGGGCTGGACGAATACACAGCTCATCTGAAGGACTACCTCAGCGGCTTCATGGTCATCAAGGCATTTTCCCTCTATGACCGGATCATGGGCCGGCATAAAGCTTATAACGAAAATATGGAGTACAAGAAAATGGCCCAGAGAGACCTGCAGGTCCTGCTTCGGATGGTTGGCTGGGGCGTGAGCATCATCTCCACCACGGCGACCCTGGCCTACGGCGTATGGCTGATCCTCCATGGCCGGGCGCGAGGGGGAGATATTGTTATTATGGGGAATTTCATCGGACAAATGACAAGTATCACTACGGAGATCATCGACATCTCGTCGCAGTTCCAGACCGCAAGGCCCATCATTGACCGCTTCAACGGAATCCTCTCCCATGAGTCCGCGCCCCGGGACCAGGGCGAAAGGCTGGAGGATGTGCGGGAGATCGCCTTTGACGGCGTCAGCTTCGGCTATACGCAGGACAAGACCGTCCTGGACCATGTAACGGCGCGCTTTGAGAAGGGCAAGTCCTACGCGGTCGTGGGGGAGAGCGGGTCCGGCAAGACGACCCTGTTCAACCTGCTGCTGCGGTACTATGAGAATCCGGACGGCAGGCTCACCGTAAACGGCAGGGATATCCAGAGCTACAGCGGCCAAAGCTACTATGGCCAGCTGGGCTGGATCGATCCCAATATGTTCCTGTTTGAGGATACGATCCGAAATAACTTGACCCTCTATGTGGACGTGCCGGAGGACGTCGTGCAGAGGGCGGTCCGCGCGGCCAGACTGGAGGAGTTCATCAATGGACTGCCCCTGGGGCTTGAGACCCCCGTCACGGAGAACGGCGCCAATCTGTCTGCCGGCCAGCGGCAGCGGCTGGCCCTGGCCAGAGCCATGATCAACGATCCGGCGGTATACCTTCTCGATGAGTTCACCTCCAATCTGGACCTGCAGACCGGCACGGAGATCGAAAGCGCGCTACTCCGGGAGAGGGACAAGCTCATGATTCATATCACCCATAAGCTCATTCCAGAGATGCTGGAGCAGTACGATGAGATCCTGGTCCTGAAAAACGGACGGATCGAGGAGAAAGGCACCTTTCAGGAGCTGATGGAGCGCAAGGAGTACTTCTACTCCCTCTATACGGTGTCAAGATAGCATTCGTGCGCACAATCCCCGTTACATCGGATAACGGGGATTGTGCGCAGTTCGTAGATTTGTCTATTTATATGTATAAACTCCGGAGGAGTGTAGAGACTAGGGGTGGTCGCCGGTGAAACTGTGCAGGCGGGTGTGCCCCAAACCGTTGGGAGAAAAGAATTTGAAAAAAGCAAAAAAAGGTCTTGACAAATAAAGGAAGGAATGCTATATTAATTGAGCTGTCCGGCACGGGAGTGCAAAAGGGCGGCAGGGCAGAAAAAGTTTGAAAA
>CAJUOA010000014.1 GCA_910587785.1 uncultured Oscillospiraceae bacterium | reverse complement strand
CCTTGGGTAGCATTACCTTCCATCTCATCATTGTTTTGCTCCTTTCTCCGATTAGGACCCGGCCCCAAAATAAAAATTGTCGGCCTGCCGAAGTCGGCTCCGGCGACTTCGGTTGGCCCCTGCCTGCACGGCCACTATCCGGGGTCAAGGGTGAGCGAAGCGAAAGCAAAAAAATTTTCTCAGGTCCGCAGACCTGAGAAAAATTTTTTGCGGCCCTTGACGCCGGATCGTTGCCGTGCCACCGTCCCGGCCCGACCAACGGGAGGGGCGGGACACCTCTTTCCTTGCCGCACCTTGCCGTGCTCGTTGTTTGTCTTTTTTGCTCACTTCTTAAATGAGGTGTATTTGTCTCTTTGTCCAGATTCCTCTTGACATTTGCCATTTTTCCTGGCCGCATTTTCCATGCCCCGCAACAGTGAACGGCAACGGGGCTATCTGGCCTATCCCGTCGAGGAAGTTCGAGATGGATGAATCATCGACAGTTGCTTCAACTATACGCATCAGAAACGCTGGTTCCAGTACCCCGCTGTGAGCGCTATGGACAACGGGACGCGAAACGGCGGGAATCGTGCGGGCGCGTTCAAGACGGTCCAGGATGCCCTGCAATTCTATCCGACGGACAAAAGCGTTGAGATCATAAATTGATATTGTAGTGCGTTACGTTCTCTGCGAAGAGAACTTCTATCCCCGTTCCCTCCCTCGCCGCCTGCGGTCAATGTGTGGTCGTGCGATGTATTGGTCAGCGTACCGTTGTCACCTTGCTGGGCGTAACAGTCACCGGGGATTTGAACCCCGCGCGGGCCCTTCCACGCGCCTATCATGTAATTTCTTCCAAAATCACGCCCGGCTCCATACCCGGCCGGGAGGGCTCACATTCGCCCCGCCTGCGGTTACCAGGCAGCGCTTGCGCTGCCGGGCCGGTCGTTGGGCAAAGCCCAATGACGGCCCCGAATGTTAAGTTTATAGCAATTCTGTGGTCCAGTTTGCGCCCTGAATGACGCCGTCCACCTCCCGGAGCTGCCGGGACAGCGCGTCCGCCCGCTTGCGGTACTCCGGCACGGGCACCGCGCTCAGGATCTTGATCTCCGAGCGGGAGGCCCGCCGGGGAACCAGACTGCTGGCCGCGGACAGAAAGTCCTGGTATGTCCGCACCCGCATTTTCAGGCAGTCCCGCTTGGCGAGAAGCTCTGTCAAGGTGCCGCTGTCCGTCCTGGTCTCGCAGTTGGTGCGGTTGATGCGGGCGATAAGCGTCTCCAACTGCCCCGCGCAGTCCTCATATTCCTCCAGAAGCGCCGCCGGGTCCTCGGCAGGGGCCTCCCCCTCCTGGACGGTAGCGTTGTTGTAGAGGCGGCTGGACAGCTGCTCCAGCCGCTTTTGCAGGTCTCCCCGCAGCTGCAGGGCTTCCGCTAATTTCATGTGGGGTCCTCCTCCTTTTGGTCGTTGAAGTACAGAGGCAGAAAATCTGCCATAGATCGCGCGATATAAGCGGCAGTCTCCTCGCTGAGTTCCGTGTCCCGCTTCGTACCCAGATGGGGGATATAATACCCCAGCCCTGCCAAATGTTGGCAGGCGCAGACCGCCACATGGAACTTGAACTTCCTGTGGTCGGAGGGGTAGTACTGCAAGCCCGTGGTGAGCACATGGGGCTCCACCGGGCCGTCTGCCCGGAAGCTCTCCCCCAGGGCGTCCAGAAGCTCGACGTCCCAGCGGCTGTTCTTGGAGGGCATCAGGAGCAGGTGCTCCCCCGCCCCCACGCAGTCGAAGTTGATGACCAGACAGCCTGCGGCGTTGGGGTGCTTCTTCCGAAAGGCGGAGGCCCCCAGGAGGTTGCGCTCGTTGTTGTCCAGAAAGACCAGACACACCCTCTTGTCCCGCTTCACCGCCTCCGCGATGGCAAGCAGGGTCAATACGCCGGAGGTGTTGCCGTTGGCGTTAAATTTGTTTGCCGGACCGTAGGCCGCGAGGCCCAGGAGCGCCACGGCTGAGATCACGAACAGCGGAAGCATCAGCGCCGGCTGGTTGAGCGGAAAACTCACCGCCAGCGCCGCCAAAAACGCCGCCACCACCAGTACCAGAGCCACCGCCAAGTGGTAGAGCACATAGGCGGGCGGGTTCGTGGGCGAGACGAAGTTGGGGGCCAGAGGCCGCGCGGCGGTGTCGTAGTGGGCGCAGAGGAAGACCGACGCTTTCTCCGGGTCCCCGGACACGACGTTGACACTGCCGTTGAATTTCCCGTACGTCTCCTCCGCGCCCCGCCACCCGGTGCGCCTCAGCTCCCCCAGGAGCCACTTGCGAAACTCCGCCTTCTCCCCCGCCGAGCGGCGGACGGGATGGACCGCTAATAAATATTTTTTCAGATGCTCGATGCGCTCCATGTCTGCTCCTTTGTTCTTGGGGACGATAGAATGTTGGGCTTCGCCCAAGCGTTTAGCCGCGCCTTGCGCGGCGGTCCGCGTAGCGGAAAACGCTGGGACGGTCGTTCGGCGTCAGCCGAATGACGTCCCGATCCAGGGCTCTGCCCTGGACCCGCCAGAGGCTTTGCCTCTGGACTCCACCAGGGGCTGAGCCCCTGGACCCGCAATTTGCGCTTCGCGCCTAGTTTTTCAGCTTCTTCTTATAATCGTCCGCCGCGGCGATGAGCTCCTCCGCGCCCTCCAGGATGGCCGCTGTCACGGTCTCCCCGCCGGTGAGGCGGGCAAGCTCCTCCCGCCGCTGGGCGCGGTCCAGGCGGCTGACCCGGGTATAGGTCCGGCCCTGCTTCTCCCCCTTTTCCACGCAGAAATGGGTGTCCGCCATGGCCGCCAGCTGGGGCAGGTGGGTCACGCACAGCACCTGCTTGCGGCGGCTGACCTGGGCCAGCTTCGCCGCCACCTTCTGCGCCGCCCGGCCGCTGACGCCGGTGTCCACCTCGTCAAAGACCAGGGTGGCGATGGCCTCGCTCTCCGCCAGCACATTCTTCAGCGCCAGCATGATCCGGGCCAGCTCGCCCCCGGAGGCCACCTTGCTGATGGGCCGCAGCTCCTCCCCAATGTTGGCGCTCATGAGGAAGCGGACCGTGTCGATGCCGGTGCTATCCGGCTCCTTCTCCGCAAAGAGGATGGAGAAGCGGACCTTGGGCATGTCCAGCGCCCGAAGCTCCTCCTGGATGCGCTCCTCCAGGGTCTTGGCGGCGGCCTTGCGGGCGTCGGAGAGGGTCCGGGCGGCTTTCATGGCCCTCTCCCGCTCCCTGGCCAGGTCCTTCTCCAGACGGGCGGAGCGGTCGGCGGCAAAGGTGATCTGGTCCAGCTCCTCCCGGCACTTGTCCAGGTACGCCAGCATGTCCTCCACCGTGGGGCCGTACTTCTTTTTCAGGCGGTAGAGCTGGTCCGCCCGGCTCTCCAGGGCGTCCAGCTCCCGGGGGCTGAAGTCGAAGGCCGATTCCATGTCCCGCAGGGTCTCCGTCACGTCGTAGGCCTCCGAATAGAGGGCGTCCAGCCGCTCGCAGAGCTGGGCGAACTGTCCGTCCAGGCCCCGTGCGCCCGAGAGCGCGCTCCCCGCCTCCCGGAGGCCGGAGAGTGCGCCGCCCCCCTCGTCCCCGCCGCCCAGGTTCCAGAGGGCCCCCTGGATGGCGGAGACGAATTTTTCCCCGTTGCGGAGCAGGTCCCGCTTCTGCTGGAGCTCCTCGTCCTCGCCGGGGATGAGCTCCGCCCGCTCCAGCTCACTGATCTGGAAGGTGAGGCTGTCCATGCGCCGGGCCTTCTCCGACTCGTCCATTTGCAGGGAGCGGAGCTTCCGGCGGGTCTCCTCCATGGCCTTCCAGCATTCGGCGTAGGCGGCGTGCTCCGCCTCCACTCCACCGAAGCTGTCCAGGTAAGCCCCGTGGCGCTCCTCGTCCAGGAGCTGCTGTCCGTCCTGTTGGCCATGGATGTCCAGCAGGGACGCGCCGATGCGCCGCAGCTGTGCCACGGTGACGGGCCGTCCCCCCACGCGGCAGACGTTCCGGCCCTCGGCGGAGATCTCTCGCTGGAGGAGGAGCTCCCCCTCCTCCGGGGCGAGGCCATACTCGGACAGGACCTCCAGGTCCTCGGTCTCGGTGAAAACAGCGCTGACGAAGGCTTTCGCCGCCCCGGTACGGATGATGTCCCGGCTGGTGCGGTGGCCCAGGACTGCGCTCAGGGCGTCGATGACGATGCTCTTGCCCGCGCCGGTCTCGCCGGTCAGGGCGTTAAAGCCCCGGTCAAAGGTGATGTCCGCCTCCTCGATGACGGCGATGTTCTCGATGTGCAAAAGCGCAAGCATGGCAGCGTTCCTTTCATCAGTCCGTCTCCTCCGGCACCCACTCGATGAGGTCCCCAGGCTGACACCGGAGGAGCGTACAAATCGTATTCAGGTTTCCCACTGTAATAGACGTATCCCCTTGACGCAGTTTTCCAAGGGTACTGGTCGCAAGAATCTTCTCTTTTTGGAGCCGGTAAGAGGAATATCCGTTATCTTTCAGCACTTGCAGTATATCGATTTTATAGTGTATCATAGTTTCTTAAGGCAAGGGCGAAAATTCGCTATTGACATTAGCGAATTTTCGCGTATAATGGTGTTATCACAAAAAAGGAGCATACGCCAATGGACGAAGTAATGCAAGAGCTATTTTATCACATCTTAGAAAACGCCCTTGAGCGCTACTATCCCTGCACCGCCTACGAGCAGTGGCGCGGCAAGCGGGACGCGGCAGGCCGCACCCTCTGGGAACAGCTCCCCCCGGCCCAGAAGCTCCTGCTGGAGGAGCTCCAGCGCTCCTACGACCGCACGGAGAACTGTGAACTGGAGGCCATGTTCCTCGCCGCCTTCGACCAGTGCGCCTCCCTCCTGTCCGGCCATGCGCCCCAAGCGCCTATTTGAGCAGGGTGTGAATATCCTCACAGAAGTTCCGGGCGGAGGCATTGTCCCGCATGACCAGGAGCACCGTGTCGTCCCCGGCCAGGCTCCCCACGATCTCCGGGATGCTCATGCTGTCCAAAGCGGCGCCCGCCGCATTGGCCAGACCCGACATGGTCTTGATGACCACGATGTTCTGGGCCGCGTCGATGGATGTGATGCTCTCCCGGCAGATACTGCGGAGCTTGTCCGCCACGTTCAGCCGCGTCCGCTGGCTGGACACCGCATAGCGGTACTTCCCGCCCCCCGCGGGCTCCTTGATGAGGTGGAGCTGCTTGATGTCCCGGGAAATGGTGGCCTGGGTGCAGGTGATGCCCTGGGTCTGCAGGCGCTCCTGGAGCTGCTCCTGGGTGTCGATGGGCTCCTGTGCGATGATTTCTAAGATTTTGGCCTGCCGCTCATTTTTCATGGCCGATGCCTCCTGTCATTTTGATGCGTAATACCTCGTAGACACTCTTGTCTGTCAGGCGCAGTAGTTCTGTCTCGTACCGGGAGCGGCAGATGCACACCCGGTCCCCCTGCCGCAGGGCGAAGGCCCGCCCCCCGTCCACGGAGAGGTAGACCTGCTTTCGGTTGAGCTCCGCCGGGGCCACGCTCACCGTCCCCGCCGCGGAGAGCACGAAAGACTTCGAGATCACCGAGTGGGAGCAGATGGGGCTGATGACGAAATTCTGGGCCGTGGGCTCCACGATGGGCCCCCCGGCGGAGAGGGAGTAGCCCGTCGAGCCGGTGGGCGTGGCGACAACCACGCCGTCCCCGGAGAAGAGGCCCAGCTGGTCGTCTCCCGCCGTCACCTGCAGGCGGATCACCCGGGCCATGGCCCCCTTGGTGACTACCGCGTCGTTGAGGGCGCTGCCGGTGTAGATCACCCGGCCCTCCCGCAGGACCGATACGTCCAGCATCATCCGCCGCTCCCGGCGGTAGCTCCCGGAGGCCAGGTTCTTCAAAAGGCCCAGCTCCCCCAGCTCCAGCTCTGACATGAACCCCAGGCTCCCCAGGTTCACCCCCAGCAGAGGGATGCCCCGCATGGAGGCCGTCCGGGCCAAGTGCAGGATGGTCCCGTCCCCGCCGAAGGCTATGATGAGGTCGCTGGAGCGCAACTCCTGGTGCAGGGGGCGGAAGGGCACGCCGTACTGTCCCTCCCCGCCGTCCGGGCGGAAGGGCAGGCAGTAGACCGTCTCCAGGCCCGTGCTCCGCAAGATCGCGTCCGCCTCCTTGGCCGCGCTCAGCCCCGTGTCCCGGTACGGATTGGGGCAGAGGATCACTCGTTTCATGCCGTCACTCCTTCAATACGCCGTGGGATTCGGCCACCAGCCGCTGTAAAGGAAATTCCCTTTTCACACCGCCGGGGGCAGTTTTTTTAAGGTATCCGAGGTACTCGATATTCCCCTCCGGCCCCCGTATGGGGGAGTAGGAGAGGTCTGATACGGATAGGCCGCTCTCCGCCGCGTGCTCCAGGAAGCGGGCGAGGACCTCTTCGTGGACAGCCGGGTCCCGGACCACGCCGTTTTTCCCCACCTTCTCCCGGCCCGCCTCGAACTGGGGCTTGATGAGGGCCACCGCCTCCCCGTCCTGCCGCAGGAGCCCCGCCACGGCGGGCAGGATCAGCCGCAGGGAGATGAAGCTGACGTCGATGGAGGCGAAATCCGGCTCCTCCGGCACCTGGCCGTGGGTGAGGTAGCGGGCGTTGGTCCGCTCCAGGCAGACGACCCGGCTGTCGCTGCGCAGCTTCCAGGCCAGTTGGCCGTAGCCCACATCGACCGCGTAGACCTTGGCCGCGCCGTTTTGGAGCATACAGTCCGTGAAGCCCCCTGTGGAGGCCCCCACGTCCATGCACACCGCGCCCTCCAGGCGGATGGGCCAGAGCCCTACGGCCTTCTCCAGCTTCAGCCCGCCCCGGCTCACGTAGCGCAGGGCGCTGCCCCGCACCTCGATGGCCGCCTCCGGGTCCACAGGCGCGCCGGGCTTGTCCACCCGCTGGCCGTTGACGAACACCAGGCCGCTCATGATCGTCCCCTGGGCCTTTTGACGGCTCTCCAGCAGGCCCCGCTCTACCAGCAGCACGTCCAGACGCTGCTTTTTGCTCATAGACACCTCCCCCTTCTTTTTTCTTTTGTGAACAAAAGAAAAAAGAAGCAAAAAAGAAAAAACTTTTTGCGGCAAGACTACGTCTTGCCTATCTTTTTGATTTCTTCGTCTAAATTCTGGTAAAAGGCGGACAGATGGATGCCGTCCACCAGGGCGTGGTGGCACAGCACCGACACCGGCAGCAGCGTCCTCCCCTCCTGGACGAAGTACCTTCCCCAGGAGATGCGGGGGTTGCTGTCCGCCGGACTGGGCACCGGCTGGACCAGCGCGGTATAGGAGATCCAGGGGAGGGACGTGACAAAGAGTTTGTCCAGCGCCTCCGCCGGGTCCTCCTGGATGCTGGAGCGCCGCTTGGCCTCCGCCTGGGCCGCCCTGCCCTCCCGCAGGTAGTCCGCAAAGCCGGGGGCGTCCTCCAGGACGCAAAAGCAGAAGGTCCCGTCCTCCAGGGCCACGGTGTGGGAGACCCGGCAGCGCTCAAATTCGATGATGCCGCCGTCCACGATCCGCTGCCGGAACTCCGGCACCCGGTTGGCCGCCTGGGCGGCACACCAGCAGACCGTGAGGAAAAAGGGCAGGCCCTCCCCTTTGATCTTTGCCAGCAGGTCCGTGACGTCCACGTTGACCGTCACCCCCACATAGGGATAGGCCAGGCCGCTGAAGTAGGTGAAATGGTCCCTGCGCGGATAGGCGGCCATATCGATGGTCCTGTACTGCATAAAAATCCCCTTTCCCGGTATCATAACACATCCCCCTCGGTCCTTTCAAGACCTTTGTTCGTTTTTTGGGCAGAAAAAACTTTATATCCGCACCGCCAGCTCCAACGCCAGCTGGGCGATCTTGTCCTTTTCCGTCAGATCGTACCGGCTCCCCAGGCCCCGCCGGTCCCAGGCTTCGCCGTCCAGGCTGTCCGCGCCGTGGAAGAAGTGGAACACCTCTTTCCCGCGGAACTGGGCCAGGGCCGCCACGGCGGAGCACTCCATGTCCACGCACACGCACCCCTGCGCCTTCCGCCGCCGGACCTTGTCCGCCGTTTCCCGGTACATAGCGTCCGTGGTCCAGACCTTGCCCTCGGTCCAGGTACAGCCGTGGGCGGCGAGGATCTGGGCGAAGGCCTCCCGGTGCTTGGGATTGACCGCGATCTCGTCCCCCGGAGGCGCGTAGTGGAAGCTGGTCCCCTCGTCCCGCAGGGCGGAGGTGGGGACGATGATGCCGCAGCTCGCAATGGACCTGTCCAGCACCCCGCAGGAGCCGAAGAGCACCACCTTCTCCACCCCGGCGGCGAAGAAGTCCTCCAGCGTGATCACGCAGCCCGCCGCGCCCACATAGCACTGGAAGAGGGCTACTTCCCGCCCCTGATATTGGGTGCGGTAGAGGGGGAGCTCCGCGGTCGCACAGCTTGCCCGGTCGATCTCCTCCGTCTCCAGCCGCGCAGCCATCCGCTCAAAGGTGTGCCGCTCAAAGCAGGACACCGCCACCTTCGGACAGCCGGGGATGGGGCTGTGGTTGTCGGAGGGGTTAATCATTGCCGCTGGATTCGGGTCAAATTCGTGCAATAGCATATACTTCTTCTCCTATAGGAGCGCCTTCAGCTCCCGGTAGGCCCGGCGGCAGAGCGCCTGCACCGCCGGACGGTTTTTCTTCAGGTACTGGCAGAGCGTTTGGCAGGCCTGTTCGGCCCGGTCGTGCTGGGACTGGGTGATGGTGCCCGCAGTCAGGGCCGCGTCCAGCTCGTCCCGGTCCAGGACATACAGCTCCCCCCGGCTGTTGACCACGATGTCCAGGTACATATCCTCAAAAGTTGGATTTTCCGGGTCGTCGAACCGGTTTCCGCCGGTAATGTCGAAGTAAATCTGCAGCAGCTCTCCCCGCTCGTCGAACATGGCCGTCAGCCAAAAGGGCTGGTCCTTCATGGCGATCTGCACCCAGGCATAGCCCCGCTCCACGATGTTCAGCTCCTCCCCCGCGTCCTGGACGATCAGGGGCTCGGCGGCTTCCTCGATAACCAGCAGGCTGACCCGGCCCTCCCTGCCTCGAAACCGGCAGGGACGGCTGGCGTACCGCCGGGAGAGGATACGGCTCCAGTCACTGCGCCGCATATCTTTCATTGCCATATGGCGCCCGCTCCTCAAAGGTCCAGATAGAACAGGATATCGGACTTGCCCTCCTGCTTTGTGCCCTTGTAGACCTCGGTGTCCAGTCCGCCGATGTGGAACCCGGCTTTCAGGTAGAAGCGGCAGGCTCCCAGGTTGTCGTCCTGCCCGATGGTGTAGAGGCCGCGGTATCCCCGGGCCTTGGAGACCTCACTGGACTTTTCAATCAGCGCCCGGGCTGCGCCTTGGCCCCGGTACGCCCTGGAGACTTTCAGGTCGTAGAGATACAGATACTTGAACATCGCCTCCTGGAGGACGGCGAGACCCACGCACTGCTCTCCATCGTACACGCCCAGGAACACGCAGTCCCTTTTCATCGCGTCATAGTCGTAGTTCTCGTCCGGGAAGCACATCTCCGACACTTGGTCCGCCGCAAAGAGCACCTCCTGATGGCTCCACTGTCCGTCCACGCGGGAGACCTCCATCCTGCCGAACAGGGCGAAGGGCTCGTTGGGGAGGCGGATGTCTGCCCTGCGCGCCTCATTGATCTCTCTTACTTCCAGCATATCGCTCACTCCCTATCATCCATCGCCAGCACCGTCTCCACAACGGCCTGTGCGTCCAGTCCCAGGGCCCGGCGCAGTTGGGGGACCGTCCCCTGGGGGGCGAAGCTTCCCTTGAGGTTCCTGAGCACCAGGGCTTTCACCGCCGTGCCCGCCTCCGCGAGGGAGGCTGCAAGCTCCCTGCCCACGCTTCCGCTCTCCAGACAGTCCTCCAGCACCACCAGCCGCCCGGTGCGCTTCACGCTCTCCAGCACCGGCCCCGCGTCCAGCGGGGCGATGCGGTGGAGCTTGACCACTTCCGCGCCCACGCCCTGTTCCGCCAGGGCCTCCGCCGCCGCCAGGAGCTCGTCTGTCAGCGTCCCGTAGGACACCAGGGTCACAAAGCCGCCCTCCCGGAGGACGGACGCCCCTTCCCCGGTCCAGGCGGGGTACTGCCGCGCCTCGCCGCCCCGGGGATAGCGGATGGCCACGGGGCCCTCCATCCCGACAGCAGCGCGCAGCATGGCCCGCAGCTCATCAAAACAGGCGGGGCAGAGCACCGTCATCCCCGGAACGGCGCGCAGGAACCCCACGTCCGCACAGCCGTGGTGGGTGGGGCCGTCGGCCCCCACGAGGCCCGCCCGGTCCACCGCGAACACCACATGGAGCCCCAGAAGCCCCACGTCGTGGAGGAGCATGTCGAACCCCCGCTGTAAAAAGCTGGAGTAAACCGCGAACACCGGCACCAGTCCCTGCTTTGCCATGCCCGCGGCCATGGCGGCCGCGTGGCCCTCTGCGATGCCCACGTCGAAAAACCGCTTGGGCCATGCGGCGGCGAACTCCTGCAGCCCCGTGCCGTCAGCCATGGCGGCGGTGATGGCGCAGACGGCCTTGTTCTCCCCCGCAAGCTCCACCAGCTCGTGGCCGAAGACGTAGGAGAAGTCCACGCTCCGCTTGGCCGGGACCCCCGCCTGGGGGTCGAAGGCCCCTACGCCGTGGTAGCGCTCCGGGGTTTTTTCCGCCGGAGGGTACCCCCTGCCCTTTTGGGTGTAGACGTGGACCAGAGCCGGACCGCCCAGCCCCTTGGCCCAGGCGAGGGTGGTGGAGAGCTTTTCCACGTCGTGGCCGTCCACCGGCCCCAGGTAGCTGAACCCCATATCCTCAAACATGGAGCAGGGGTAGATCATCTTCTTGATATTGGTCTTGACCCGGTGGTTGAAGCGGTAGAGCTTCTTCCCCCCCGGCAGGTGCTGCATCAGGGCGTGGTAGCCCTTTTTGAACCGGTAGTACCCCGGACGCACCCGCAGACGGCTCAGATGGGTGGAGACGCCCCCCACGTTGCGGTCGATGGACATGCCGTTGTCGTTGAGGATGACCACCAGGGGCTCCCCGGAGGCCCCAGCGTCGTTGAGCCCCTCGTAGGCCAGGCCCCCGGTGAGGGCCCCGTCGCCGATGAGGGCGGCCACGGCGTAGTCCTCCCCCAGGAGGGTCCGGGCCCGGGCCATGCCCAGGGCCACGGAGACCGAGTTGGAGGCGTGACCGGCGATGAAGGCGTCGTGGACGCTCTCCCCCGGCTTGGGGAAGCCCCCCAGGCCCCCGAACTGCCGGAGGGTGCCGAAGAGCGCCCGCCGCCCCGTCAGCGCCTTGTGGACGTAGCACTGGTGGCCCACGTCGAAGACCAGCCGGTCCCGGTCCGTGTCGAACACCCGGTGGATCGCCACCGTCAGCTCCACCGCGCCCAGGTTCGACGCCAGATGCCCCCCCGTCCGGGATACGCTCTCAACCAAAAATTGGCGCAGCTCCCCGCAAAGCAGTGAGAGCTCCGCCTCATTCAACTTCTTTACATCCGCCGGACCGGAGATGCGTTCCAGTATCACGATGGTCACCTCGTTTTGTTTTCCGGCAGCCATACTTTTTTCTTTTTTCAAAAAGAAAAAAGTATGGCTGCCGCTCCATTATTTTTTCCTTGAAAACAAGCACATAATCCGCCCAACAATCTGGAGGACGGCAGTGCTCTTATCGATCGCGAAGGTCTTGCCGATGGCCTTACCGCCGATGGTGAGGCCGGAGACAAGAGCGGTGATGGCAAGAGAGATGGCCACAGAGCGCAGGTTCAGCGCCTGCTGGAGCCGGGTGACGATGATGGCGGCGGTAGAGCCGCTGATGATGCCGCAGATGTCGCCCACCACGTCGTTGCAGAAGCTGGAGACCTGGTTGGCCCTGCGGATGAGGTGCAGAGCCTGCCGGGCGCCGGGGGTCTTGCGGGCGGCCATGGAGTGGAAGGGCCGCTCGTCCGCCGCCGTGACGGCCACGCCGATGATGTCGAAGATGATGCCCATCAGGATGAAGCAGACCAGCACCACAAAGGCCATGGCCAAGCCGGCCCCGTCCAGCGCCTCCTCCGAGGCGAAGGACAGCACCGCCGAGAGGACCACTGAAATGCAGAACACCTGGATGGGCCAGCGCAATCGCCCGGGCTTCTTTTCCTTCTTCTCCTCCCTTTTTTTTCCGTTCTTCTCCGGTTTTTTCTTACTACTGTCTCCTGTGTCCAAGCAGTATTCTCCTCACTTTCTTTTTTTGTTTGATGTATGCCCACCCGCCGCGAAGCGGGATGTGCGCGTTTTATTGAACCTCCCCTATGCAGAGCTCCGCCATCTTCTCGAAATCCGCCCTGTTGGTGGGGAAATAGTCGCAGTTGTCCCCGGTAAGGGTCCCGCTGGGCAGGAGCAGGGTCCGCAGGAAGGCCCAGGCCCCGTCCTTGTGCTCGCTTGCGCTGGAGATGGCGAGACGGCTGTACAGGCTGAAAGAACTGCCGGTCCGCATCCAGAGCCGCCATAAATGGAGCGTACCGTACGTCTCTTCATGACGGGGCAGTCCTTTCTCTCGTATTACGGACCATGCTATCACATAAAGCAGGCCCTGTCAACGAAAAAGAGCCGCCCCGCCAAGCGGGACGGCTCAGCCGTTATCCTTTGAAAAACTAAACGCCGGCAGCAAAAAAGGTAAATCTTACGGCTTAGGTACGGGCTGGATTTCCCCGGGGCACACCCCTCGTTGCCGATCGGGCGGTTTCCCTTTCAGCGTCCCGGCGCGGCGTTGCCCACCGCGCTGCCCGACTGCCACTTAGTCCGCACTGCAATCCTTCTTCTGCCCAGTGACGACAGCCTAGGCGTTTTCCACCACAGTCTAACCGCTTCTTAGCCTCTTTTGCAGGCGGGGTTTCACGGAGCAATAGCAGCGGCTCCCTGGCCGGGGAGCACACTGGGTCGTTCTCCGATCCGCCAAACCCACGCAAGGCAGGCTACATCTGCACACAGCGTTCACGGCTCAAAGGCCGGGTAGCACCGCATTGCAGGTTTCTACCCTGAGTCGTACACAGGTCGAAATTACCACAAAAGGGAGTACGCCCATGCACAAAAACAGGTCTCCACGAAAGCAGGGTCGGCTTCCCCATGCCATTGGGGAACGCCCTGAATCCGCAAGCGCGGGGAGTCCGCGCTTCCCTCCCAGCACCCACCCCAAACTGGGCGTAAGCAGCAGGCACCAGGGGTTTCACAGCTATGCCCTTTGAAGGCTTTTTAGGTCCTCCTTCGGAAGCGGCAGATCTGACTAGGATACTGCGCCGTCGTTTAGCGAAATCAGTATAGCACACTCCACCCAGGGATTCAAGGGCTTTCTGCCCGGTTTTTGCATATTTCACGAAATCTTAACAATCGGCCTCCCGCCGCTTCAGCCCAGGTCCCGGTAGAGGAAGGCGGCGATCTGTCCCCGGGTGCAGGTCTCCTCCGGGGAGAAGAGGCCGTCCCCCGTGCCGTTGGTAATCTCCTTCTCCACCGCCCAGTCCACCGCCGTGGCGCAGGCGGAGGTGGGCGGCACGTCCGAGAAGTTGGCGAAGGCCCCCGGCATGGGCCGTCCGGCGGCCTGCCACAGGTAGGAGACGGTCATGCCCCGGGTGCAGGGGATGTCCGCCTCGAAGACGCCGGGCTCTACCATGCCCTCCTCCCAGGCCCACCGGGCCGCCTTGGCGTAGTAGGCCGTTTCCGGGACATTGGTGAAGGGGTCCTCCCCCTCCGGCTCCGGCTCTCCCATGGCCCGCCAGAGGAAGGTGAGGATCTGGGCGTTGGTGCAGGTCTGGCGGGGGGCAAAGGTGGTGTCCGTGACGCCGTTGGTGATCCGGCAGGCCACGGCCCAGAGCACCGGCTCGCAGAAGTAGTCGCTCCGGTGCACGTCCGAGAAGGGTCCCGCCGGGGCCTCCTGCGCCGGGGCGGGCCGGACGTCGGAGACGCTCTCGAGCACCTTTGCCGGGGCGGAGGCGCTCTCGAAATTCCCGGTGCCAAGCTGTCCGTAATAGTTCCAGCCCCAGGTCCAGAGGCTCCCGTCCGTCTTCACGGCGGCGGCGGACTGCTGGCAGAAGCCCGCCGCGTCCACGCCCTCCAGCACCCGCACCGGCTTCAGGATATGTTCCTCTCTACCACTGCCCAGCTGTCCGTAGTAGTTCCAGCCCCAGGTCCAGAGAGTGCCGTCCGTCTTCAGCGCCGCGGCGCAGTCCCGGCTCCCGCCAACAGCGTCCACGCCCTCCAGCACCTGCACAGGGCTGTGGGCGTCCTCCTCCGTACCATTGCCCAGCTGTCCATACCAGTTCCAGCCCCAGGTCCAGAGGGTGCCGTCCGTCTTCACGGCGGCGGTCCAGTTCCAGCCCAGATAGACGGAGGCCACGCCCTCCATCACCTTCACCGGGACGTTGGAGTCCTCCGTACCGCCGGTGCCCAGCTGTCCGCAGGTGTTTTCGCCCCAGGTCCAGAGGCTCCCGTCCGTCTTCACGGCGGCGGTGTGCTTGGTCCCCAGGGCCACTGCGGCCACGTCCTCCAGCACCTGCACCGGCGTGGTCTGATAAGGCACCACCGCGCCGGAATCCTCGTCCACGTATGTCTTGTCCCCTGTTCCGCCGCTGCCCAGCTGACCGCAGCAGTTGTTCCCCCACATCCAGAGGGTACCATCCGTCTTGATGGCGGCCACCGCGTTGGCGTCCGCCCCGATGGTCACGCTGGAGACGTCCTCCAGCACCTCCACAGGCGTGCGCTGGTAGACCCAGCCATAGCGGTCCGTATCCGTACCGGCCCCGCCGTTGCCGATGCGGCCGTACTGGTTGTCCCCCCACATCCAGAGCGTGCCGTCTGTCCGGATCGCGGCGGTACAGACGCTGTCCGCTGTCACGGACTTCACGTTCTCCAGCACCTTTACCGGCGTGAAAGCCACGAAGTGGTCGGAGGCGTAGTCCTCGTTTTCTCCGCCATAGATGTTTTTATCCCCTGTTTTGCCGGTACCCAGCTGCCCGTGGTAGTTACTGCCCCACATCCAGAGCGTACCGTCCGCCTTTACGGCGGCGGTGGTCCGCTCGCTTGCGGAGACCGCCACAGCGCCCTCCAGCGCCTTCACCGGCGCGGAGACGTTCTCCAATGTCCCGTTTCCCAGTTGGCCGTAGTCGTTGCGGCCCCAGGTCCAGACGTTCCCGCTCCCGTCCAGCAGAGCCATATGCCCATTGGCGGCGGAGACTGCGGCCGGCGCCGCCTCCCCCAGCGCAGAGGCCCCCGCCGGAGGCGGCGCCGCGATGCTCAAACACAGGATCATGATTATCATTGTTGCGATACGCTTCATTGGTCCGCTCCTTTTTGCGCTTTTTCGATAGTTGGTTCTGACCTCTAGTCCCGGGGCTGCGCGCCCCGGACCCCGGTGACTTTTTGTGCGGACAAAAAGTCACCAAAAAACCGCTCAAGAAACGTAGTTTCTTGAGAATCTTCCTTCATTACGGGGGTTTTTAGTTACGCTACGATCTGGTAGACTCTTTTCCCCAATCACTCTCCTGGGCCGATGGCAGCCGAATCTCCGCCGCCACTCCCTTGCCCTTCGGTCTTCTTCGTTGGGTTCGCCTCCTGCAAGCACGCTTCTTTTGAGGTCTGCCGGACCACCGGCACGGTGCGGGCGAGTCTGCCCTTCTTATCGCCCTCTATCCCCATAATACTCCTCGATCACATCCAAAAAATACTTCCCATACTTCGACGCCTTCACCCGTCCAACTCCTGAAACCTCTAAAAACGCCTCCAAACTCCTCGGCGACTTCGCCGCCATATCCGCCAGCGTCGCGTTGGAAAACACAATATACGCCGGTACATTCTCCTCCTGCGCAAGCTTGTTCCTCGCCGCCTTCAGCCGGTCCAAAAGCCCGCTCTGCTCTCCGTCCAGGACCTGGACTGAAGTCTCCAGCCGTTTCCTCTCCCGTGTCGGAGGCGCGGACGGTACCTCACACTGCGCCCGCGCCATCATCATCACCTCTTGCCCATGAAACAGCACCTGCCCCGCCTCCCGGGTGGGCCGGAGCGTCGAGTGCTCCTTCTCCACATACACATATCCTCCCGCCTCCAGACATTCGATGTAACTTTGTACCTTCTCCCGTGCCTCCGGCAGGATACCATACGTAGACAGCCTCTCCAGTCCCAGCTCCCTGATCCTCTGATTCTTACTCCCCCGCAGGACCTGGATAATCAGCGCCGGACCCACATAGTACCCTAAAAGATCCTTCACCCGCTTGATACAGGACAAGATCATCTGCGCCTGCCTGGTGATATTCAGCTCCACATACAGACTGCGGCAGTTGCCGCAGTTCTCACAGCGCTCCCCATGCCCCTGCCCAAAATAATCCAGCAGATACCCCCTCAGACAGTTTGTGGTCTTACAGTATCCCACCATAGCGTCCAGCAGCCGCAGGTCCTGTTCCAAAGTGTCAAACCCCTTCTCCCGCTCATTACTGCGCTCCAGGAGCATCTTCGCCGTGACCACATCCCCGGCGGAGTACAGCAAAATGCACTCCGCCGCCTCCCCATCCCGTCCCGCACGCCCGGCCTCCTGATAGTAGCTCTCCAGATTCTTGGGCATATTGTAATGGATCACAAAACTCACATTGGACTTGTCGATCCCCATGCCAAACGCGTTGGTCGCCACCATCACCGGACAGCGGTCGAATTGAAAATCATTCTGGTTCCCCGTCCGCTCCTCCTCGCTGAGCCCCGCGTGATACCGCGTCGCCGAGACCCCCTCCTCGATCAGGGCCGCGCACACCTGCTCCACCTTCGCCCGCGTGGCGCAGTAGATGATCCCGCTCTTCCCCCGCCGCTCCTGCACCAGGGCAGAGACTGCAGGCAGCTTCTGTTTGGGACGCCGGACTTCAAAAAAGAGATTCGCCCGGTCAAAGCCCGTCACCACGCTCACCGGGTCCCTTAACCCGAGCAGCTGCGCGATATCCTCCCGGACCCGGGCCGTAGCGGTGGCGGTAAAGGCGGCAACAGGCGGCCTTTTAGGCAGTTTCCCGATAAATTCCGCAATTTTCAGATAACTTGGCCGGAAGTCCTGCCCCCATTGGGACACGCAGTGCGCCTCATCCACCGCCACCAGCGAGATTTCCAGCCCCTGCGCCATGGAGGCGAAATACTCATTCTCCAGCCGCTCCGGCGCCACGTAGATCAGCCGGTAAGCCCCCCGCCGAATCTCACGGCAGGTGTCGATAAACTGCTCCGAGGTCAAAGAGCTGTTCAAAAAAGCCGCCGCAACTCCCGCTCCCCGCAGTGCCGCCACCTGGTCCTGCATCAGCGAGATCAGCGGCGACACCACCAGCGCCGTCCCCGGCAGAAGCAGTGCCGGTACCTGATAGCACAGCGACTTCCCCCCGCCCGTGGGCATCACCCCCAGCACGTCCCGCCCCGCAAGGACGCCGTCCACCAGCTGCTCCTGCCCCGGACGGAACGCGCCATGTCCAAAATACTGCTTGAGTACAGAATACTTGTCCATTCCTTCTGAAACATCCTTCTCTGTAGTCCCCGGCGGTGCGCCGCCGGACCTGTTTCTCCTATTATAGCAGAAATCATTTATTTTTCAACGCTCCTCTTGCTTTTGAAAGAGAACTTCTCTATAATAAAGGCAAACACTGGAGGAGGTGCTTCTATGCTGTATTGGCTCTTTATGTTAGCTATGGACCTGCTGGTCCCGGCGTGCATGATTGGATTTGGAAAGCGCTTTTTGAAGAGCGCCCCCCAAAAGATCAACCCGTTTTTTGGTTACCGGACTACGATGTCCATGAAAAACCAGGACACCTGGACCTTTGCCCACAGCTTTTGCGGACAGCTCTGGGTCCAATGCGGAAAAGTCCTCCTGGCGGCGTCTGTGATTGCCATGCTCTTTTTCCTGGGAAAAGACATCGGCACCGTCAGCGCGGCAGGCACCGCGGTCTGCATCGTTCAGACCGTTGTCATGGTTGGGACCCTCTTCCCCGTAGAGCTTGCCCTGAAAAAGACTTTTGACAAAGACGGGAACCGGATACAGCCCTCATGAAAAAGCGCCTGGAGGCATCAGCCCCCAGGCGTTTCCCTTATCCCTCGTAGGTGCTCTTCACGCGGCTGAGCCAATTGACGATCGGCAGATGCTGGGGACACGCCCCCTCGCACTGACGGCACGCCACGCAGTCCGACGCCCTGCCCCCATTGGCGGCGAGCTTTTCATACGCCGCCTTACTGGGCGTGAGCCCCTTCCGCAGAGCCTCCTGGTCCCCGTTGTAGAGGGCGAAGTACTCCGGGATATCAATCTTCTGCGGACACCCGTCCACGCAATACCGGCAGGCCGTGCAGGCCACGGCGGGCAGGGCGCTGATGATCTCCGCCGAGCGCTCCAGGAGCTTCACCTCCTCCGCCGTGAGGGGCGCGGGGTCCTGCATATAGCCGGTGTTGTCCAGCAGCTGCTCCATGCTGCTCATCCCGCTGAGGACCATCATCACCTGATCCAGTCCCGCCGCAAAGCGGATTGCCCAGGAGGCGGGGGACCAGTCGGGATGGGCTTCCTTCATAAGTGCCGCGGCCTCCTCCGGCACGGCGGCAAGCTTGCCGCCCTTCACCGGCTCCATGACCACCACCTTCTTCCCGTGGCGGACGATGGTCTCATAGCACTTGCGGGACTGCACCCGCTCGTCCTCCCAGTCCAGATAGTTGAGCTGGATCTGGACGAACTCCACCTCCGGGTGGGCGGTCAGGACCTCGTCCAGGAAGTCCGCCTTGTCATGGAAGGAGAAGCCCAAGTGGCGAATCTTCCCCGCCGCCTTCTGCTCCTGGAGGTAAGCGAAGGTGTCCAGCCGCTTGGCCGTCTCATAGCTTGTCTTGTTGATGTTGTGGAGCAGGTAGTAATCAAAGTACTCCACCCCGCATTTCTCCAGCTGCTCGTGGAAGACCGCGTCCTGGCCGGCCTTGGTGCCGCCGTCCTTGAAGCGCATGAGGGGCATCTTCGTCGCCAGGGTGAAGCTGTCCCGGCTGTGGCGCTTCACCAGAGCCTCCCGGGCCGTGATCTCGCTCTGCCCGGCGTGGTACATGTACGCGGTGTCGAAATAGGTATATCCCCGCTCCAGGAAGGTGTCCACCATCTTGCAGACCTGCTCCATGTCCACCGTTCCCTGCTCCTTGGGGTCCGGAAGGGGCAGGCGCATCATGCCAAAGCCCAGTTTTTTCATGTCGTTCCTCCTCAAATATAGATTCTATTTGTTAGTTTAGCACGATACGTCCCATTTTTCAAGGACTGTTTTGGATGATTTGCGGTATTATCCGGGGAGCGGTCCCTCCAGCGCGCGAAACACCCTCGAGGAGTAGGCGGAGACCAGCACCGCCGCCATGGCCGCGCCCATCAGCACGGTCCAGGCCGGAAGGCCCTCGAACAGCGCCCCGTAGGCCGCCTGCCCCAGCGGAGACGCGCAGTTCGCCGCCGCCGTGAGGAAGGCCATCACCTTCCCCAGGAACTCCGGCGGCGTCTGCCGCTGGACAGCGGCGGTCAGCAGGACCGTCAGCACCGTGGCCAGAGCCATCATGACAGCGCTCATGGCCGTCACCACCCACCAGCCGGTGAGGAGCGCCGTCCCCGGGAGCAGGGCCGCCCCCATCCCCGCCACCGTGAGGCTCGCCGCTGCCAGCAGGACACTCCCCCGGCGAAGCCGCAGACGCTCCCCCAGCACCGCTGCGATTCCTCCGCCCAGGAGCCCGCCCAGCCCCATGGCCGCCTGGGTGACCCCCAGCCGGAGGTCGTCCAGCCCCAGCACCTGGACCACCGCCACGGGGATGCCAACGATCAGCGCGGCGGACAGCACCAGGTTGAAGAGGCACAGCACCACCGTCACGGAGAGGAACACGGGCCGCTCCCGGCGGATGAACCGCCAGCTCCCGGCCAGGTCCCTCCCCACCGTGTACAGAACCCCGCCCTCTGTCCCTCGGGGCTGGTGGGGGATGCGGAGGAAGAGCTCCATCACCGCGGACAGGAGGAAGCACGCCGTGCTCACCCACAAAATGGGCCGGATGCCGAAAGCCCCGAACAGCACACCTCCTATCACCGGCCCCAGCAGTCCGGAGAGGGTGCTGACCATGTTGATGACCGCGTTGGCGCTGGTGAGCCGGTCCTCCCCCGCCAAAAGGGGGATGCTCGCCTGGACCGCCGGCTGGTAGGCCCCCGCGATGCCGTAGAGGAGCATCAGGCACACGGCCATCAGCGGCACCAGCGGCAGGCGTCCCAACAGGAGGGCAAAAACCAGCACCAGTCCCGCTGTGGCAAAGTCCAGCGCCGCCATGATGCGGCCCTTGTTCACCCGGTCCGCCACCACGCCGCCCACGGGCGAGCACAGCACGGCGGGGATCAGCGCCGCCGCTCCCACCGCACCGAACAGCGCCGGGGACCCGGTCTCCCGCAGGAGGTACAGCGGCAGGGCGAAACGCAGTACCGCGTTGCCGAACAGGGATATGATCTGTCCGATCACCACCAGGGTGAAGTCCCGGCGGAACAGGGGTGTCTTGTCTTTTTTCATATTTGTCTCTCCTTTATAAACCGACCGTCGGTTTTTATATTTCCAAAAAGGAACTGCCTTTCCGGCAGTTTCTTTTCAGACAGGTTCCTCCCCGCCCTTGTGCAGGCGCTGGGTCATCTCCGCATAGTCCATCAACGCGTCAACGATCTCCTGGTCGATGAGGCCGTCGATGCCGAAGGCACCAAAAAGCCGGTTATACACGGCGCACCGGGCGCAAATCTCATCCGGCGTGGTGGGCTGGATGATGGGATTGATCCACACGTCGGAGAGCATCAGCATGGACTCCGCCAGCTCCTTGGGGTGGTCCGTGCGGATGGTGCCGTCGGCAATGCCCTCCCGGATGATGGGCTCCATAAAAAGCGGGACCACCTCCGTGAAGATGCTTCGGATCTCCGAGGCCAAAAATTTGGAATTATCCATCAGATAGGGCATCATGCAGAACATTTTTGCCTGCAACTCCGGCTGGAGGGACGCCTTGAAGATGGCTCTCAGTTTCTCCAGGCCGGTAAGACCCGGGGCGTCCCGGACCTGGGAGAGCACCGCCTCGTTGCGCTGTCCGATGCGGTCGCAGACGGCGTAAAAGATATCCTCCTTGGAGGCAAAATGGTGGTAGATGGCCCCCTTGGACAGTCCCGTTGCCCGGATGATGTCCTGGAGGGAGGCCCGGTCGTAGCCCTTCTCCACGAACAGCCGCTCCGCCGTGTCCAGGATCTTCCGCACGGTCTCCTCCGGGTATTTGTTCCGGCCCACGGGCACCGCCCCCTTTACAGACTGATGGTCTGTTTGCAGGATACCACAGAGGGCGGGGATTGTCAAGAGAGATTTGGCTGTGCGCAAAGAAATCCATCTTTGCAAAGCATCAATCTATTGCAGATCAATAACTATCAAGGGAACTCCCTTTACAGCTAACTCATCTTCAAAATCTCTCGTTTCAGCCGGTTGATGATCCTCTTCTCCAGCCGTGAGATGTAGGACTGGGAGATGCCCAGGCGGTCGGCCACCTCCTTCTGGGTCTGCTCCCGGCGTCCGTTCAGGCCGAAGCGCAATACGATGATCTCCCGCTCCCGGTCGCTGAGCTTCTCGATGGCCGCGCCCAGGAGCTGACGGTCCACGTCCGCCTCGATGGGGCGCATGACCGTGTCCGCGTCCGTGCCCAGCACGTCGCTGAGGAGGAGCTCGTTGCCGTCCCAGTCGGTGTTGAGAGGTTCGTCCAGGCTGACCTCGTTGCGCTGGGAGGAGCTTTTGCGCAGGTACATCAAAATCTCGTTCTCGATGCACCGGCTGGCGTAGGTGGCGAGCTTGATGTTCTTGTCCGTGCGGTAGGTGTTGATGGCCTTGATGAGGCCGATGGTGCCGATGGAGATCAGGTCCTCGATGTTGATGCCCGTGTTCTCAAACCGCTTGGCGATGTAGACCACCAGGCGGAGGTTGCGCTCGATGAGGGTCTGGCGCACCGCCTCCTCCCCGGCGTCCAGGCGGTGGAGGAGGTCCGCCTCCTCCTCCCGGCTCAGGGGCGGGGGCAGGGTGTCACTGCCGCCTATGTAGAAGATCTTCCCCGGCCGGAGCAGTCCCAGCCGGACCAGCAGGCGGCGAAGCGCCTCTATCCAGTTACGCGGCACAGCGCTCCCCCCTTTCTCCGCCCCAGAGGGCGGTACAGCCGCCGCCGGACACGGGCGTGGGCGAGAGGGCCACGGTCATGGGCCCCAGCTCCCTGCCGTCCACGCTCACCCGGTCCGCCCGGAAGCACAGCAGAAGCCCTCCGCTGACCCCCACCGCCTCATAGGGCAGGAGCCGGAACCGGCGCTCTTCCAGGCGCTCCAGGCACCAGGCCGGGCCCTTTGCCTCCAGCTGGTCCAGAACTGTGCGCTCCTCCGGTGTCCAGAGGTCCTCCAGGGCGGCGCGGCTCACCGTCAGTACCGGCGCGCCGGTGAGCACATCCCGGAGGGTGTGGCCAGTGTCCAGCAGGACCGTCAGCTTCGCCCGCCGGCCCCGAAGCTCTACTGTACCCCGGTACAAACGCCCCGCGGCGGCGTGCTCCGCCTCCCCGCGGAAGACGGCCGAGAGGACAAGGAAGCAGATACCACCGGCAAGGAAAAATACTTTCCAGTCAAGCATCTGCAACAGTTCCAGCGCTCCATTCTCCCGCAGGAGGCGGCCTGCCGCTAAGAGCGCGCCTCCCATCGTACATGAGAGGAGGAAAAAGAGCAGGAACTGCCGCAAAAAGGCCCTCTGCCGTCCGAAGGCCAGGAAGACCATCACCGCCGCCGCCAGGAGCTGGGGCAGGAGCGACGCGGCAAACGCCATGGGCGGGAACGCGCAGACGATGCCGTAGACCCCGCCCAGCGCCGCCGCGAGGATCAGCCGGGTCCGGGGCAGGCGCAGTCCCGCCACCTGGGCCGTCACATACAGCGCCGCCGCGTCCGCCACACAGTTGAGCAAAAACGCAATGTCCAGATAGATGACCATCTCATGACCTCCCTTTCCCATGGCCGTCCCATGGGGACTAGTATAGCCCTGTCCAGAGGAGAATGTTGTCAATTCCTTTCCGCGGCAGAAAAAATGTATGTAAAATATACTTGACAAACCGCCGGCTGTCATGTACATTCGAGGAGAAAGGAGTGTTACTTTATGGCAGTCATCATCGGACGGGGCGTCCTGATCTATACAATATTCATCTCTCTGGCGGGCTTGATCTGGCCTATCGCCGCAGGGGCCTCCATAGCCCGGGAGGACCGGAAGACGAGGGGCGCTCCCCCTGTGTTCGACGCGCGGCAGGTCCTTGTCCGCCTGCGGGCCGCGGTGCATACCCTCTTCGCACTGCTGGGCTTTCTGGTGCTCTGGACGGTCCTGGACCTCTCCGGGCGCTTCTCCTGGACCGGCAGTATGACCGTCCTTCTGCTCTGCGCACTGCCCCTGGTCCACTCGGTCTGGCCGGCGGACTGCATCCTCCACAGCGCATATACCGGCTGGCGGGGAAGACCGGACACCGATACGCTCGCTGTCACGGCGTCGCTCTATTTCTGTTTTCTGCCCAACGCCTTCCGAATGGGCGGGCTCATCGAGACCGCTCTTCCGATAGTGGTCTCCTGCTCCTGCTCCCTGCTGCTAGCGGGCATAGCTCTGTACCAGTTCCGGCGGGAGAAGCGCGGGGTGGATTCGGAATGAAGAACCTCCGCCTCCGCGCCGCCCGTGCGGCCAAGGGCCTCAGCCAGCAGGGACTGGCCGATCTGGCGGGTGTCTCCCGTCAGACCATCAACGCCATTGAACAGGGGGACTACAACCCCACCATCCGGCTGTGCATCGCCATCTGCCGGGCTCTGGACCGGACCCTGGACGACCTCTTCTGGGACGGTCCGGGCGAATAAGCAGCGGCGTCCGCCATTTGTGACGGACGCCGTTTTTCCGGTCATTTTTCCCTCTGCTGTTCGATCTGCTCATAGAGGCAGTCCAGGGCGTCGCTGAGACCGCCGATGCGGTCGATGAGCCCCAGTTCCACCGCCTCCTCGCCGTAGATGACGCTGCCCACGTCCGCGGCCATCTCCCCGGTTTTGAGCATGAGCTTCAAGAACTTCTCCTTGCTGATGCGGCTGTTTTTGGCCACGAAGCTGACGATCCGCTCCTGGATGCGCTCGAAATAGTTGAAGGTCTGGGGCGCGGCGATGACCGTGCCGTTCATCCGCACGGGGTGGATGGTCATGGAGGCGGAGGGGACGATGAGGCTCACCTTGGGGGCCACGGCCAATGGTACGCCTATGGAGTGCCCGCCCCCCAGGACCAGGCTTGCGGTGGGCTTTCGCATCCCGCTGATGAGCTCCGCGATGCCAAGGCCCGCCTCGATGTCCCCGCCCACGGTGTTGAGCAGGAGGAGGATGCCGTCCACCTCCTCGTTCTGCTCCAAGCTTGCAAGCAGGGGCATGACGTGCTCATATTTAGTGGTCTTGGCGTTGTCCGGCAGGACCTGGTGGCCCTCCACCTGCCCCACGATGGTGAGGGTGTAGATATTTCCCCGGCTGCTGTGGCTGACCGCGCTGCCCAGGTCCACCAGCCTCTGCTGGTCCGGCTGGGCGTCCCCGCTTTCCTCCGAGGAGCCGGTCTTTTTGGTCTCTTCTTCCATGGAATCACTCCCTTTCCCGGCTAGTCTTCACAAAAAAAGTGAAATATATCCCCCCACCCGGCTTCCATCGAAACAAAAAGTCTGGTATGGTATGGACGCTGTCGCAAAAGCTATCCGTACCCTGTGACAAGAGACAAGGAGTGATATTCATGAAGAAAAAACTGTTTGCCCTGCTCCTGAGCCTGACCCTGGCTGCCGGCCTCTCCGCCTGCGGCGGCGCGCCCCAGTCCCCCGGCGGCCAATCCTCCAGCACGCCGGAGGACGGACCGAAAGACGAGGTCATCATCTCCATCTCCAGCGAACCGGAGACCCTGGACCCCTGCCAGGGCTGGGGCCACGGGGCCACGCCCCTGGTCCAGAGCACCCTGGTGGAGTACCGTCAGGACATGAGCTTCGTCAACGACCTGGCCGAGGACTACACCCTCTCCGAAGACGGCCTGACCTGGACCTTCCGCCTCCGGGAGGGCGTGAAATTTACCGACGGCGAGGCCCTTACCGCCTCCGACGTGGTCTTTACCTTCGAGACCGCGAAGACCAGTCAGTCGTCCCTGGACCTGACCTTCCTGGAGAAGGTGGAGGCCCCGGATGACCGCACCGTTGTCTTTACCATGTCGAAGCCCACCTCCACTTTCCTCAACACCGTGGCTACGGTGGGCATCGTCCCAGAGCACGCCTACGGCCCCGGCTACGGCGACGCCCCCATCGGCTCCGGGCCCTTCAAGTTCGTCCAGTGGAACAAGCAGGAGCAGCTTATCCTGGAGGCCAACGAGGACTACTACGGCACCGTCCCCGCCATGAAGAAGGTCACCATCGTCTTCCAGGACGAGGACGCCGCCTTCGCCGCCGTGAAGGCCGGACAGGCCGACATTGCCCTCACCGCCGCCACCCTGGCGGACGCGGTGATCCCCGGCTACACCCTGCGGGCCGTCACCACCGCTGACAACCGGGGCCTCACCCTCCCCATGGTCCCCAACGAGGGCAAGCTCACCGAGAGCGGCTTCCCCTATGGCAACGACGTCACCTGCAACCTGGAGATCCGTCAGGCCATGGCCTACGCCGCGGACCGGGAGATGATCGCCGAAATGGCCCTGGGCGGCTTCGCCACCCCCTGCTGGTCGGAGAACGATGGCTTCCCCTGGAACAACCCGGAAGTGAAGCTCGACACGGACATCGAATATGCCAAAAAGCTCCTCTCCGACGCGGGCTGGGCCGACACCGACGGCGACGGCATCGTCGAGCGGGACGGCCTGAAGGCGGCGTTCACCTGCGTCTACCCCAGCGGCGACAGCGTGCGGCAGGCGGTGGCCATGGCGGCGGCGGAACAGTTCAAGGCCATCGGCATCCAGATGACCGTGGAGGGCACCAGCTGGGACGACATCTCCAAGCGGATGTTCACCGAGGCGGTGTGCATGGGCTGGGGCTCCTCCAACCCCTACACCACCTACTGCCTCTTCCACACCGATAACTCCCTCAAGGACGACTACTACAACCCCGAGGGCTACAGCAGTCCCGTCGTGGACGGCTATCTGGAGGCGGCCATGGAGGCCCTCACCCCGGAGGAGGCCAACCGGAACTGGCAGCTGAGCCAATGGGACGGCTCCACCGGCACCGCCATGCAGGGGGACTGCCCCTGGGTGTGGCTGGTGAACGTCCAGCACCTCTACTACGCCCGGGAGGGCCTGGACATCGGACAGCAGCAGCTCCACCCCCACGGCGCGTCCATGCCCCTGCTCCAGAACCTGCGGGATTGGACGTGGACGGCATGATGAAACGAAAGGAGGCGTTCTATGTCCGGCGCGTTTAGCCGTATCGGCAGGACCTTCCTGCGCTATCTCGTCAAGACAGCGTTCCTGCTCCTGGCGGTGAGCATCATTGCCTTCGCCCTGGTCAGCGCCTCGCCGGTGGACCCGGTCCAGCAGTATGTGCTGGGGGTGGGCGGCGTGTCGCCGGAACAGCGCCTGGAGCTGGAGGCATACTGGGGGGTCAACGATCCCCCGGTGGAGCGCTATTTCACTTGGCTGGGGGCCCTGCTCCGGGGGGACTTCGGGCAGTCCCTCCTCTACCGCCGCCCGGTGATCGACATCATCGCTGAGCGCTTCCTCAACTCCCTGGCGCTGATGCTCTGCGCGTGGCTCTTCTCGGGGCTCATCGGCTTTGGACTGGGGTGCCTCATGGGCATGACCCGGGACCGGCTCCCGGATAAGATCATCAAGCAGGTCTGCTACATCCTCAGCAGTGTCCCCACCTTTTGGCTGGGACTGCTACTGCTGCTGGTATTCGCGGTGTGGCTTGGGTGGTTCCCCCTGGGGTTCTCCACCCCCATCGGAATGCTCAACGAGGACGTGACACTGGCCCAGCGGCTCCACCACCTCTTCCTCCCCGCCCTGACGCTGAGCCTGATGTCCTTTGCCAACATCGCCCTCCACACCCGCTCAAAGCTGGTGGACGTGCTGGAGAGTGAGTACGTGCTCTTTGCCCGGGCCAGGGGCGAGGGCCCCGGCTCCATTCTCCGCCGCCACGGACTGCGAAACGTCCTCCTCCCGGCCCTGACCCTCCAGTTCGCCTCCTTCGCGGAGCTCTTCGGCGGGTCGGTGATGGCGGAGAACGTGTTCTCCTACCCCGGGCTGGGCTCGGCGGTGGCGGCGGCGGGACTGAACAGCGATGTGCCCCTCCTGCTGGGCATCACCCTCTTCTCCGCCCTCTTCGTGTGCGTGGGCAACCTGACCGCCAACATCCTCTACGGCGTGGTAGACCCCCAGATTCGGGAGGAACAGCCATGAAAAGACATTGGAACCGGCGGCGGAAGGTGGTGCTCTATACCGTCCTCATGGCCTTGGTGGTTCTGGCCGCCTTCGCCTACGGCGCCCTCATCCCGGAGAGCGCTGCGGCCCCCGACTTCTCCCAGGCGAAGCTTCCCCCGTCCCTCGCCCACCCCTTCGGCACCGACTGGCTGGGCAGGGACCTGTTCCTCCGCACCCTGAAGGGTCTCTCCGTGAGCCTCACGGTGGGGGTGGCGGCGTCCCTCATCAGCGCCGTGGCGGCGGTCCTCATCGGTATCGCCGCCGCTACGGGCTCCCGTGCGGTGGACGGCGTCATCACCTGGATCATCGACCTGGTGATGGGCGTACCCCACACGGTGCTGGTAATCCTCATCTCCTTTGCCTGCGGCCGGGGGCTCAAGGGCCTCCTGGCGGGCATCGCACTGACCCACTGGACGGGGCTTGCCCGGCTCATCCGGGCGGAGGTACTGCAGCTGCGCAGTCAGCCCTACATCGCCGTCAGCCGCCGGCTGGGCAAGTCCAGCGGCTGGATTCTCACACGGCACCTGCTCCCCCATCTGGTGCCCCAGTTCTTCGTGGGGCTGATCCTCATGTTTCCCCACGCCATCCTGCACGAGGCGTCCATCTCCTTCCTGGGCTACGGCCTGCCGCCGGAACAGCCCGCCATCGGCATCATCCTGGCCGAGAGCATGAAGTACCTCTCCGCGGGGATGTGGTGGCTGGCGGTGTGCCCCGGACTGCTCCTGGTGGCGGTGGTGCTCCTCATCGACCGGCTGGGGGAGAACCTGCGCAGGATCGTGGACCCCTACAGCGCCCAGGAATAGGAGGTACGCCATGAACGAAAAGAAGCCTCTTTTGGAGATCAGCGACCTCTCCGTCTCCTTCCTCATGTACGACGGCTCCCTGGAGCGGAGCAGTCTGCAAGTCATCAGCAATCTCAGCCTCACGGTCCATCCGGGGGAGATTCTGGCGGTGGCGGGGTCCTCTGGGTCCGGCAAGAGCCTGCTGGCCTCCGCCATCCTGGGCATCCTGCCGGGGAACGCCTCTGTGGAGGGCGCCATGCGCTACGGCGGCGAACCCCTCACCCCGGAACGGCAAAAAGTCCTGCGGGGGGGCGAGATCGCCCTGGTGCCCCAGTCCGTGGCCTACCTGGACCCCCTCATGAAGGTGGGCCGTCAGGCGGACGGCCATAAAAAGCCCCGGCCCACAGCGGAGCGCCGGGCGCTCTTCCGCCGCTTCGGCCTGCCGGAGGAGACGGAGGGCCTCTACCCCTTCCAGCTCTCCGGCGGCATGGCCCGGCGGGTTCTGGTGAGCACTGCCCTGCTCTCGAACGCCAGGCTGGTCATCGCCGACGAGCCCACCCCGGGCATGAGCCTGGATCAGGCCAAGGAGGCCCTGCGCATGTTCCGGGACCTGGCGGACGAGGGCCGCAGCGTCATCCTCATCACCCACGACATCGATCTGGCCTTCGACTTCGCCGACCGGGTGGCGGTGTTCTATGCCGGAACCACCGTGGAGACCGCCCCTGCGGCGGACTTCCGCCGGGGGCCGGAGGCCCTGCGCCACCCCTACAGCAGGGCCCTCTGGAGCGCCCTGCCCCAGAACGGCTTCACACCCATCGACGGCTTCCAGCCTTACGCCGGGAGCCTGCCCGCCGGGTGTCTTTTCGCCCCCCGCTGTCCGCTGCGGACGGCGGCGTGCGAGGCAGGGACGCCCCCTATGCGGGACATTCGCGGAGGGGAGGTGCGGTGCATCCATGCGACTTGAGGCGAATAAGCTCCGCTTCCGCTATGACCGGCGGTCCCCCTGGGTGCTGGACGGGGTCGACTTCTCCGTCAGCGCCGGGGAGCGCACTGCCATCGTGGCCCCCAGCGGCTTTGGCAAGAGCACCCTGGCTCTGCTGCTGGCGGGGTACCTCTCCCCCACCGGCGGGCAGGTTCTCCTGGACGGCGCGCCCCTGCCGAAAAAGGGGCTCTGCCCGGTACAGCTCATCTACCAGCACCCGGAGCGGGCCATCAACCCCCGCTGGAGGCTCCAGCAGGTGCTGGAGGAGAGCGGGTCCCTGGACAGTGCGGTCCTGGCCTCCTTCGGCATCGAGGAGCAGTGGCTGGACCGGTTTCCCCGGGAGCTCTCCGGCGGGGAGCTCCAGCGCTTCTGCGTGGCCCGGGCTTTGATGAGCGGCGCGCCCTTCCTCATCTGCGACGAAATCAGCACGATGCTGGACGTTATCACCCAGGCCCAGATCTGGAACCGCATTTTGGCGGAGGCGGAGAAGCGGGGTATGGGCCTCGTGGCCGTCACCCACAACATGGCGCTGGCAAAACGGGTGTGTACGAGCGTGTTTGATCTGGAAAAACAGGAATATATGGCGCTCTGAGTGCGTGAAAAACCCCAGGCCGCAGGGGCAATCCCTGCGGCCTGGGGTCTGCTTCGTCAAGGCTTTTTCCTGCTGTTCTTCCTCCACAACAAGAACTCCTCAAAATCTTTCAGCTCCTCAAGCTCCTCCCGGGAAAAGTTCTCCAGTCTTCGCCGCTGGACGTACATCGGGTCCACCCGGGTCAGGCCAAGGAGATAGTCGGCGGAAACTTGATAGAGTTTGCAGATGCTCACCAATGCTTCGTGGCTTGGCGAGCTTTTTTCATTCTCCCAGCTGCGAACCGTACTGATTGAAATATGGAGAAGGTCAGCTAAATCTTGCTGCGTATGGCCGTGGTCCTTTCGCACCTCGGCTAAAAGCTCACCGATCATGCTCCTCACCTCGGAGATAGTATATACAAATCTTATTACTTTCTAAAAAATACAACAAGGTTCTTGCATATCTCGCCAAAATATGATAAGATTCTTGCATCAAATAAATAATAAAAACAAGAATCTTATTACTAGGTGGTGAGGCAATGACCAGTCAAACCAAATCGAAACAACGTGTTGCAGACCACGGAGAAGTCTTTACCGCCGATCGCGAGGTCAAAGCCATGTGCGACCTGGTCAAGCAGGAGACGGAGCGCATCGAGAGCCGCTTCCTGGAGCCCGCCTGCGGCAGCGGCAACTTCCTGGCGGAGATTCTGACCCGGAAGTTGGCGGTGGTCAAAGCCCGCTACGGCAAAAGCCCCGCCGACTATGAAAAATACGCCGTTCTGGCTGTCACCAGCCTCTACGGCGTGGAACTGCTGCCGGACAACGCCGCCGAATGCCGGGAACGGCTCTTTTCCCTGTGGGACGAGGCATACACCGCCAACAACCGGCAGGCGGCGGACGGCCAGTGCCGGGAGGCGGTGCGGTTCATCCTGAAGAAAAACATTCTCTGCGGCGACGCGCTGACACTCCGGCAATCGGACGGCACTCCCATCATTTTTGCCGAATGGAGCCTTGTCACCGGCAACCAGATCAAGCGCCGGGACTTTGCACTGGACGAGCTTCTGAACGGCCATTCCGAGCAAATGACCCTGGACATGGTGGGCTGGGAGTACGACGAGGAAGTGCAGGCGTTCATCCCGGCCCCCATCCGGGAGTTTCCGCTGATGGACTACAGGAGGGTGCAGGACTATGAGTGATCTGTATAGCGCTATGTATAACCCGGATGTCCTCACCTGTCTGGCGAACCTCAGCAGTGACGAGGTGTTCACCCCGCCGGAGGTGGCCAACCGGATGCTGGATATGCTGCCGGAGGACATCTGGCACGACAGCCGCGCCACGTTCCTGGACCCCGCCTGCAAGTCCGGCGTGTTCCTGCGGGAGATCGCCAAGCGGCTGATCGAGGGGCTGGCGGAGGAATTTCCCAACTTGCAGGAGCGTATCGACCACATTTTCCACAAGCAGCTCTTTGGCATCGCCATCACGGAGCTGACCAGCCTGCTCTCCCGGCGGAGCCTGTACTGCTCCAAGTACCCCAACAGCAAATACTCCATTTCCCGGTTCGGCGACACCAGCGGGAATATCCGGTTCAAGCGCATCCGGCACCGGTGGCAGGGCGGGAAGTGCGTGTTCTGCGGCGCGTCGGAGAGCGAGTATGAGCGTGGGGATGCACTGGAAACCCATGCCTATGAGTGGATACATACGGTGAAGCCGGAGGAGATTTTCGGAATGAAATTTGATGTGATTATTGGGAATCCACCGTATCAGTTGAGTGATGGGGGTGGTAATGGAAAGAGTGCTATGCCGCTTTATCAAAAATTTGTTGAGCAGTCGAAAAAATTGAGGCCACGTTATTTGACCATGATTATTCCCGCTAGATGGTTTGGTGGAGGAAAAGGCTTGGATGCTTTTCGTACTAAGATGTTATCGGACGACCATATCCGAAACCTTGTAGATTATACTGATTCGTCTGACTGCTTTTCAGGAGTAGACATTGCAGGAGGTATTTGCTATTTTTTATGGGATCGCGATAATCCTGGTCTATGCAAAGTTGAAAACACTCATTCTGGAACTAAGACTACTACTATTCGGAGGTTAAATGAATTTCCGACTTTTGTCAGATATGGTGAAGCAGTTAATATTATCCAAAAAGTACGCAATAAAACGACGCTTTTTATGGATAATCAAGTTTTGCCTAGACGGCCTTTTGGCATTGATTCTAATGCTCATTTACAAAATGCCGGAGAGATCAAGGTGAAATCTGCCTCTGGGTATGGGTATCTGCCGAAAAAAGCACTTACTGTTGGCACGGAAATTGTTGACAAATATAATGTTGTAATGTCGAAAGTATCTGCTGAACATGCTGGACAGCCAGACAAAAATGGGCAGTCAAAGGTGATTTCAGTAATAGAAATTCTTAATCCAGGAGTTGCCTGCACTGAAACCTATCTTGTTATTGGCAGCTTTGATAATGAGAAATATGCGCAGAATTTGGTTACATATATGAAAAGTAGATTCTTCCGTTTTTTATTGCAACAGTCATTGTATTCCCAAAATATTGCAAAAGACAGATTTCAATTTGTGCCTATTCAAGATTTCTCGAAATCATGGACAGATGAGGAACTTTTTGATAAGTATCGCTTGACAGAGGAGGAGGTTTCGTTTATTGTATCTATGATAAAGCCCATGGAATAAGCTAAAAATTATGTGCCTAGGAGGTAATTGAATGGAGGAAAAGCATTTTCGAGATGATCAAACGTTTATGCTAATAAGATTCGGAAGTAAGGATCGATTGGAAAGTTTGCAAAAGGGTTGTCTCTATATGAAAAATCTTCAATATTTCATTGACTTGGAAAAAAACAATCCAACAAGCAGTGGAGGGCAAGGCGATAAATTTGAAGGCCAGTCGGTAATGTATAATCCGACTATTGAAATTCGGGACTACTATACAAAAGGTTTGGTATACCGAGGCCCTGTAGAAGTTTCTGCCACAAGTTTTGGTTATGAAAAATTTCCTGTGTTCTGTATGTTTATGCTTGATTCCAGAAATCTTACTGATAAAAAACTTGAACATGGAAAGCTAATAAAAAGTTATCAATTTAGCAAAGAACAAGCTGACCGTATAGCAAATGAATTTGGGGAATATGCTCTAATGTTTTCTGATACTGATGAGTTTATCAGGCGGGTAAAAAGCGGATTGAAAATAAGTGACGTCGGGCAATATACTAGAGGACGAGTTCGATATTATAGGCCAAATGATTTTGATTATTATAAGGATATATGTGATAACCATCTTAATGCAGCATATTGGAAACGAGAGGATTTCGCATTTCAACAAGAATTTAGATTACTCATACACAAAGAGGTCCCTGACCATCTGCAAGTCAATATAGGTGACATTAGTGACATTTCACAATTATTAAAAGCAAAAGATTTGCTAAATTCGCAGATAGATATTGCCTTTGATGTTTGGGATGGAGATGATTTCCATGTCTGACTTCTTCCCCCCACGCCCCTCCGCCCACCCCATGATCTACGCCTACGCAGACACCAACCCCCAATACGCCGGCCTGCTGAAAGTCGGCTACACCGCCATCGACGTGGACAAGCGGGTGGCCCAGCAGTACCCCACCAAGCGCCCCGACGGCCGCGTCCCCTACCGCATCGTCTACCGCGCCTCCGCCATGTACCCGGACGGCAGCTCCTTCACCGACCACGACGTACATAGGGCGCTGAAGCGCAGGCGCATCCCCGCCGTGGGCGGCGAGTGGTTCCGCTGCACGGCGGACGACGTAGCGGCGGCGGTGCTGTCCGTCCGCAGCCGCACCGCCAATGCGGAGGACCGCACCCGGGACTTCCCCATGCGTCCGGAGCAGCGGGAGGCGGTGGACAAGACCGCCGCTTACTTCCGCTCCGTCTATGAGGAGGACTCCACCCGTTACCCCAAATTCCTCTGGAACTGCAAAATGCGCTTCGGCAAGACCTTCGCCGCCTACCAGCTAGCCAAACGGATGGGCTTTCAGCGGGTGCTGATCCTGACCTTCAAACCCGCCGTGGTCAGCGCGTGGCAGGAGGATTTGCAGACCCACATTGATTTTGAGGGGTGGCAGTTTATCTCCCGGAATACCGAGCTGACTTATGAGACCGCCGACAAATCCCGCCCCATCGTCTGCTTTGGCTCCTTCCAGGACTACCTTGGGGTCAATCGGGAAACCGGTGGCATCAAGGCCCGGAACGAGTGGGTCCATACCACCAACTGGGACCTGGTGATTTTCGACGAGTACCACTTCGGCGCATGGAAGGAGAACGCGAAAAAGCTCTTTGAGCGGGAGGACGAGGACAGCTACGACAACGAAAATCTGGACAGCTACAGCCGGGGCGACGCCTGCGACGAGACGTGGCTGCCCATCACCACCAGCTATTACCTGTATCTCTCCGGCACGCCCTTCCGGGCGCTGAACTCCGGTGAGTTTATCGAAGACCAAATTTACAACTGGACGTACTCCGACGAACAGCGGGCCAAGGCCAACTGGCAGGGTGAAAATAACCCTTACGCCGCCCTGCCGCGCATGGTGCTGATGACCTACCGCATCCCGGACAGCATCCGGCGGATCGCCATGCAGGGGGAGTTCAATGAGTTTGATCTGAACGTGTTCTTCTCCGCCAAGGGCAAGGGCGCGGATGCCCGGTTTGTCTATGAGGGCGAGGTTCAGAAGTGGCTGGACCTCATCCGCGGGGCATATCTGGAAACAACCGTAGACGAGCTAAAGTTGGGGGCGAAAAAGCCCGCCATGCCCTACGCTGATGTGCGGTTGCTGAATGTTTTACAGCACACCCTCTGGTTCCTGCCCAATGTGGCGGCTTGCTTTGCCATGAGGAATTTGCTGGCGCAGAAGCAGAATGTTTTCTATCACGATTATACGGTCAACGTCTGCGCTGGGACTGGGGCAGGCATCGGCGCGGCGGCGCTGGAGCCGGTGCTGAAGTCCATGGGCGACCCGCTGGAGAGCAAAACCATCACCCTCTCCTGCGGCAAGCTGACCACCGGCGTGACAGTGAAGCCCTGGACGGGAATCTTCATGCTGCGGAACCTGTCCAGCCCGGAGACGTATTTCCAGGCGGCATTCCGGGTGCAGAGCCCCTGGGAGGTCACGGCGGAGGGCGGCAGAAAGGAGATCATCAAGCAGGAGTGCTATGTGTTCGACTTCGCACTGGACCGGGCCCTGAAACAGATTTCGGATTACAGTTGCCGTCTGAACATCGACGAGGGCAGTCCGGAGAAGAAGGTGGCGGAGTTTATCAGCTTCCTGCCAGTGATCGCCTACGACGGCAGCTCCATGCGGCAGATCGACGCGGGCGAGGTGCTGGACATTGCCATGGCCGGGACTTCCGCCACTCTGCTGGCAAAGCGCTGGGAGAGCGCCCTGCTGGTCAATGTGGACAATGAGACCCTGCAGCGGCTGATGAACAACCCCGCCGCCATGGACGCCCTGGGGAAAATCGAGGGCTTCCGCAGTCTCAACGAGGACATTCAGACCATCATCAACAAATCCGAGGCGGTCATAAAGGCAAAAAAAGAGGGCTCCGATCAGCTCACCCCCAAGGAGAAAAAAGAGCTGACCGAGGCCGAGAAGGAGTACAAATCCAAGCGGAAGCAAATTCAAGAAAAGCTCATCAAATTTGCCACCCGCATTCCGGTGTTCATGTATCTGACGGACTACCGGGAGCAGTGTCTGAAGGATGTCATCACACAGTTGGAGCCGGGACTGTTCAAAAAGGTCACCGGCCTGGATGTGAAAGATTTCGAGCTGCTGGTATCCCTGGGGGTGTTCAATGATTCCCTGATGAACGATGCCGTCTACAAATTCAAGCGGTATGAGGACGCCAGCCTGAGTTATACGGGCATCAACCGCCACCAGGGCGAGAAGGTTGGCGGCTATGACACGGTAGTATCCAACGAGGACTACAGCAATATGTTCTCCTTGCAGCAAGAATCTATGGAGGAGCCGGAGTCAGCACCGGCAAAGCGGTCCCTGCCGGGACCACAGCCAGCGCCCGTAAGCCGCCCACAACCAGCGCCGCCGGGACCTGCCCTGCGGCAAGCCTCCGCGTCCGCAGTACAGGCGGTCGACACCAGCGGCGTCAAAGTTGGTTCTGTTCTGCTGCACAAGGCTTTTGGAGCGGGAAGCGTGACGGCTTTGGATGAAAAATTCGTCCTGGTCCTATTTGATGAAGTCGAAAAGAAATTTCCATTTCCCGGCGCAGTCATACAAGGTTTTTTAAGCATCCCGGAATAGCCGGAGAACTCCATTCTCCAAGCCAAGGCCCGCGCCTGACTGTATGTCAAGAGCGGGCCCTGCTTTTATTCAAAGACGAAAATCTCCTCGATCGCCGCCCCCACCGCCCGGGAGATGTCCACCGCCAATTTCAGCGACGGATTGTACTGGGCCTTCTCCAGACGCATGATGGTCTCCCGGCGGACGCCCACCAGCTCCGCCAGCTGTCCCTGGGTGAGGCCCTTGGCCTGCCGGTAGCGTTTCAGCTCACAGGTAAAGCCCTCCACTTACTCCCCCTCCTCCTCCAGCGCCGCGGCATCGTCGTGGTCGTAGCGGTAGAGCAGGTACTCCGAGAGGAACATGGTCAGCGCCACGGTCAGGGCGATGCCCGCCACCAGCACCGGCGCGACCAGGTCCGCCTTGAACCGGCCGCTCTGCCCCGCGAGGATCAGCAGAGCGAAGACGGTGCCAAAGCCCACCCGGTACGCCTTCAGCTCCGCCCGGACGGCGTTTTCCTTGTAGCGCTCATCCATGAGGATATTAGACATCTTCCCCTCAAAGAAGAACCCGAAGAAGCCGAAGAACGTGAAAAAGACGAAGGGCGTCAGGTCCCCCAGAGCCCCGTAGGACCAGAAGCCCGCAAAGCCGAAAAGCCCCAGGAATCCCAGAAAGCCGAACTTGGGGCTCAGCCGCCGTGTGCGGCCTGTCTTCGCCACATGCTCCCTCTGCGCTATGATCCCCCGGACCAGCAGGAACGCCAAGTGCAGGAAGAACAGGACATCTGCCGCCACGACGATAATCATAGGAATATCCATGGGCTGGAAGGCATAGGAATCCATGGGGTAGACAAGCCTGCCGCTGTTATAGGTCAGGTCGTACCATACGGCCGTTCCCGTCGCCGCCGCGCAGGTCATGCCCAGCAGCACCAGAAACAGCCATTTCGGAAAGCGGGGTGTTTTTCTCATTTTCATAGTCATAGCAGGTCCCTTCATGAAAAGATTTGAGATGTATTTGTCTCTCGACATGAGATAAATATATCACTGTCCTTTCGTCCTGTCAAGAGGAAAGTGATAAATTTATCTCTTTTTCTCTCAGTCATGGGGCCAAGAAATTTTGAGAAAATCCCCCCAACTCCCTTGACGGGAAGCCGGTCATTGTGTATCATAAAAAGGTATGTCCTGTCAATGAAAGCAGATAGACCGGTTTTGGTCACGACTGGGCACAGCGCCCGCGAGGAAGGTAACGCATAAAAATGATTCGACTGACAGATGTTGTAAAGGAATATCCCAACGGCACCCACGCCCTCAACGGGCTGACGATGGAAATACAGGACGGGGAGTTCGTCTTCATGGTCGGGCCCTCCGGGAGCGGGAAGAGCACCGTCATCAAGCTCCTCATCGGGGAGATCGAGCCCTCCGAGGGCAAGGTGATGGTCAACGGCTTCTCCCTGCGGAACATCAGGGAGTGGCAGATCCCCTATATGCGGCGGACGGTGGGTGTCATCTTCCAGGACTTCCGCCTGATCGACACCAAGAGCGTCTACGACAACATGGTCTTCGCCATGCGGGCCGTGGGCGCGGGACCCAAGGAGATCCGCAAGCGCATCCCCTACTGCCTGAACCTGGTCGGGCTGGAAAACAAGAGCCGGAGGCTCCCCTCGGAGCTCTCCGGCGGCGAGCAGCAGCGGGTGGCCATCGCCCGCGCCCTGCTCAACAACCCCAGCACCATCATCGCCGACGAGCCCACCGGCAACCTGGACCCCGCCCGCTCCCTGGAGATCATGCGCCTGCTGGAGCGCATCAACGCCCTGGGGACCACGGTGCTGGTCGTCACCCACGAGAAGGACCTGGTCAACCGCTTCGACAAGCGGGTGGTCATGCTGGAACGGGGCAGGGTGGTCAGCGACGGCAAGGGCTGGTATGGAAGGAGAACACAGTGAGCAGACACAATATCTTTTATTTCGCCAAAGAGGGCGCGGTCAATATGTTCAGCCACGGATTCATGTCCTTTGCCACCGTGGGCATCACCGTGGCCTGCCTCATCATCATGGGCACCTTCACTTTGGTGGCGGTCAACGCCAACGCCATGCTGGCGGACCTGGAGAGCGAGAGCCAAATTCTGGCTTTCGTGGACCTGGGCGCCAGCGAGGAAGAGGCCCGGGCCATGGAGAAGGAGATTCTGGCGGTGGACAACGTGGCGGGAGCGACGTTCATCTCTGACGTGGAGGCCGCCGCTGCTTTCCGGAGCAGGTATGAGGATGACGAGCTCTTCCAGGGCCTGCCGGACAACAACTTCAACCACCGCTTTGCTATCGACCTGGCGGACATCGGCTATATGCGCGAGACGAAAGAGGCTCTGGAGGCCCTGCCGGGCATTGAGAGTGTCCAAGCCTACGAGGACGAGGCGGCGGGGTTCATCACCATCCGCAACGTGGCGGGGGTGGTGTGCGTGGTGCTCATCGCGGTGCTGGCGCTGGTGTCGGTGTTCATCATGGCCAACACCATCAAGCTGACCACCTTCGACCGCCGGGACGAGATCGCCATCATGAAGATGGTGGGCGCTACCAACGGCTTCATCCGCTGGCCCTTCGTGTACGAGGGGTTCCTGCTGGGGCTGTTCTCGGCGGTCATCGGGTTCTTCCTCCAGTGGGGGCTCTACGAGGCCGTGGCCCGCTCCATCGCCTCCAACGACACTATCAACCTCATCACTACCGTGCCCTTTGTGGATATGTGGAGCTATGTGGCGGTGATCTTCGCCATCGCCGGGATGCTCATCGGTGTGGGAGGGAGCCTCTCCGCCATCAGTAAGTTTTTACAGGTCTAAACGAAAGGATGACATACACTATGAAAACGCGGCGCAAACTCGCCGGACTGCTGGCGGCACTGTTACTGCTGGCCCTCCTCCCCCCTGCTCAGGACGCGGGGCTGGTCCCCACCGCCCATGCGGTGACCCAGAAGGAGATCGACAACCTGAAAGATGACGCCAAGGGGCTCAAAAGTGAGCGGCAGGATATCGAGTCCCAGCTCTCCAAGCTGAAAAACGACAAGAACGACGCCATCAAAAAGCGGAACCTCCTGGACGACCAGATCGCCGTCACCGTCCGGGAGATCGAGAACATCGCCTCCCAGATCTCCGGCTACGAGGCCCTGCTGGAGCAGACCGCCTACGAGCTGGAGGTCAACCAACAGCAGGAGGCGGACCAGTACGAGCTCTTCTGCAACCGGGCCCGGGCCATGGAGAAGTCGGGCACCACCTCCTACTGGGCCGTGCTCTTCAAGGCCTCCAGCTTCTCCGACCTCCTCAGCCGCCTCTCCGATATCCAGGCGGTCATGAACTACGACCAGAGCGTGCTGGACGAGCTCCGGCGCATCCATGTGGAGATTGAGGAGAAGCATGCCTACCAGGAACAGCTCAAGACGGAAGCCGAGCAGGCCAAGGCCGAGCAGGAGGCCAAGAAGGTGGAGCTGGACGGGCAGCGCAAGGCTGCTGACGATCTGGTCAAGGAGCTCCAGGCAAACGAGGAGATCGCCGCCGCCCTCCTGGCGGAGAAGGAGGCCGAGGAGAAGCGTATCCAGGAGGCCATCAAGAAGAAGGAGAAGGAGCTGGAGGAGCAGATGCGGGCCGCCCAGATGAACTGGACCGCTACCGCGGGCGGGTACATCTGGCCGGAGAATGCAAGCAAAAAGATCACCTCCCCCTACGGCTCCCGGAGCACCGGCATCCGGGGCGCTTCCACCAACCACAAGGGCGTCGATATCGGCGGCGTAGGCTACTCCACCAGCGTGCTGGCCACCAAGGCCGGGGTGGTCATCACCTCCGAGAAGTCCAGCTCCTACGGCAACTACGTGGTCATCAGCCATGGCCCCGGCAATACTACCCTCTACGCCCACATGTCCAGCCGCTCGGTGAAGGAGGGCGACGTGGTCTCCCAGGGGCAGGTCATCGGCGTCACCGGCTCCACGGGCATCTCCAGCGGGCCCCATCTCCACTACGAGATCAAGGAGGGCGGGTCCCGCATTGACCCCAGGACCTACCTGCCCGGCTGGATCCAGGCATATTAAAAAGCAGGAGGCTCCGCCGCTGGCGGGGCCTCTTTTCCGATTCTGTCCCCCTCTGGAAAACGCGGAAACAAAGATTTCTCCGGCAGACACGCCGTTCTTTGTACCACTTCCCCATTGACTTTAACAATAGAAAGTGATAAAGTAAACTTGATTTCCCCAGCGGAAAAAGAAGAAAAAGGACTGATGCTCCATGCAGGAATTGAGCAGGAAAAATAAGTTGTTCACCGATTCGGTGATCCGCCGGATGACCCGTATCTCCCTGGACTGCGGGGCCATCAATCTGGCCCAGGGGTTCCCGGACTTCGACCCGCCCCGGGAGATGCTGGACCGTCTGGCCGAGGTCAGCCTCCTGGGTCCCCACCAGTACCCCATCACCATGGGCGCGCCCAACTTCCGGCAGGCCCTGGCCCGCAAGTGCGGACGCTTCATGGGCCGCACCCTGGACCCGGAAAAGGAGATCGTAGTCACCATCGGCTCCACGGAGGCCATGGTGGATACCCTCTTTGCCCTTACCAACCCCGGGGACAAGGTCATCCTCTTCTCCCCCTACTTTGAGAACTACCGGGCCCAGGCCATCATGGCCGGCTGCGAGCCGGTGTTCGTCCCCCTGGTCCCGCCGGACTTCGGCTTTGACGCCAACGTACTGGAGGATGCCTTCAAGCAGGGAGCCAAGGCCATTTTGGTCTGCAATCCCTCCAACCCCAGCGGCAAGGTGTTCACCTGTGACGAGCTGAAGATCATTGCGGACCTGTGCGTCAAATACGATGTCTACGCCATCATGGATGAGGTCTATGAGCACATCATCTACGAGGGCCACAAGCACACCTATATGAACTCCCTGCCCGGCATGTGGGAGCGGACGGTGAGCTGTTCCAGCCTCTCCAAGACCTACTCCATCACCGGGTGGCGGCTGGGCTACGCCATCGCCCCGGAGCCCATCATGGAGCGTATCAAGCAGTACCACGACTTCAACACCGTGGGCGCTCCCTCCCCCCTCATGGAGGCCGCTGTGGTGGGGCTGGACATGCCTGACAGCTACTATGATGAATTCAGGGCCCACTACGCCCATATGAAAAAGCTCTTCACCGACGGGCTCAAACGCATTGGCATTCCATTCACCGACCCCCAGGGCGCGTACTTCGTCCTGGCCAACATTGGGCCCTACCTGAAAAAGGGGCAGACGGATGTGGAATTCTGCGAGGAGATGGCCCGGAAGGTGGGCGTGGCCTGCGTCCCCGGCACGTCCTTCTTTAAGGAGGATGTCCAGGATATCGTCCGGCTCCACTTCGCCAAGAGGGATGAGACCCTCAGCGAGGCCCTGGAGCGGCTGAGCCATATCAAGGAGAAAATGGCATGATCAATCCCCCTCACCCGGCTGGGCGAGGGGGATTTTCTCATTCCAGGATAAAATCCAGGTAAACGGGGTTGTGGTCGCTCCAGCGGAAGGCGGTATCGTAGACCGAAGCGCGCTCCACAGTGACATTGGCGGAGACGATGAAGCCGTCCACGGTGACCACGTAGCTGCCGGGGCCGTAAGGGCGGTCGGCGTTGCGGCAGGAAGGCACCGGATCGTCCTCGTCAAAGGGGGCGACGATGGACAGTCCCTCCGGGACCAGCTCCGGGGGGATGGGCTGGGCCCAGGTGTAGTCCGGGCCGGAGACGCCGAAGGTCTCCTCGGAATGTCCGAGGATGTCCTTATTGAAGTCGCCCCCGGCGATGGCGTAATTGCCCTTTTCGTACTCCGCAAGCATGTCCGCGAAGAGCATCTTCAACTGCTTCTCCGCGATGGTGCCGTCGGAGGTATAGGCGGAGAGATGGAGGTTGTAGAGCACCAGCTCCCGCTCCCCTACGCTGAGGCGCTGGACGCTGTAGCACCGGTCCAGGTCCACCAGCTTCATGAAGCTCTCCTCAATGGGCAATTGCCGCCGGAGGGCTGATGTGATGGGGAGCTTAGAGAAGGTGGCCTGTCCGGCCCGGTTGGCCCCGTGGGGCGACAGGAGGGGCCAAAAGAGGTAGGGGCTGTCGTAATTCTGGGCGAAGGTGCCGTGGAGGTAAGCGGTCTGACTGCACACCAGGGCCCACTCGTCCTGATGGTGGCTGCGGGTGCCGTCCACGTCCACCTCCTGGAGGAGGAGGAAGTCCGGGTCCAGCTCCTGCAGGGCCTGGACCGCGCCGGAGACGTTCTCCACCACCGCCTCCGGGGAGCGGGCGCGGCTCTCCGTGCCGCCGTCCATGAAGAAGCTGTAGTCGCCGCTGTAGGCCCCGAAGCCGATGTTGTAGGAGGCCGCACGGTAGCGCCTCCCGGTCTCCAGGGGGCGGTCTATGCCGTAGTCGTGGAGGGTCTGCACCTCCAGGGGGAGGTTGTCGTCCAGGCGGTACCAGGAGAGGAAGACGTAGGCCGCGTAGCCTCCCACGGCCAAGACCAGCACCAGCAGGACTGTCAGCAAAATTCTGACTGCCTGTTTCAACCCGGCGTCCGCTCCTTTCCTGTGATCTCAGAGACCTCCATCCTCCAGACGAAGGTGCTCTTGAGGATGGGGGGCGCATAGGCGTCGAAGTCCGGGAGGTCCTGGGGGCAGTGCTGCCGGGTGATGGCCCGGAGGGCCTCCAGCTTTTCCGCCGGGTCCTCCACGGGGATCACCCGGCCACAGGCCACGGCGGAGCGATAGCGGACGCTGAACCGTTCCGGTCCAAGGACTTCTGCCGCGGTGAGGGTGGCCTCCGGCCACTTGCGCAGGCAGTCCAGTTTTTTCCCAGCCGGGGCGCTGTGGAAGTAGATGGTCTCCCCCACCCGGGCGGGGCTGACGGGGATACCGTAACCGCCCTCGCCGTCCCGGACGCTCAAGACGGCGTAAGGCGCACGGTCGAAGACCTCCCAGGCGAAAGCGGCGTCCCGCTGACGGTCTGTTCTTCTCATAATGGTTCCTCCTCAATACGAGCTGATGGCGAGGGAGCCGTCGTCCTCCCCCTTTTCGATGGATCGGATGACCATATCGTACTCCAAGGTTTCGCTGGCTTTGACGTGGACGCGCTCGCCTGCGCGGCGGCCCAGGAGGGCCTTGCCCACGGGGGATTCCTTACTGATAGCTCCCCGCAGAGCGTCCTGCCGGAGGGTGGTCACGATTTGCAGGGACATTTCCTTTTGCAGTTTCTCGTTGAAAACAACGATTTTATCGTAAAGTCCGATAGTGTCCTCCGAGGAGGTGTCGGTAATCACCTTGGCGGTGCGGACCATGCGTTCCAGGTATCTGATCCGGCTCTCGTTGCGGTTTTTTTCCTGCTTGGCGCACTTGTACTCGAAATTTTCGCTCAGGTCGCCGAAAGCGCGGGCAGTTTGGACGTCCGCAATCAGTTGCGGGCGCAGTACCTGGATCCGATAGGCGATTTCTTCTTTCATCTTCTTGATGTCGATTTCTGTCAGTTCATCGTACATCGGTGTTCCTCCTAACTTATTCGGGGCCTCCCCGGCCCCGGACCCCGGGTGACTTTTTGTGCGGACAAAAAGTCACCAAAAAAC
>CAJUOA010000013.1 GCA_910587785.1 uncultured Oscillospiraceae bacterium | reverse complement strand
GGCCTCCAACCCCAACGCCATCGGCTACGCCTCCCTGGCCTCCGCCGGGGAGGGCGTGCGGACCGTGAAGATCGGCGGCGTCCCCTGTACAGAGGACACCGTCCGCAGCGGGGACTACCCCCTCCGCCGTCCCTTCCTCATGGTCACCCGCCGGGACGCACGGCTGGGGGAGGCCGCGTCGGCGTTCCTGGACTTCGCCCGGAGCGGGGAGGCGGCGGGGTACCTGTCCTTAGCCGGGGCCATCGCCCCGTGATGTGTGAGGAGGAGTGAGACTGTGAGAAAAAGCCGGGAACGGCCCGGAGAGCTGTTCATGGGCGTGCTGCTGGCAGCCTGCGCCCTGGCGGCAGTGGTGTTTTTGCTGTTGATCGCCCTCTACCTCATCTTGGCCGGACTGCCCGCCATCCGAAAGGCGGGCCTGGGGGAGTTCCTGCTGGGCACGGTGTGGGATTCCACCAACGCCGAAGCTCCCCGCTTCGGCATCCTGCCCATGCTGCTGACCAGCCTCTGGGGCGCGGCGGGGGCGGTGGTGCTGGGGGTGCCGGTGGGATTTTTCACCGCAGTCTATCTTGCCAAGGCCGCGCCCCGGCCTCTGGCAAGGGTCCTGCGTCCGGCGGTGAGCCTCCTGGCGGGCATCCCCTCCGTGGTCTACGGACTGGTGGGCATGTGCGCCCTGGTGCCCGCCCTGCGTGCGGCGCTGGACCTCCCGGCGGGGGACAGTCTGCTGGCGGCGGTCATCGTACTGGCGGTGATGATTCTGCCCTCGGTCATCGACCTGACCACCACGGCCCTGGAGGCGGTCCCCCGGGAGTACGAGGAGGGGAGCCTCGCCCTGGGGGCCACGGAGGCGGAGACCTGGCTTCGGGTCTCCGCCCCGGCGGCGCGAAGCGGCATCGCGGCGGCGGTGGTGCTGGGCGTGGGCCGCGCTCTGGGGGAAGCCATGGCCATCCTGATGGTGGCGGGCAACGTGCCCAACATGCCGGGGCTCCTGCGGAGCGTCCGGTTCCTCACCACGGGCATCGCCATTGAGATGAACTACGCCTCCCCGGGGTCCCTCCAGCGGCAGGCGCTCTTCTCCATCGGGCTGGTGCTGTTTGTCTTTATCCTGCTGGTGAACCTGCTGTTGAACCGGACCCTGAAGGGGCGGAAGGGGGCGTGAGCATGGCAAAAGGACGGCGGCGCAGGGCGTGGAACCTCCTGGCGGCGGCACTGCCCCGGCTGGGCGCCCTGGTGACGGTGGGCCTTTTGGCCTTTGTGGCGGGGTACGTGCTCTGGCGGGGCCTGCCGGGGCTCAGCTGGGCGCTCCTCACCCAGGAGGAGAGCGTCTTGCACGGGCAAGTGGGTATCGCGCCCTGCATCCTCAACACAGTTTATGTCATCGCCGTATCCCTGGCGGCAGCACTGCCTCTGGGCGTGGGCGCGGCGGTGTATCTGACGGAGTACGCGCCCAGGCGGCGTCTGGCGGCGGCGGTGGAGTTCGCGGCGGAGACCCTCTCGGGCCTGCCCTCCATCCTCTACGCGATGGTGGGCTCCATCCTCTTCTGTACGGTGCTGGGGCTGCAAAAGAGTCTGCTGGCGGGGTCGCTGACGCTGGCCATCATGACCCTGCCCACGGTCATCCGGGCCACTCAGGAGAGCCTGAAAACCGTGCCCCGGTCCTACCGGGAGGGAGCGCTGGGCCTGGGGGCGGGAAAGTGGCGCACGGTGCGGACGGTGGTACTGCCCTCCAGCGTGCGGGGCATCGCTGCGGGGTGCATCCTGGCAGCGGGGAGAGTGGTGGGGGAGAGCGCGGTGCTCCTCTACACGGCGGGCCTCTCCACGGCCATGCAGGACTTCTCCTCCCTCTCGGGGCTCGTGAAGGCCTCCGGCTCCACCCTCACGGTGGCGCTGTATGTGTACGCCAAGGAGCGCTCGGATTTCACCACAGCTTTCGCGGTAGCTACGGTATTGCTGTTCCTCACGGTCCTGCTGAATCTGACGGCGGGGGCGGTGGGGCGCAGGCGCTAGTTCCACGGAGGCGGGAAAGGGACTTCCATGAAAGAAAAGGACATCATCAAGGCCCGGAACCTGGATTTTTTCTACGGCCGGGCCCAGGCACTCCGCCATGTGACGGCGGCCATCCCGGCGGGGCGGGTGACGGCGCTCATCGGCCCCTCCGGGTGCGGGAAGAGCACGTTCCTGCGCACCCTCAACCGCATGAGCGATCTTGTTGAGGGCACCCGGGTGGAGGGATCATTGACGTTCCACGGGGAGGAGGTCTTCTCCCCCAATGTGGACGTGACGGAGCTTCGCCGCCGGGTGGGCATGGTGTTCCAGAAGCCGAACCCGTTCCCCATGTCCATCTATGACAATGTGGCTTACGGCCCCAGGACCCATGGGCGGTGGAACAGGGCGGCTCTGGACGATATCGTGGAGCGGTCCCTGCGGGCGGCGGCCATCTGGGATGAGGTGAAGGACTGTCTGAAAAAGGACGCCCTGGGGCTCTCGGGCGGGCAGCAGCAGAGGGTGTGCATCGCCCGGGCCCTGGCGGTGAAGCCGGAGGTGCTGCTGATGGACGAGGCCACCAGCGCACTGGACCCCATCTCCACGGCCCGCATCGAGGACCTGATTTTGGAGCTGCGGGAGCACTACACCATCGTCATGGTCACCCACAATATGCAGCAGGCGCTGCGGGTGTCGGACAAGACGGCCTTTTTCCTTCTGGGGGAGCTGGTGGAGATTGGGGATACGGAGACGCTGTTCTCCATGCCCCGGGACAAGCGCACGGAGGATTATATCACCGGGAGGTTCGGATGATGCGAAGCAGGTTTGAGCGGCAGCTGGAGGCGCTCCACGGCGCGCTGACGGGCATGGGGGAGCTGTGCCGGGAGGCCATTTCCGCGGCTGTGGCGGCGCTTCTGAGCGGTGACCGGGAGATGGCGGCGCAGGCGGTGGAGCTGGAGCGGGAGATCGACCGGAGGGAGCGGGACATCGGGAGTTTGTGTATGAAGCTTCTGCTCCAGCAGCAGCCGGTGGCGAGGGACCTGCGGGCGATCTCCTCGGCGATGAAGATGATCTCCGACATGGAGCGGATTGGGGATCAGGCGGCGGATATTGCGGAGATCGCGTGTCAGATGGGGGGCGCGCCCCTGCCGGGAAGGCTCCATATCACGGAGATGACCCAGGCGGCGATGAAGATGGTCGGCGGGAGTGTGGAGGCGTTTGTGAAGAGCGACCTGTCGCTGGCCAAGCGGGTCGCGGAGTATGACGATGTAGTGGACGGGCTGTTTTTGCAGGTGAAGGGGGAGCTGACGGAGCTGATCCTTGCGGACGCCTCTGCCGCCGGGGAGGCGCTGGACCTGCTGATGGTGGCGAAGTATCTGGAGCGGATCGGGGACCACGCGGTCAATGTGGCGGAGTGGGTGGCGTATGCGCTCACGGGGAGCAGGAGGCCGGAGGGACCGGAGGAAAGCGGAGAGCGGACATAATGATCTGCCCGGAAAACACCGGAGCCGCCGCAGTCTTTTTGACTGCGGCGGCTCTCCATGGATCGGATCTGCTATTCCGGCAAAAACGCCTTTCCATGGCCGAAGGCCCCCTGGACCAGGCAGGTTTTGGCCGCGAAGGCCGCGCCCCGGCGCAGGGCCGCCCGGACCTCCTCCTCATAGAGGGGCCGGTCTGCGGCCATCCGCTCCCCGGCGCGCTCCAAGCTCTCCAAAAAGGAGAGGAGGAAGGCCGTGGCGAAGGAGTCTCCGGCGCCCAGGGTATCCACAGGCTCCACCGGGTCCGGCGGCTGCTGGAAAAAGTCCGCGCCGTCGTAATACAGCGCTCCGGCGCTCCCCCTGGTGGCGATGACCCGGCCGCATCCTGCGGCGCAAAGCCTCCGGCAGACCTCCTGCGCCTCCTCCAGCGGCGCGGAACCGCAGGAGAGAAAGGCGTAGTCCGCATAAGGGGCCGCCTGGGCCACGAAAGCCTCGTCCCGCCATCTGCCGGAGAAGTCGTAGGAGAGAGACACACCGGTGGACTTCACCTTAGCCAGCTGGCTGTTGAAGTAGCTGTTGTTGCTGGTGTGGACGTGGGAGAAGCCTCGAATATAGGCCAGGTCCTCCTCCGTCAGCTCCAAGGGGTGCTCCCGGGCCGCGCCGCCCCGGTTGCTGCCCAGGAAGACCCGGTCCCCCTCCACCAGCGTGACGCTGGCAAAGCCGTTCTCCCCTTCGTACTGCCGGCAGCGGCCGTGCTCCACCTGGAGCAGGTCCAAGGTGGTGAGGACGTGGTCCGCCACCTCGTCCCGGCCGAATACGCCCATGTAGGAGGCGTCCGCCCCCAGCATTTTGGCGTAGACCGCGAAGTTGAGCGCCTGTCCCCCGGGGAACATGGTCTTCAGGTGGACGTACTTGTCGCATACATTGTCACCAATGCCGATAACCTTCATGGATGCCTCCCGCCCTCTCCTCAGAGAGAGGGCTTGTTGGTTTTGATGCGCCGCGTCCCCGTCCGTCAGAGGAGGTCCTCCCCGCTGGATTCATAGACATAGAGGGAAAAGCGGTCGCCGTTGATGATCTGGATGCCCGCATACATGGGTTCGCCGCTGCGCTCATAGGCCGTGCTGCGGACAAAGAGAAGGTAGTCCCCCTGCTTGACCTCCAGCAGGCGGGCCTCCTCCGCAGTAGCCCGGCAGAGCTCGATAATCTTCTCAGAGCTGGCCACCTGGCTGCCATCCTTTTCCCGCAGGAAGTCGAACAGCGAGTTGTCGTCAAAGCAGGCGTCCAGCAAAAAAGCGTAGCGCAGGGGGAACCAGCTCCGTTCGATCTGCACCGGCTCCCGGTCCGCGCAGCGAAGCCTGGAGATGTACACCACGCTGCTGCCCGGATCCACCCCCAGGCGCTGGGCGGTCTTCTCGTCGGCGCTGACCAGCCGGTTCTCCAGCATCTTTGCCCCGGGGCGCACGCCCATCTGTTCGCACATCTCGCTGAAGCTCTGGAGCTTTTTCATATTCCGGGAGAACTTGGGCTTGGCCACAAAGGTCCCCTTCCCCTGCCTGCGGACCACCAGCCCCTTCTCCGTGAGGGAGCCTATGGCCTTTCGCACTGTGATGAGGCTGACGCCGTAGGTCTTCGCCATCTCCGCCTCCGTCATGAGCTTGTCTCCCGGCTGGTAGGCGCCGCTGAGGATGCTCTTTTCCACCTCGTTCATCAGCTGGACGTAGAGCGGCGTTGCCGTGCCCTGAGTCAACATCTTCCATTCCCTCCAGTCATGCCGGTCCGGCTTTCCTTTTGTTGATTTTAACACATGGAAACGGAAATCACAAGGGAGGGGGGAAAATTTGCGGAAAAAGCCGGGATTTTTTGGAGGATGCGACAGGCTGCGGGGCCGCTTCTTTGGGGAAATTTAATACGGAACCTTCCACATATAGCGCCGTTCGTCCATGGAGTGGCCCCTCAGCTCCGCCATCTGGGCAACGTAGAAGCGCTCGATGGGGATGAGGACCACGGGGTTGAAGAACTCCGCCACCTCCGGGTCGATGCGCCCGGCGTTGAGCTCCTGGAAGTCGATGGTGATGTAGTTTTCCGCGTACTGCTCCAAAAAGCGCAGGCACCGCTCGTCCAGGGGGCGGGTGCGGCCCTCGCTCATAAGGAGAACCATGGGGAGCGCCCTGTCGGTGGTCTCGAAAGAGCCGTGGAAGTACTCCCCTGTGTGCAGGCACACCGCATGCTTCCACTGCATCTCCATGAAGTGGCAGCAGCACATGGAGTAGGCAACGCCGTAGTTGGGACCGGAGGCTAAGACATAGAAGATGGGCTCGTCCTGATATTTCTCCGCCCAGGAGCGGGCCTCTGCTAAGCAGCGCTCCTTCCCCTCCGCCACGATGGCGTCGATCTGGGCATAGGCGGCCATGGCCTTCTCATACTTGTCCCAGCCCTCGATCTGGTGGAGCAGCTCAAAGCCGATGCGCAGGGCGTTGGACTGGTTGGAGTCGCTGTAGACCTGTTCGTCCCCGTTGGAGTAGGTGACTACATACTGTCCCACCTTGGCCATGCCGGTCTCCATACTGCCGGTCATGGCGATGGTCACTGCCCCGGCGGCGTTGGCGGTCCGCACCGCCTCCACCGTCTCGGGGGTGGCCTTCAGGGAGCAGATGACGGCCAGGCAGCGGCTGTCGAGCTCCTTGGGCGCGGCGTGGACGAACTCGTTGCTGGTGTAGGTGGTGGCCCCAAAGGTCCTCGCCTCGCTCTGCAGGAGGTAGAGTCCCGGGAAGATGGCCGCCTTGGAGCCCCCGCAGGCCACAAAGTACACATGTTTGAGCCCCCCGGCGCGCTCCAGCTTCTCTTTGATCTCCCCCACGATCTCTTTCACTGTCATTGTCATAGTACACACCTTTCAACAGATATTGACGAAAAATTCAAACAGCTTTGTGCCGTCCGGCCCCAGGGCGGGCACACGGTTATCCCCCCGCATCCGCTCCGGGTGGAACTGGACGCCGAACACCGGCAAGTCCCGGTGCTCAATGGCCTCAATGAGGCCGTCCGGACTCTTGGCCGCCTCCCGCATCCCGGGCCCCACCGACCAGGCGCAGTCCCGGTGGAAGCTGTTGACCAGAAAGCGCTCCCCGTAGATCCGCGCCAGGAAGCTCCCCGGCTCCGCCAGAACGTCGTGGGCGATGCCTTCAGAGTGCTCCACCGCGTGCTTACGGGGGAAGTTGAGCATATTGGTGCCCCCAGTGGCAGCATTGACCAGCTGGTGGCCCCGGCAGATGCCCAGGATGGGCTTTTTCCTCTGGAAGAACGCCTCAAAGGCGGCAAACTCCATCTCATCCCGGACGCTGTTGCATCCGGCCTTCAGGTTGTGGGCGATGGCGGGGTCGTTGTCCGCCAGGTGCATGAAGGTCTCCCCATACCGGGTGGGGTGGACGCTCTCCCCGCCGGTGATGACCAGGCCCGCGGCCATCTCCGCGTACTCCTCCGCCAGCGGGGTGCTCCCCAGCATCACCGGGATGCCGCCTGCTGCGGCGATGGCGTTCATATACGTGCCGTTGACCGAGAGAACCGGGACGCCCATAGGGTTGAAGCGGATGCCCGGGGTGACTAAAATCAATTTTTTCATCCTTATTCGCCTCAATTTCTTTCCTGGTGCAGAAAACACGCCACACTGCGCACAGCGCCGTCCGGGTCCTGGAGCTCCGTGAGCCTGGGGGCTTCGGCGCGGCAGCGGTCCGCCGCGCGGGGGCACCTGGTGCTGAAGAGGCACCCCTTGGGCGGGTCCAGGGGACTGGGGAGCTCGCCCTCCAGGATGATCTCCTCCTTCTTCGCGTGGATATCCGGTACCGGGATGGCCGAGAGCAGAGCCCGGGTGTAGGGGTGCAGGGGACTGCCGTAGAGCTGCCTCTTATCCGCGTACTCCACGATCCTTCCCAGGTACATCACCGCCACCTTGTCGCACAGGTACTCCACCACGCTCAGATCATGGGAGATGAAGAGATAGGTGAGGTTCCGCTCCCGCTGGAGGTCCTTGAGGAGGTTGAGCACCTGGGAGCGCACCGACACGTCCAGGGCCGACACCGGCTCGTCGCAGATGACCAGCTCCGGGTCGTTGATGAGGGCCCGGGCGATGACCACCCGCTGCCGCTGGCCGCCGGACATCTCATGGGGGAACTTCTCCAGGGTCTTCTCGCTCAGGCCCACCTCCTCCATGATGGCGGCGGCCTTTTTGAGCTTCTCCTCCCGGGAGTAGCGCCCCGTCACGTCCAGCGGGGCCATTACCGACTGGAGGACCTTCTTTTTGGGATTGAGCGCCGCATAGGGGTCCTGGAAGATGATCTGGATCTTCTCCCGCAGGGGACGCATCTGCTTTTCCGAATAGCGGGTGATGTCCTCCCCGTGGAACAGGATCTGGCCGCCGGTGACGCTGTGGAGCTTGAGGATGGTCTTGCCCAGGGTGGATTTGCCGCAGCCGGACTCGCCCACAAGGCCGATGATCTCCCCCTGCTCCACGGTAAGGTTCACCTGGTCGACAGCCTTTACCGCGATGTCCTCCCCGCCCCGGACCTTCTTGACGGGATAGTATTTTTTGACGTTCCTGATTTCCAACAGCGGAGCTGTCATGCTTGTTCCTCCTTCCCGCAGCGCCAGCAGCGCGCCAGGTGGCCGCCGGAGCGCCGCATCCCTGGGTCCGCCTGCCGGCAGCGCTCCTCCACATAGGGGCAGCGGGTGCAAAAGCGGCAGCCCTCCGGCATCTCGTCCAGGCCGGGGACCGTTCCCTCAATGGTGTACAGGCGCTCCTCCTGCCCGCTGCCCAGCTTTGGGATGGAGCTGAGCAGGCCCACGGTGTAGGGGTGCATGGGGCGGTCGAAAATATCCTCCGCCGTGCCGTACTCCACGGACTTGCCGGCGTACATGACCATCACGTAGTCGGCCGTCTCCGCGATGACCCCCATATCGTGGGTGATGAGGATCACTGCGGTATCCATCTCCTGGGTCAGGCGGCGGATGATGCGCAGGATCTGGGCCTGGATGGTCACATCCAGGGCGGTGGTGGGCTCGTCGGCGATGAGCAGCTTCGGGTCGCACAGCAGGGCCATGGCGATCATCACCCGCTGGCGCATCCCTCCGGAGAGCTGGTGGGGGTACTCCTTCACCCGCTGCTCAGGGGAGGGGATGCCCACCCGCCGGAGCATCTCCACACACCGGGCCAATGCGTCCTGCCGGGAGATGGTCCTGTCGTGGGTACGGAGCATCTCCATCATCTGGTCGGAGATCCGGTAGACCGGGTTCAGGGAGCTCATGGGCTCCTGGAAGATCATGGAGATCTCGCTGCCCCGGATCTCCCGCATCCTTGCCTCCGGCGCCTTCGAGAGGTCCTCGCCGTTGAAAAGGATCTCGCTGCCGGCGTCAATTTCGCAGACGGAAGGGGATACCAGCCGCAGGATCGATGTGGCTGTCACGCTTTTTCCGCATCCGGATTCTCCCACAATGCCGATAATCTTGCCCCGATCCAGCGAAAACCCCACATTTTCCACTGCTGCCAGTTTCTTTTTTCCGATGTGGAAAGAAACCTTTAAATTTTTGATTTCCAGCAAATGCTTATCCACTCGTATCCCCTCCCAAATCGTTTTGTTACTGTGTTACGCTCCACTCCCAGACCCGCTGGTTGTTCTGGGCGCTCTCAAAGCCGTTGTAGCCCTGGAGGCGGGAGGCCTTGACGCTGAAGCTGTAGCCGTGGTAGACCGGCACCAGGGGCATCTGGTCCCAGAGCAGATCCTGGTACTCCTTGACCAGGTCCTTGCGCTTGGCCTCGTCCATCTCGGCGGCGATGGCCTCCTGGAGGTCGGCATAGGCGTGGTCGCTGATCTGGCAGTAAGTGGCGTTGCGGTAGTCATAGTAGCCGCTCATCCACAGGGGGTAGCCCATGGCGGTGGAACCGCTGATGCCCAGGTCGTAGGTGCCGTCCTGGAGGCCGGAGAACATGGTGGCCACCTCAACGGTCTGGATGTCCACCTTGATGCCGGCCTCGGCCAGGTTCTGCTGGATGACGGCGGCCATGCTCTCCCGGGAGGAGCCGATGGCCATGGTCAGGGTGGCGTTGGGGTCCCAGCCGGCCTCGGCGAGGAGCTCCTTGGCCTTGTCCACGTCCCGCTGCCACTGGATGCCCGCATCGTACTCAGAGCCGGGGATGATGCAGGTGGAGGAGGCCACGCCCATGCCCTGGAGGGACTGCTCGATCAGGAGCTCCTTGTCCACCGCGAAGGCGATGGCCTGACGGATCCGCTTGTCGGAGACGTTCTGGTTGTTGATGATGAGGGAGACAAGGCCCGTGGGGGCGCTGGACTTGGTCACGTCCACACCGCTGAGGCTCTCGGCGGCCAAGGCGTCGTCCACGGTGGGACTGCCGAAGAAGGCGTCCATCTCACCGGCGGCCACGGAGGTGACGGTGTTGGTATTGGCGATGACCTTGATGACCAGCTTGCCAAACTTGGGCGCGCCCATGTGGTAGTCCGCAAAAGCGCCCAGCTGGAGCTCGCTGCCGGAGATCTCGGAGATAAAGGTGCAGGGGCCGGAGCCGACGGGGTTCTTCCAGAAGTCTGCGGCCATCAGATCTTCCACTGGGATGTCCCCCAGCAGGTGCTGGGGCAGCACGTAGAAGTACTTATTGTGGAGGATGAGCCAGTCCTCGGCGGGCATGGCGCTCTTGAGGGTCATCTTCAGGGTGTACTCGTCCACGGCCTCCAGGCCCACGGACTTCTCGCCGGTCTCCGCGCCGTCGTCTCCGGTGCCGGCCCAGGTGTTGAACTCACTGCGCAGGCCGAAGGGGAAGGCGGGATTGGTGATGAGCTGGGCGGTCCAGACCCAGTCGGCGGCGGTGACGGGTTCCCCGTCATGCCACTTGGCGTTCTCGTCCAGGTGGAAGAGGATGGACAGGCCGCCGTCGGCGGACTCCCAGCTCTTGGCGCCCCGGGGGCTGACGCCGGTGCCGGCCTCCTCGATGAAGGCCAGACGGTCATAGAGGGTGTCGACGGTCACGTTCTGGTACAGGGAGCCGGAAGAGGAGCCGTAGGGGTTGACGGTATCCCAGGCGGTGGTCATGCCGTAGGTAATGACCACGCCGGAGTAATCGCCGCCGCCGGAGCTGCCGCTGTCAGGCGCTGCGGGCGTGCTGGGGGCGGTGGTCCCGCCCTGGGCATCATTGCCGTTGGAGGGAGTGGAGCTGTCGTCCCCGCCGCAGCCGGCCAGCATTCCCAGGGCCATTGCCATGGCGAGGATAAGGGTCAGGATGCGTCTCGCGTTTCTTTTCATGGTAGATCCTCCTTCAGTATTGTTCCAATTATCTGGTTTTCGGGTCAAGGGCATCGCGGACGCCCTCGCCGATAAAATTGAAACCGATCACAACCAGGATGATGCAGATCCCCGGCGGCAGCCAGACCCAGGGCCTGGCCGTGAGCACCAGAAGGTTCTGCGCCGCAAAGATGATGTTGCCCCAGGATGCCTGGGGGGTCTGCACGCCCATGCCCAGAAAGCTCAGGGACGACTCGGTCAGAACCGCGCCCGCCACACGGAAGGAGAGGTTGGCCCACACCGGCGGGATGGCGTTGGGCAGCACCTCGGAGAAGAGGATGGGCCCGGTCCGCTGCCCCACGGCCCTGGCGGCCTCGATGTACTCCCGCTCCCGGATCGAGAGGACGTTGCCATAGATGAGCTTGGCGATGGAGGTCCAGCCCAGTACGCCGATAACCACGGTCACCGTGAGGATGGACGGGCCGAACACCGCCACCAGCACAAGGATCAGCACCATGGACGGGAAGGACATGAAGGCGTCCGCCGTGCGCATGATGATGGACTCCGCGATGCCCCGGAAATACCCGGCGATGAGGCCCAGGGGAATGCCGATGAGCACGGAGATGATGGTGGCCGTGATGCCCACGAAGAGGGACGTGCGCCCGCCATAGAGCACCCGGGCGAAGAGGTCCCGGCCCACGTCGTCGGTGCCGAAGATGTGGGCGGCGGAGGGGGGCTGGTTGAAGCCCGCCTCCCGGTCCGTGGTGTAGGGGGCCAGGTCCAGAACCAGGGGCAGCAGCAGGACCGACAGCGTCAGCAATGCCACGACGGCCAGTCCGGTCATCGCACGCTTGTTGCGGATAAACTTCTTCATCGCCTGGGACTGCATGATGTGTTTCATCTCTCTGCCCCCCTTATCGGAATTGGATGCGCGGGTCAAGGGCTGCGTAGATCAGGTCCAGCACCAGGTTCGCCGCCAGCACCACGCCGCAGATGAGCATCGTGACACCCATAATCACCGGGTAATCCCGGCTCTGAATGGATGTAATCATGAGGCTGCCGATACCCGGCCAGGCGAAAATCTGCTCCACCACCACAGCGCCGCCCACCAGGAAGGGGATGGAGAGGCTGACCGTGGTGACAACCGGGATAAGGGCGTTGCGGAAGGCGTGCTTGATGACCACCACCGTGTTGGTCAGGCCCTTGGACCGGGCGGTCTTGATGTACTCCTCGTTGAGCACCTCCATGACGCTGGAGCGGGTCTGCTTGATGTAGTTGCCAATGGGCTGGATGCCGCAGACAAAGGCGGGCAGCGCCAGGTGGTGGAGGAGATCCCCCAGGCTCTCCCCGCCGCCGGAGGCGTACATCCCGCTGGTCGGGAAAGCGCCCAGCTTCACGGCCAGCGCGTAGATGAGCAGGAGGCTCAGAAAGAAGCTGGGGAAGGACGCGCCGATGAAGGACACGAAGGAGCCCAGGTGGTCCCAGGCGGAGTTCGGCTTGTACGCGGAGAGGATCCCCAGGGGAATCCCGATGAGGATGGCCCCCAGGATACCCGTGCCCGTCAGAAGCAGGGAGGGGCGGATGCGCTGGGCAATCATCATACCCACCTCCTGGCTCGTACGGTAGGAGGTCCCAAGATCCCCCTGGAACAGGCCGCCCAGCCAGAGGAAGTAGCGCACGATGAGGGGCTTGTCCAAGCCCAGGGAGACCTTCAGCGCCTCCAGGTCGCTCAGGGACATCTCGCCGGAGGAGGCCAGGATGGCCAGCGGACCGCCCGGCGCCAGATTGATGAGCGCGTAAACCGCGAATGTGATACCCAGGAAGACCGGTATCGCATAGAGCAGCCGTTTGCATACATACTTGAACAAATGGGATCCCTCCTATTTTCATATTTCCGTCTGCCGCAGCCCCGGAAGCCGGGAGCAGCGCGGCTTGGTCCTTCCTCTGTCGATTCATATTATATCATTATATTTCCTTGTATGTCAAGTTAGCTTCTTTCGTTTCCGGTATCTTTGGAGGCGTGGACAAAATAGAAACGCGATTTTTGTCGATATCAACTAATTTGGGGGAGATATCGGGCAGTCACAGCTACCATTTTGCAGCAAAGAGGCCGGGAGGCAAGCCCCTCCCGGCCTCTACAGCATATCCTTCCGCAATTTTTCCAGAGCCCGCTTCTCCAGGCGGGAAACCTGCACCTGACTGACAGATAAAATTTTGGCGCACTGCTGCTGGGTGAGGCCCTTGTAGAAGCGCAGGAGGATGGTTTTTTTCTCCTGCTCCGGGAGGGCGTCAATAGCGGAGCGCAGGGCGATGTGCTCCAGCAGGTGCTCCTCGCCCAGGGGGCTTGCGAGGGTGGACTCCAGGGTAAGGCCGTCGGCGTTCTCCTGCTGGAGGCTCTCCGGCGGGGCGGTGGCCAGCTCCGCGGCGGCGATCTCCTCGGGGGCGAGGCCCGTCTCCTCGCTGAGCTCGGAGAGGGCGGGCTCCCGGCCCAGGACGCCCCGCAGGCGCTCCCGGGCGGCAAAGACGCTGATGCCCTGCTCCCGGAGGGTGCGGCCCACCTTGACCGCGCCGTTGTCCCGGAGGTAGCGGCGGATCTCCCCGGCGATCTTGGGCACGGCGTAGGTGGAAAACTGGGTGCCGTAGTCCGCGTCGAACCCCCGCACCGCCTTGAGGAAGCCCAGACAGCCCAGCTGGTAGAGGTCCTCGGGCTCCACGCCCTTGCCGTAGTAGCGGCGGACCACGGCCCAGATGAGGCCGCTGTTCTGCTCCAGGACCCGGGAAGTGGCCTCCTCGTCGCCCTGCCGCGCCTGGAGGAGGAGGTCCAGGGCCTCGCCGGTCATCGGTCCGCCCGGCGGCGGCGGATGCGCCGGCTCATAGCCACCCGGGTGCCCTTGCCCTGGGAGGAGCGGACGGTGAGGCGGTCCATGAAGCTCTCCATGATGGTGAAGCCCATGCCGCTGCGCTCCGGGCCGCCGGTGGTGTAGAGGGGGGCCCGGGCCTGCTCTACATCGGCGATGCCCCTGCCCCAGTCCCGGACCACGATCTCCAGCACGTCCCCCTCCAGGATGCGGCAGCGGACCTGGATGCGGCCCAGGGTGTCCGGGTAGGCGTGGACGATGGCGTTGGTGACCGCCTCGCTGACAGCGGTCTTGATGTCCCCCAGCTCCTCCAGGGTGGGGTCCAGCTGGGCGGCGAAGCAGGCCACCGCCCCCCGGGCGAAGGCCTCGTTGGCGCTCCGGCTGAGGCACTCAAAGGTTATGTAGTTTTCGCATTTCATGTTGGCGCACCTCCTAAACCAGGTCGATATACCGGCTGAGCCCCGCCGTCTCCAGCACCCGGGCGGCCTGACGGGGGATGTTCACCACCACCAGGGTCCCGGCAAGGGCCTCCATGCGGCGCTTGGCCCGCAATACCACGGCGATGCCGGAGCTGTCCATGAAGGTCAGCTCCCGCAGGTCGAGAAAGGTCTTCACCGGCAGGTGCTGTTCCATGCACCGGTCGATGGCGTCCATGAGGCCCTTGGCTCCGTGGTGGTCCAGCTCCCCGCTGAGGGCGATGGTCAGCTGCCGGTCTTCCGCTTTGTAGGTCATCTCCATGGCTTGTCTCCTTTGTTGAGTTTGAGGATATTATACGTTCCCGGGCGGGGCGGTTCCTGTCGGAAACGGACGCCCGGGGAAATTTTGACAGCCCTCCGGGGCAAAAAAGGGGACCCGGACGCAGTTCGCGTTCGGGTCCCCTGTTCTGGAACGGCAGGACTTCAGTGTCTGGGGTGCTCCTTGACCACCTGGGCGGCCTGGAGCACGGCGGTGCGCACGTCGGTCAGGTGCTGGATGCGCATGGTGTCCGCCTTGCTGATGGCGCCGCCCATGTGGGAGACGACATACCGGGGCGGGAGCTGGTTGAGGGCGTGGGCGGCCACGTCGTTGCGGCACTGCTCGCACATACAGCAGCCCAGGCTGTCTCCCATGATATCCAGTACCTCCTCGACAAAGCCCTCCATCATGTTTTCGTATCGTTTCACAGGACCACTCCTTTCTCTTCTGTCTTTTTTATACCACTTTTCCCGCGCGGTGTCAAGGGCGGGACGGACAGGCATTGGATATCCCTGCCATTTATTTCAAATTTCCCTCCCATTTTTTGTTTAACCTTGACAAATCTGCCGCAGTATGTTAAAATGAAAACAATCCAACCACACGACTGCGGACAAAGGAGGTTCGTCATGAAACTGAAACTCTACGACAGCGAAAACAATTTTTGCGGGATCCTCTGGGAGAAGGGCCCCCTGGGCCGCAGGGAGCTGATGGACCTCTGCCGCGTCCGTCTGGGGTGGAAGGGCTCCGTCACCCGCACCGCCATCCGCCGGATGGTGAAGCGGGGCGCGGTGCAGGTGGAGGACAGCGTGGTCTCCATGCGGGTCGGCAGGGAAGACACCGAGGTCACCACGAAATGGTGCCTCTTCGACCTCCTCCACGGCAGTTCCGCAGGCATGACCGGCAACACCGCCTCCGCTATCCGTGGCGACAAGATGGGCCTCACCGAGGCCGCCGGAGTGCGCCGGATGATGGACCGCCATATCACCAGCGGCAACTCCACGGGACAGCATTACTCAGCCCATTGAGCAGTTTTTTGTGCTGACAAGGCTTAGGGACAAGTGCCCTGAGCCTTGTTTCTTATTCCACTATGATAAGGTTGGGATAGACCCGCGCTATGCGCTCGTCGGGGAAGCGCTCGTCCAGTACGGCGGCAAAGGCGGACGCCTCCGCCCCCTCCGCTTCCGCCTGGCGCTGACTGTACCGCCCCAGGGCCAGGGTGGAGACAGCCATATTGCTCACCATGAACACCACCAGGACCCATGTGCCGATCTTACCGGCCTTGACGGGGATCTTCTCGATGAGCCCGGAGAGCAGGGGGTACGCCCCCTTCAGCCACGCCACCGCCGCGATGCCCCAGAAGAAGCAGTAGAGCAGGTTGATTCGGCCCCCCAGGTTGAAGCGCATGGCGCTGTAGTCCCAGAAGACGGTGCCGAACACCAGCTCCGTGAACACACTGCACGCGTACTCATAGGCCCCGCCCAGCACCGTGCCCGCCAGGAAGATGTACCGGTCGCTGCGGTCCTTGTACTTGTAGAGCACCACCGTCAGCATTACGCCGCCCAGACCCCACACCACGCTGAAGGGCCCCCAGACGAGACTGCTCCGGCTCATCCACGTGCCCCCCACTACACGGCAGAAGATGGTCTCGATGATGTCCCCCAGGAAGGCCGCGATGACGAACAGCCACACCAGTTTGTCAAAACTGCACCCCTCAGCGAAGACGCCGGACTTTTCCGGCTTTTCCGCCTGGGCCTCCACCAGCTTCCCGGCCTCCAGGCTGGGATACGCCCGGGCCACACGGCGGTGAACCCGGCGGGTGATGGCGCTCCCGAGATGGGCGGAGACCTCCCGGAAGTCCTCGGAGACCTCCTCGGAGAACTCCGCCAGCCGCTTGGTGTGGACCCGGATGCGGAGCAGGAACCCCAGGGAGAACGCCGCGTCCAGCCCCAGGAGAATGAGCAGTGCCAGCAGTATGATGCGCCCCACCGCCATGGGGAGGAGCCCCAGCAGGCGGATAATGAGGGGGTTGCCCACGCGCATACAGAGCACCGCCAAAGCGCCCCATACCGCCAGGAGCGGGAAGGACACATAGCCGTCGAACTGGAACCGCCGGGCGCTGAAATCCCACCACCGCCGGTGGAAAATGCGCTCCAGCAGATGGCCGGTGATGAAGGTCAGCAAAAACGCGATCACCGCGCCGCCCGCAAAGAGGAAGAACAGGCTCTCCCGCAGTTCCGGCAGGAAGATGGAGAACAGCACCGCCGCCACGCCGTATACGGGGCACAGCGGCAGACTCAGAAAGCCGGTGTTGACGAAGGTCTTCCGCCGCACGGCGGCGTAGGCCACCCCCGCACACCAGCCCAGGATGGAGTACACAAAGAAAAACCAGAGAAGATGATAGATCGAGTATGCCATAAGATGCCTTTCCTTATCTTTTTATGAATGAATGTTGGGCTTCGCCCAAACCCACCAGGGGCTTTGCCCCCTGCGCTGTCTGCGGCGGCTTGGGCTTGGCCAGCCTTCGGCTGGCTGTTGCCTGGACCCCGCCGCCCTTTGAAAAGGGCGGCCCTAAACTTTATTTTGCGCTACGCGCCTGTCTTACCAAGCCCCTGCGTGCGCTCCCACGCCGTGAGCACCGCATCCATGGCCGCGGCTCGGAACCCCCTCTGCTCCAGGACGCGGACCCCTGCGATGGTGGACCCTCCCGGCGGACAGACAGCGTCCTTCATCTGCCCCGGGTGCTGTCCGGTCTCCCGGAGGAGCCGGGCCGTGCCCTCCAGCATCTGCGCGGCATAGAGCACCGCCTTCTCCCTGGGAAGCCCGCAGGCCACGCCGCCGTCGGCCAGGCCCTCCAGGAAGAGGGCCGCGAACGCCGGACCGCACCCCGCCACGGCGCTCCCCGCGTCGATGAGGGCCTCCTCCAGGCGGTCCAGGGTCCCGGCGCTGGACATGAGCTCTGTAAAGTGCGCCAGATCTCTCTCCGTGACCCGCTCGTTGGCGTCGTAGAGGATCAGCCCCGCCCCTACCTCGCTGGGGGTGTTTGGCATCACGCGGATCACCGGACAGGGGGAGCCCACCATCTCGCAGACCTGCTTCATGGTCAGCCCCGCGGCCATGGTCACCAGGACGAAGGGGTCCCGGCGCTGGCGAAGGGCGGGGCCGATCTCCCGGGCCACCGTCGCCATCTGGTCGGGCTTTACCCCCAGGAAGACGTAGTCCGCCAGCTCCGCGGCCAGGATATTGCTTGCCGCGGGGACGCACCCCAGCGCATTGGCCAACGCCTGGGCCTTGGAGTAGGTGCGGTTGGCCAGGAGGACCTTCTCCGGCGGGACGCTCCTGCAGGCGGCCCGGGCCAGGGCAGAGCCCATACTTCCGGTACCGATAAACGAGAAAACGTAATTAGGCATTGTAGTTCTCCTTCCTATTTCTGTAGGCTTCCATTTTATTGCAAAACCCTGGAATTTTCAAGTGATAAATTCACGATTGCGGGCGTTTTCCCCCCTCTTTTGCAAAAAGACCCCCGGGGCCGGTGGCCCCGGGGGTCTGCTCGGGCAGAGAGGGAATCAGGTATTCAGCCAGCCGGGCTTCTCGTTGGAGGAGCTGCTGGAGTTATTGCCGCCGTTGCTGGGAGTGCTGGGGGTGCTGGGAGTGCTGGGCGTGGCGGCAGAACCGGTCTGCTTGTAGTTCATCACCCGCTCGATGATGAGGCACAGCTGGGCACGGGTCAGGGACTGGGTGCCGTAGAAGTAGGTGGTGCCGCTGGCCTCGGTGGTACCCTGGATGATGCCGGCCTTGTTCAGGGCCAGGACCCACTGATCCTTGCTGTCAGCGAAGGGGCTGTTGCTGCCGTCGGTGACAGGGGTCAGCTTGAGGGCCTTGGCGGTGATGGAAGCGATGGTGTTGCGGTTGATGGCCTTGTTCAGGTCGGAAGTCTTCATCTCACTGCTGGAGACGATGCCGGCGTTGATGGCGGCGTTGAGGTAGTTGGCGGCCCACATGCCGGGGACGCCGTTGGCCTCCGCGTTGGGCTGGGAGGGATAGCCGGCGGCCAGCATGATGAGCTTGAGGGCCTCGGCGTTGGTCACGGAGCCGTTGGGCTTGAAGGTGCCGTCAGGATAACCGCCCACGATCTTGTTGCTGACCAGACGGGCCACGCAGTCATAGTACCAGCTGGTGTTGGAGTTCTTGGGAACATCCGAGAAGCTGATGGACGGCGTCACGGGCTGGGCAGGCTGGGTGACGGTGATGTACACCGTACCGTTGGCCACCACGCCGCCGTTGGTATTGTAGGCGTAGAAGGGGACGGTGGCGGTGCCGTTGTAGCCGGAGGCGGGGGTGTAGGTGACGGTGCTGATGCTCTGATACCCGTTGGAGTTGGAGCCGGTGAAGGAGAAGCGGGTGCTGGTGCTGACGGCAGACCCGCCCGCGGTCAGAGAACCGTTCGAGGGAGTGCCGAAGGTGATATAGGAGCTGGTCTGCACGGAGGTGTGGCTGTAGTAGAAATCGCTGTAGCTGAAGGGCACGCTGCCGCCGGTGCTGGAGTAGCGGACGGAGACGTTCTGCACGGTGGCGGTGCGCAGGGTGATGCTCACGGTGCTGGTACGGGCCACGGTGCTGGAGGAGCTGGAGGAAGTGGTGCCGTAGGCCGTGAAGCTCAGGGTCGCGGAGGAGGTGGTGCTGCTGCTGGGAACAAAGGTCAGGCTGCTGATGCCGGTCTGGCTGCTGCTGGGATTGACATAGCAGCGGGTCGCGTTGGTGGAGGACACCACGTTGCTGCGGCCGCCCACGCTGTAGTTGGCGTAGAGGTTGCCGCCGGAGACGCTGGTGAACTGCACGTAGCTGAGGGTGCCGTTGGAGTACAGGCCGCGCCACCAGGAGCTGAAATCACTGGCGCTGAGGACCAGGTTCTCCCCCTGGTTGCCCGTCAGGCTGAAGCCGGAAGCGCTGGTGGAGCCGGGCCGCACGGTGATGTTCAGGGTGCCGTAATAGGTCTGACCTGCGTCATCCGTAGCGGTGAAGCTGAAGGACGCCGTGGCGCTGGAGCCGATGGCACTGGTGGTGGGGGTGAAATACAGGTTGGAGAAGTTGTTGCTGCTGGTGTAGGAACCACTAGTGGAGCTCAGAGAGCCGTAGGTGTGGGAGGTTGTGCTGAAACTGATGGACCGCAGATAGCGGTTGTAGTAGCTGGAGCCATAGTAGTAATTATTGCGGATATAGTTGCTGATCTGGTCAATAACAGAGGTGCTGGTGCCGCTGTTGGTGCTGTTGAGATAATAGGTTTCGCCCTGGTTCACGGTCGCGGAGACGGTGAAGCGGGAGGGGGTGGTGTACTGGCTGTATACAGTCCAGTAAGAGGTTGTGGGCGTGGAAATCCGGGCAATCTCGTTGCCGACGGAGTTGTAGAGAATCGCAGTAGCCGAGCAGGAGAGATTCCGGGAAGATGTGCTTGTGTAGTTGTAGACATCACTGGCATAGATGCGGGCTGTGGAACTGTTGGTGCTGTTGTTGCTGTTGGTCGATACGGAGTAGTAGGAATTGATCCGGTTCGTGCTGCCGCTGGTGTAGAGCAGAGTGTTGCCCAAGTACCAGTTAAAGGAAACAGTGACGCGGGCTACCTCACCGGCGTTGTTGCTGTAGACAGTACCGCCGCTGTAAATCGTAGTTCCATTGTAGGAAACAGACGGGGTTACAGTGAAATCGCGGTAGCCGTAATAGTTTCCATTATAGTAGGGGTCGTTCCAGTAATAGGGGTCGTTGTAGCCATTACCGTAGTAGCCCACAGCATAGGAACTGCCGGAGGTGGGGTTGCAGCTGAGGGACAGGCTGTAGCCAGTGGTGGAACCATTTACCTGAGAAGTGATGGAAGAACCAACCTGCTTACCATTGCTGTCAAGCAGTGTCGCGATGACAGTACCGCTTCCAGAAGCATAGACATACACATAAGAATTGCTACTGGCATTGAAAGTCGTATCAACAGTGCTTGTCGCACTGGTCGGTGTAGAGGTAGCGATGGAAACATAGGGATAATTAGTGGTAGACCACCTAATCGTGTACCCACTCAGCACATTCCCCAGTCCAGTGGGATAGGCATAAAGCACCGCAGGGTTTGTGCTCGTAGCAGTAATGGCGCTCTGGTTATTGAAGTAGATGCCTGCGCCAGTGGTGGTGGAAGTGATGTTTACGGTGCAGGTCTTTTCTGCTGCATTTTGAACCGGCTTATTCGTGCTATCATACAGCCGAGCAGTAATCACTGCCGCAGAGTTGGCAGCAGTAGACGAATTGCTGAACACATACAGGTTCCCGCTAATCGCAACATCAGCAGAGGTGGACGCATTAGAAGCCAGATTCTGACTGTTCAGCTTGATGTACTGGCTTGTCGTAGAATACTTTACATAGTATCCGGTCGCACCAGTCGGCAGATTGCTTACAGTAGCAGAAAGCGTGTTATAACTATTGGTAGGAACATTAAGCGAAGTCGTAGACAGTGTAAGAACCGGAGTAGTCGCCGCAGCAATATTAATTGTCTTTGTTCCGGTCGCAGTAATTGAACTTCCGTTATAAGTTCCTGACACAGTAACTTTAACAGTAGCACTACTTACTGAAGCACTTGAAGCTACCGAAAAACTTGCCTGACTAGTGCTTCCTGTTACAGAAACTCCAGTAGGACTATTTTCGACGCTCCAGCAATAGGTCGGATTTGTCAATTTCAAAGGATTGCTTGATCCTTGAGTAGTAACTTTTGAGACAGAAAGAGTTATAGCAGCTCCTCCTGCCGTAACGCCGTTGTCACCACCACTGATGTCCGCAAAATAGGGCCCAAGTGTAGTAGTAGGAGGATCTGCCAGTGCGCTCGGCACCAAGCTCCCTACAAGCGCCAGCGCCATGAGAAGCGACAGGAGCCTGCGTTTGATAGATTTCATAACATTTTCCTTCCTTCCTTTTCCGTTGGGGCGAAGCCCCTGGTAATCGTGGGACCAGCTTACAGAGGAACCATAGCAAACCAATGTGAAAAGAACGTTTCCGAATTGCATCGTACTTGCATCATTTCTTAAAGTTTGCTTAAATCCCCCCAGGTCACCGGCCTGTTCTCCTATAGACGTAAAAAATGGGCCAAAGGTTCCCGGCCGGGGAAAATTTTTCACCCCAAAATTTACCTGGGATAAGATGGGGCCCGGGGCGGATGCGCCGCCGGCCCCTGTCCCTCACCCCCTGGAGAACCGGAACTCCGTGATATAGTCATATTTCCGGTTGGGGCGGAGGAGGATATCCCCCCACTCCGGATGGTTGGGGCTGTTGGGGAAGAACTGGGTCTCCAGGCACACGGCCTGCCGGGGGCGGTAGGTCTCGCCGCCCTTGCCGCTGCTGTCGGTGCGCAGCATGTTGGCGGTATAGAGCTGGATGCCCGGCTTCTCGGTCCAGACCTCCAGGACGATGCCCGTCTTGTCGCCCACCAGCCGCGCGGCGCGGCGCAGTCCCTGAGCCCCGTCCAGGACGAAGTTGTGGTCGTATCCGCCCACGTTCTTGAGCTGCTGGTCGTCGGCGTCGATATCCCGGCCCAGGAGCTTCTCCGCGGTGAAGTCAAAGGGGCTCCCGGCCACGGGGCGGCTCATGGAGATGGGGATGGAGTCGGTGCCCACGGGGGTGTACCGGCTGGCGCCCAGCCAGAGACGGTGGCCCATAGCGCTCCCCCCGCCGTTGAGGTTAAAATAGCTGTGGTTGGTGATGTTGCAGTAGGTGGGCGCGTCGCACTGGGCCTCATAGCGGAGCTTCAGCGCGCCGGGGCACAGCTCGTAGGTGGCGTGCAGCTCCAGCGTCCCCGGGAAGCCCCCCTCCCCCGCCTGGCTCGTCAGGGAGAAGGTGACGGCGCTCTCCCCGGTCTGTTCCGCCCGGAACACCCGGTGGCTGAACCCGGCGGAGCCGCCGTGGAGCTGTTTCGAGGCCCCCTCGTTGGCCTCCAGGGGGACCGTCTCCCCGTCCACGACACAGCAGGGGCCGGCGATGCGGTTGGCGTAGCGCCCCACCAGGGCGCCGAGATAGCCGCCGTTGTCCTCATAGCCGCGCACACTGTCGTATCCCAGCACCACGTCCACCGGCTCCCCGCTCCGGGCGGGTGCCAGCAGGCGGCGGATGGTCGCGCCGAAGGTGAGCACCTCCGCCTCCAGCTCCCCGGAGCGCAGAATGTACTTGTCCACATCCTCTCCGTTCCGGGTGCGGCCGAAAGGCTCTTTCAGCACTGCCATAGAGATTCCTCCTTTTTTCCTGCCCCCTCCTGGGGAGGCGTATTTTTCCAAGCACATTGTACTATATCCCGCCGGGAAAAACAAGAGGAAATTGTTAACTTTTTCACCTGCGGATATCCTGCTTTTATCGCAATATCCAAAATTGTTGACACCACCGCCGGCATCACCTCTGTAGGGGCGGAACCTGATGCCCGCTGCCGGTCACGCCTCTACGATCAGCACCCCCTCCCGCCCCGGCTCCAGCACCGCGCCGCCGGGGCCGTAATCCGCGCACCCGCCGGAGGCCTCCGGGTCCGGCGGCGCGGTGACGGAGGCAATGAGGAGCGTCCGGGGGCAGACGGAGCGGGCCTGCTCTGCGTAGTCTCCGCGGATGGCCTCCCTCCACTCCTCCAGGGGGAAATTGACATACACCGGCCAAAAGAGCAGGTCCTGCCCCTGCCGGAACCGCTCCGGCGCGTCCCACAGGTCCCCGCACAGGGCGATGAGGCAGGTCCTCCCCCGCCAGCGGAAGGGCGTCACCTCCCGCCCCTCCCGGTAGTGGCCGTCGGTTTTCCGGAAGTCCTTCCACCCCCGGGAGATGCGGCGGTAGTTGTGGACCGCCCTCCCCTCCGAGAGGAGGGCGCAGGAGGAATAGATTTCCTCCTCCTCCCGCTCCAGGAAACCAACCAGCAGGTCGATGCCGGTATCCGCCGTCAGCCGCTCCAGGGCGCGGAAGACCTCCGAGTCCGTAGTGACGGCCACGTCCCGGTCCCGCTCCCAGTACCAGGTGAGGGCGTCGAACCCTTGCAGGAACGCCTCGCCGAAACACACCAGCTCCGCTCCCGCCTCCTTGGCCTGGAGCATGCAGTCCTCGATCTGCCGGAGGTTGAAGGGGACATCATTGTTCTTGAATTTGGCCGACGCCAGGGCGATTTTCATCAAAATGCGCCTCCTTTCTCAAAAAAGCAGCTGCGCCACTTTTTTAACACATAAAAGCGGGGGCCCGGCATCCATCGGATACCGGGCCCCCGCGTGCTCATGGGACAGCAGATCAGGCGTTGGCCTTCTTGGCCATCTCCACCAGCTGGCTGAAAGCGGCGGAGTTGTTCACCGCCAGCTCGGCCAGCATCTTGCGGTTGATCTCCACGCCGGCAGCCTTCAGGCCGTGGACGAAGTTGGAGTAGTTGATGCCGCACTGCTTGCAGGCGGCGCTGATGCGGGTGATCCACAGGCGGCGGAAATCCCGCTTCTTCAGGCGGCGGCCCACATAGGCGTAGGTGAGGGATTTCATCACCTGCTGGTTGGCCATTTTGAAGTGCTTGCTCTTGGCGCCCCAGTAGCCCTTGGCCATCTTCAGTACTTTATTTCTTCTCTTGCGGGTCATCATCGCGCCCTTGACTCTAGCCATTTCTAAAAGCCTCCTATTCTAAAGCGTATCGTTTGTTTTACTTGTAGGGGATCATCTTGCGGATGGCGGCGGCGTTGGTCTCGTCCGCATAGCCGCCCGCACGGAGACGACGGGTACGCTTGGTATCCTTCTTGGTGAGGATGTGGCTCTTGAAGGCCTTGGCGCGCTTGACCTTGCCGGTCTTGGTCAGGTTGAATCTCTTCTTTGCACCACTGTGACTTTTCAGTTTCGGCATGATTGCATGACTCCTTCCGTATTTTCCTTGGCACAGGGGCGTCCCGCGGGGAACCCCTTATTTTTTGGGGGAGAGGAACATGGACATATTGCGTCCTTCCAGCTTAGCTCCCTTATCGACGTTGGCGATCTCGGCGCACTGCTCTGCAAACTTGTCCAGGAGCTTTTTGCCGATGTCGGTATGGGCCATCTCGCGGCCGCGAAAGCGCACGGATACCTTTACCCGGTTGCCATCGGCGAGGAACTTCAAGGCGTTTTTCAGCTTCACGTTGAAATCCCCGATGTCGATACCGGGAGACATGCGGATCTCCTTGATCTCCACCATGTGCTGGTTCTTGCGGGCCTCCTTCTCACGCTTGCCCTGCTCGAACCGGTACTTTCCGTAGTCCATCAGCTTGCACACGGGGGGATTGGCCTGGGGGGAGATCTTGACCAGGTCCAGCCCCTTCTCGTCGGCGATGCGCAGGGCCTCCTCCGCGGGCATGATACCCATCTGTTCGCCGCCGGCGCCAATAAGCCGCAATTCCTTGTCGCGGATCTCCTCATTCAGTTGATGCATTACACTGCTAATACCGAAGCACCTCCTTCAACAATTTGCACAGAGAACACGCACCGAAAAACAAAAGCGCGGATGCCCCCAGGCACCCGCAACGACACGGCACGCCCCGCATTTCCCAGGGCGCGCGGTACCATGTTGACCCCTTCGCTCCGCTGGGGGTGAGGCGGGTGCATCCTGCCTACTTTGTTTTGCCTGATTACTATATCACCCTGAGGGCGGTTTGTCAAGGAGGAATTTTCAATTTTGGGGCCAATCGGGGTAAAACCCCGCACGGCCTCCGCCGCGGAACGATCAGCGCACCCGTAGGGGCGGATAGTATCCGCCCCTACGAATATTCCTTCAACCTCCTGAGCAGATGTCCCGCGGCATAGAACGTAGTCTCAAAGTGCATGAAGTCCAGGGTATTCCTGTCCCACATGATCTTGAGCACGGCGTCGAACTCCTCGTCCGCGTCCCAGAACTGGACCATGACCGGCATGAAGTCGAAAAGCGGGATGAGGCTGGACACGTCCCCCACCCTCTGGGGCACCCCGCCCAGGGCCTCGCAGGCGCGGCGCAGGACGCCGGGCCGTCCGGCGAAGAGGCGGGCCGTCTCTGCGTACGTTCCCGTGCCGGGGGCGGCGATGTTGGCGATACCCGGCAGGTTCGTCACCGTCATGTACTCGCCGCTCAGGCGGCAGTCCGGCTTGGAGGAGCAGAGCACGTCGAAAAGGGTCATGCTCTCGTTGAACCCGGCGGGGACGGGCGCGCCGCCCCCGGACGGGAGGCGCTCCACCTTCCCCGTCCTCCGGCCGATGCGGTAGTCCTCGCCGATGAAGGTGATGAAAAGGTGCTCCGAGGTCTGGCGCAGGTGGAATTTCCGGATCATCTCCCCTTGGTCGTAGCGGACGAAAGCTCCCTCCATCTGCTCCCGGGTCAGGTCGTAATTGGATGGTCTCTGCATATTTGATTCCTCCTGATAAACTGGAAGTTACCATTTCCCTTTCACAATTCGTCCGCCGGCCAAAATAGCGGAAAAGATAACGGCGAAAAACAAGTACGTAAGCCAAATCGGACTCAGTACCCACAACCAAGGCCACGAAATCAATCCCGCTGCTTTCAGTACAACAAAAATCAGCGCTAAAGCAACTACAGGGTCCATTCCATGGGACTGTTCAGCGTTCTTCTCCATACGCATAAGCCCCCCAAACTTCGATTTATCGATCCTACCCTATCATAGCCAACCACAAATGTCAAGGCTGACAGCGGGCAGAGGCCGCGAAAACGCCCAGCGCCGCAGGCGGCTTGCCTGCGGCGCTGGAAAAAACAGTAAGACAATCTTACTTCTCGGACATATAGGGGTAGACGATGGCCGGGGAGGGACAGAACGCCTCCTTGACCGTGTGGGCGCTGACCCAGCGGATCATGTTGAGGGTGGTGCCGGCCTTGTCGTTGGTGCCGGAGGCCCGGGCCCCGCCGAAGGGCTGCTGTCCCACGATGGCGCCGGTGCACTTGTCATTGATATAGAAGTTGCCGGAGGCGTTGCGCAGGGCCTTCTCCATCTTCACAATGGCCTCCCGGTCCTGGGCGAAGATGGCACCGGTGAGGGCGTAGGGGGAGGCGCTGTCGCAGACGGCCAGGGTCTCCTCCAGCTTGTCGTCCGGGTAGACGTAGATGGACACGATGGGCCCGAAAATCTCCTTGACCATGGACTCATAGGTGGGCGTCTTGCAGCGGATGATGGTGGGCTGTACGAACCAGCCCTTGCTGCCGTCATAGGTCCCGCCGGCCACGAACTCGCAGTCCGGAGAGGCGGCGGCGCGGTCGATGTAGCCCTTGCAGGTCTCGAAGGATGCCTTGTCGATGACCGCGCCCATGAAGGTATCGAACTCCTGCACGTCGCCCACCTTCAGCGCGGCGGTGTGCTTCTTGAGGAGGGCCTCCACCTGGGGCCAGATGCTCTCGGGGACGAAGGCCCGGGAGCAGGCGGAGCACTTCTGCCCCTGGAACTCGAAGGAACCCCGGACGATGGCCGCGGCCAGGGGCTCGATGTCGGCGGTGGCGTGGGCGAAGATGAAGTCCTTGCCGCCGGTCTCGCCGACGAGGCGGGGGTAGTTGGAGTAAGAGGCGATGTTCTCGCCCACCTGCTTCCACACGCTTTGGAACACGGCGGTGGAGCCGGTGAAGTGGAAGCCCGCCATCTTCGGGTGGCTGACCACGTACTGGGACATGTCGCTGCCGGAGCAGGGGACGAAGTTGATGACCCCGCCGGGCAGGCCGCACCACTGGAGGAGCTTCATGTAGTAGTAGTTGGACAGCACCGCCGTGCGGGAGGGCTTCCACACCGCCACATTGCCCACGATGGCCGGGGCGGTGGGCAGGTTGCCGCCGATGGAGGTGAAGTTGAAGGGGGAGATGGCGCAGATAAAGCCATCCAGGGCCCGGTAGTCCTGCCGGTTCCAGATGCCGTCCACGCTGGAAGGCTGCTCCTTGAAGATCTCCTGGGCCCCCCACACGCCGAAGCGCAGGAAGTCCGCAAGCTCCGCGATGTCGATCTCCGCCTGGAACACGGTCTTGGACTGTCCCAGCATGGTGGATGCGTTGAGCACCTTCCGGTAGGGCCCGGTGATCATGTCGGCGGCCTTCAGGAAGATGGCGGAGCGGTGCTCCCAGGGCATGTCCTCCCAAGCGCTCTTGGCGGCCAGGGCGGCGTCCACGGCCATCTTCAGCTCCCTCTCCCCGGCGAGGCAGCACTCCGCGATGACGTGGCTGTGGTCGTGGGGCATGGTGACGGGGATGGTCTTCTCGGTCCAGACCTCTTTCCCGCCGATGATGAGGGGGATCTTGACCACCTCGTGGGACTGCTTGTCCAGCTCCGCCTTCAGTTCGGAGCGCTCAGGGCTCCCGGGCAGGTAGCCCTTGAAGGGGTCGTTGGCGGGGCGCTGGATGGTGAAATACGCGTTTGCCATGGCTGTTTTTCCTCCATTTAAAAATTTCACAATTATGAAGCGATTTTTCAAACTTGCCGGTTGACTTGGGATGTTAAATTCATTATAATGAAAACACACCGAAATGTCAATCCCGTTTTGCATCTATCGGCTACATATTTTATGGTATGGAGGTACCCATCATGGAAAAAGCATTCCACCAGCAGAACCGGCAGGAGCTCTACCGCTCCCTGCCCGCCGGGAGCGTGCTGCTCCTCTTCAGCGGCCGCGCCCCCCGGAAGACCAGCGACGAGGACTACCCCTTCTTCGCCGACCGCTCCTTCCTCTACTATACCGGCATCCAGCAGGCGGAGAGCGTGCTGATGGCGGTGAAGGACGCCGGCGGGAGCACCAGCGAGAAGCTGTTCATGCTCCCGCCCGACGCCCACGCCGAGCGCTGGATGGGCCGCCGCCTGCGCCCCGAGGAGACCGAAGCCCTCTCCGCCGTGGGGGACATCCGGTCCAACACGGCCTTCCTCTCCAATCTGGAGTGGATGATCGACCGGGGCCTCTCCGCGGTCTGCCTGGACCTGGACCGCCGGAAGGTGGACGAACAGCCGGTGCGGCAGGCGTTCCAGCTTGCGGCCTGGCTCCGGAAGCACTACCCCGCCGTCCGGGTGGAGAACGTCCACGGCCTCATCCGGAACCAGCGGACCATCAAGAAGCCCTGCGAGATCGAGGCCATGCGCTACGCCGAGACCATCACCGCCGAGGGCATCAAGGCCATGATGCGCGCCGCCCGGGACGGCATCATGGAGTACCAGCTCAAGGCGGAGTTCGACTACGCCCTGGCCCAGCGGGGCGTCCTGACACCGGGCTTCCCCTCCATCGTGTCGGCGGGGCAGAACAACTTCTGCATCCACTACTACGGCTACCAGGGGCAGGCCCACGACGGGGATATGGTGCTCAACGACGTGGGAGCCTGCTGGGACGGCGAGATCAACGACGTCTCCCGCGGCTGGCCTCTGAACGGCAAGTTCTCCGACCGGCAGAAGCTCCTCTATCAGTGCGCCTTCAACACCTCCAACCACATGTTCGCCACCCTGAAGCCCGGCCTGCCCATGAGCCATGTGGACGAGGAGATCCGCCGCTTCAACTTTGAACAGCTCCGGGACGCCGGGGTCTGCGCCAGGTTCGAGGACATCGGCACCTATATGTGGCACGGCGGGGCCCACCATGTGGGCTATGACGTCCACGACGTGGTGGACGTGGACGGCGGACGCCGCCTGCTGGAGCCTGGCATGGTCTTCTGCGTGGACGTGGGCATCTACCATGAGGAGTGGGGCATCGGCTTCCGTCTGGAGGACAACTGCCTTGTCACAGAGGATGGGTGCGAGAACCTCTCCGCCGTGACCCCCAGGAGCATCCAGGAGATCGAAGACTTTATGGCCTAAAAAGCAAAGAACGGCGCAGAGAAAAAGCTCTCTGCGCCGTTTTTCTGTCCGTTTTTGAGGACTCAGCAGGCGAAGCTCTGCTCCGTCCGCTCGATGATCTCATCCTGGAGGGCCTTATCCAGGTTGCGGAAGTAGTCGCTGTACCCCGCCACCCGGACGATCAGGTCCCGGTACTCCTCGGGGTTCTTCTGGGCGGCCAGGAGGGTGTCCCGGCCCACCACGTTGAACTGGATGTGGTGCCCGTCCATGTCGAAGTAGGTGCGCACCAGGTCCGCCATGTGGTCCAAACCGTTCTCCCCGGCCACCACGGCGGGGGTGAACTTCTGGTTGAGCAGGGTGCCGCCCGTTTTGAGGTGGTCCATCTTCGCGCAGGACTTGATGACCGCCGTGGGGCCGTTTACGTCCGCCCCCTTCTCCGGGGAGATGCCCTCGCTCACGGGCTTTCGGGCCAGACGGCCGTTGGGGCTGGCCCCCATCACCTCGCCGAAGTAGACGTGGCAGGTGGTGGGCAGCATATCCACCCGGTAGCTCCCGCCCCGCATGTTGGGCCGGGCGCTGACGTTGTCCACGAAGTAGTTGAAGACCTTCTTCATGAGCCCGTCGGCGTAGTCGTCGTCGTTGCCGTACTTGGGCGTCTTATCCCGGACCAGGTGCAGGATGCGGTCGTGGCCCTGGAAGTCGTCCTTCAGAGCCTCCAGCAGCTCCTCCATGGAGAAATTCTTGTGGTCGTAGACATTGTACTTCACCGCCGCCAGGCTGTCGGCGATGGTCCCGGTGCCCACGCCCTGGATCACGCTGGTGTTGTAGCGGGCACCGCCGGCGTTGTAGTCCTCGCCCCGGGCGATGCAGTCATTGGTGAGGATGGACAGAAACGGCACGGGCATGTACTTGGCGTACAGGGCCTCGATGACGTTGGAGCCCCGGACCTTGATGTCCAGGAAGTGGTCGATCTGCTTCGTGTAGGCCGCCCAGAGCTGGTCGAAGGTCTCAAAGTCCTTGGCCTCGCCGGTCTTGGGACCCAGCTGCTTGCCGGTGGCGGGGTCCACGCCGTTGTTGAGGGTGATCTCAAAGACCTTGGGCAGGTTGAAATAGCCCTGCAAAATGTATGCCTCGTTGCCGAAGGCCCCGGTCTCCACACAGCCGGAGCACCCGCCCTTCCGGGCGTCCTCCAGGCTCTTGCCCGCGTTCATGAGCTCCTGGATGATGGCCTCGGTGTTGTAGAACGCCGGCTGTCCCCAGCCCTTCCGGGCGATCTCGCAGGCCCGCTTGAGGAACCGGCGGGGGTTCTTCCGGCTGATCTGGACGTTGGAGTTGGGCTGGACCAGCTGGAGCTCATCCATGCAGTCCAGGATGATGTAGGACACGTCGTTGACCCCGTCCTCCCCCTCAGGGGTGACGCCGCCGGTGTTGATGTTGGCAAAGTCGGTGTAGGTGCCGCTCTCCTTGAGCGTCACGCCCACTTTAGGCGGCGCGGGCTGGTTGTAGAACTTCACCCACAGGCACTCCATCAGCTCCAGGGCCTGGTCCCGGGTGAGGATTCCCGCCTCCACATCCCGCTCGTAGAACGGGCCCAGGTGCTGGTCAAAGTGGCCGGGGGAGTAGGCGTCCCAGGGGTTGAGCTCGGTGGTCACCGCCAGATGTGTAAACCAGTAAGTCTGGATGGCCTGCCAATAGGTCTGGGGGCGGTGGGCGGGCACCACATCGCAGTTGGCGGCGATCTGCAGGAGCTCCGCCTTCCGCTTCTCATCGGTGCACTCCGCCGCCATCTCCCGGGCCAGGTCTGCGTAACGCTTGCCCAGAATCATGATGGCGTCGCAGGCGATGGACATGGCGTTGAGCTGGTCCCGCCTGTTCAGCGCCTCCGGGTCGGTCTGGTAGTCCAGGGCCGCCAAAGCCGCCTTGATGTCCTCCTGGTAGTCCAGGTAGCCCTTCTCATAGAGCTTCACGGACCCCACGGTGTGGCCCGGACCCCGCTGCTCCATGAACTCGGTGAAGATTCCGGCGGCGTAGGCCTCCTTCCACTCCCCGGTCATGCTCCCCAGGATGCGCTCCCGCATGGACCGGCCGGTCCAGTAGGGGATGACGGTCTCCTCCTGGGTCTTGAGGTCCGCCTCCGTGACGGTGAAATTGACCACCTTCCGGTCGTTCATGTTGTGCATGTCCTCCAGGGTGTGGCAGCACAGCTCCGGGAAGGTGGGCGCGGCCTGGGGGGAGGCCCCCTTCTCGCCCACGATCAGCTCGCCGTCTCCGATGTAAAGGGTCTTGTGAGAGAAGATGTGCTTGAGGGTCAGCGCCCGCAGCTCCGGCACGGAGACTTTGCCCTCATACATCTGATAGGCCTCCGTCTCCAGCACCGCCCGCTCCATGTCGATATGGGGCTGCGTCTCCGTGCTCTGCCTGCGCAGGCGCTGGATACGCTCGTTCATGCCCCGCTCCTGACGTTCCGCCATGTCTTTAGCCTCCTATTTCAGTATTTGTAAAGCCGTTTCGCAGAAAGGTCTCCCGGGCCTGCTCCAGCCAGGCGTCCGAAGGGGCGGCGAGACCGGCCCCCTCGTAGGTCCGCCCCAGCTGGGGGTACTTGCCCCGGCCCGTGTCGTGGTACTTCAAGAGGTTCACCCGGTGGGGCCGGATGTCCTCCCGCCGCAAGAAGTCGATAACCGCGCCGATGTGCCCCTCGTCCGCGTTCACCCCGGCGATGAGGGGCAGGCGGATGTCGATCTTCCCGCCGTCTCCGCTCAGCCGCTTCAGGTTCTCCAGGATGAGAGCGTTGTCCACGCCGGTATACTTCCGGTGGGCCTCCGGGTCCATGAGCTTGAGGTCGTACAGGAAGGTGTCCGCATAGGGCAGCACCCGCCGGAACCGCTCGTAGGGCACATGGCCGCAGGTGTCGATGTCCACACTGACGCCGTCCTCGTACAGCCGCCGGGCGAGGGCCTCTACATAGTCCATGTCCTGGGCCAAAACCTCGCCGCCGGAGAGGGTCACGCCCCCGCCGGACTGCTCATAGAACATCCGGTCCTTCTCCAGGGCCCGGACCAGGTCCCGGACCTCCCAGGGCTCTCCGGCCCACTCCCGCGCGCCGTGGGCGCAGGCGTCCACGCAGGCCCCGCACTGGCGGCAGGCCTCCCGGTCCGGCGGCATGGCCGCCCCGCTGGGACACGCCTGGGCGCATTCCCCGCAGCCGGCGCACCGGTCCTGATGGAACATCAGCTCCCGGGGATACCGCTGGCTCTCCGGGTTGTGGCACCAGAGGCAGGAGAGGGGACAGCCCTTGAAAAACACCGTGGTGCGGATGCCCGCGCCGTCGTGGATCGCGTACTTCTGGATGTTCAGCACCAGAGGTCCCGCCATGTTGCCGCCTCCTTTTCACGATGGTGAAATTCTCTGTCATTATTGTACTCTCTCCCCGCCCTCCTGTCAACAGCAAAATGCCCCCTGCGGCCGGTTTTTTTCCGGCCCGCGCGGCCGGACCATCTTCGTTGACAGCGGAGGAAAAATCAGGTATACTGTTTATAAATCATCAACGGAGGCACCACAATGGACCACAACCAGACCATCGGCGCAAAGATCAAGACCCTGCGCACGGACAAGCACTATACCTTGAAGACCCTCAGCGACAAGACGGGCCTCTCCGTGGGCTTCCTCTCCCAGGCGGAGCGGGGGCTCAGCTCCATCGCCGTCGACTCCCTGGCCAAGGTGGCCGCCTGCCTGGACGTGCCCCTGGCCACCTTCTTCTCCGACCAGGCGGAGGACCTCTCAGACCCGGTGGTCCACGGCTTCAGCGCCCATCGGACCGTGGTGGGGCCCCAGATCATCGAGAGCGTGCTGAGCAGTCAGATCGGCGCTTTCAACTTCCTCCCCAAGCATGTCCTCCTCCTGCCCTACACCGACCTGCAGAGGCCGGAGATGTGCGTCCACTCCGGGGAGGAGTTTGTCTATGTGCTCACCGGGGTGGTGACCCTCTGGCTGGAGGACCGGCAGTACGCCCTCTACCCCGGCGACAGCATCCAGATCCACTCCAACCAGCCCCACAACTGGGCCAACCACACCAACAAGACCGCCGAGCTCCTCAGCATCAACTACCCCAACCCCCTCCTGGAGGACGGGGAGGCGGACTGTGGGGGCGCTGGTCCGAAATCTTGAAATTTTGTTCATGCCTGTGAAGTTTTGCCCCCAGGAAGCGAAAAAAGCCCCGGCGCACTCCATCAGGGGCGCGCCGGGGCTTTTTTCGTTTTCTCCAGGTCACCGGGCAGGGACCGCCTTGCGGCACCAGGAGCGGATGTACCACACCGCCGCGCCGCTGACCTCCCGGGAGGCCACCCACTTGTCCGCCAGGGTGAGCACCCATGCCTCGGAGTTCCTGGGCATGTGGGCCAGGGGGAACATGTGGCAGGCGATGGCGGCGCACTGGCGCTCATCCAGGTCAAAGAGGCGCTGGGCCCGCCGGGCCGCCAGGGGGCCGTGGATGAAGGCGTGCATCCGCTTGAGGCGGTGGAGGCCGGAGTAGCCGCTGATGAAGCGCTTGTAGGTGCCGCCCCGCCAGTCGTAGCCGCAGAAGTCGTGGAGCAGGGCCGCCCGGGTCACCGCCCGGACCCGGTCCTCCCGCATGTGGAACCGGCGGGCCATGCGGTAGGCGCAGGCCGCGGTGTCCACGGAGTGGTCGTAGAGGTTGTTCTCCCCCCCGTGGTGCTGGAGCTGGCGGAGCTGGAGAAAGAGGGGGTGGGTGATGATGTCCTCGGTGATGGTCTGAAATTCCTGATCCAAGAAGCGTTCCTCCATTGTCCCCGCAGTGCGGGGCAGATTTTGATGACTCTATTATAGCGGCTTTGGCTCGGAGATGCAAGTGCAAATCGTGGAAGATTTTTTAAGATTTTTCCCCGCTTGCGGCGGGGAGCCCGATGTGCTACAATGCTGGTATCTGAAAAAAGGAGCGATATGCCATGACTGCCGCAGAACGAAGAAGCGCGATCCTCGCCGCCGTCGCCCAGTCCCCCCAGCCCGTCAGCGCCACGGCCCTCGCCCGGCGCTTCGGCGTCAGCCGGCAGAGCGTGGTGGGGGACGTGGCCCTGCTCCGTGCCGCCGGGGCGGACATCACCGCCACCCCCCGGGGCTACACCGCCGTCCGGACGGCGGACCCCCTGCGCCGCGTGGCCTGCCGCCACACCGCCGCGGAGATGGAGGCGGAGCTCAACTGCATGGTGGACCACGGCTGTACCGTGCTGGACGTGGTGGTGGAGCACCCGGTGTACGGACAGCTCACCGGACAGCTGGACCTGCGCAGCCGCTATGACGTACAGCAGTTCGTTGCCCGCTCCGCCCAGTCCGACGCGAGGCCCCTGTCCCTTCTCACCGAGGGCATCCACCTGCACACCGTCTCCTGCCCCAACGAGGAGGCGTTCCGGCGGATGCGGGAGGGCCTGCGGGCGCTGGGGGTCCTGTTGGAGGCGTAGCGCCCCCTCAGAGCAGGTACCGGAGGCGTCCCAGCACGGTGAGGATCAGCGTCTCGATGTCCGGCGGGAGATCGTTGGGCGCGCCCAGGTCGATCTCCTCCGCCTGTCCCCCAAGACGGACCAGGACTTTTTCCCCTCCCAGGGGCAGAAAGCCCTGGTTTTCTGCGCTCTCGCCGAACCCGGCCCGGTCGTGGAACAAGGTGAACTTCTCCCGGTAGGGGGCGCTGTCATAGGGGCAGAAGGCGGCGCAGTTGCCGCACTCATTGCACAGCCGGTCCACATGGAGAATCTGCGCCCTGCCGTCCGGGAGCTTCACGGCCACATTGGCCCGGTTGGGGCACACGTCCGCGCAGGTCTCGCAGACCACGCTGCACGCGAGGCACCGCTCCCCCTCCCGTCCAGCGGACCGGCAGAGGATGCCCTTGCGGGCGATGGCCGTCTCCCGGGAGGGCAGGGCGTTCTCCGGCAAGGTACAGGCGTGCTTCTCGCCAAGGACTTCCTCCGCGAAGGCGGCGGCATCGGCGATGCCCTCCACCACCGTGGCGGGGCCCCGCAGGACGTCCCCGGCGGCGAAGACCCCCGGCACGTTGGTCCGGAAGCCGGGACGGCCCGCCGCCCCAACCTCCACGCCGTATGCGGACAGGGCCTCCCGGTCCACCAACTCGCCAACGGCGGAGAGGACCGTGTCGCAGGGGATGGAGACCATCTCCCCCGTCTCCACGGGGGAGCGGCGTCCGGAGGCGTCCGGCTCCCCGAGGCGCATCTTCTTGCAGAGAAGCATCCCGTCCCTCTGTTCCACCGGCGCGGCCAGCTCCAGGAACACCACACCCTCCGCCAGGGCCAGCTCCAGCTCCTCCGCGTCGGCGGGCATGTACTTTTTGGTGCGGCGGTAGACCACGGTGACGCTCTCCGCCCCCGCACGGAGAGCCAAACGGGCGGCGTCCATGGCCGTGTTGCCTCCGCCGATGACCGCCGCGTGGCCCAGGGGCGCGGCCTTCCCCGCCTTCACGTCCCGCATCCAGGAGATCACGGGCCGCACGTTCCCGGGGATGTCCAGCGCTCCGGGCTTCCAGGCCCCTATGGCCAGGAGGATGTGGGTATAGCCCTGCTTCTTCAGCTCCTCCACGGAGGGCGCGGGCGTGTTCAGCCGCACGTCCACCCCCAGCTTGTCCAGGAGCGCCGCGTCCTTGCCGATGGCCTCGCCGCTGATACGGAAGTCCGGGATCACCTGCCGGACGATGCCGCCGAGGGCATCCGCCTTCTCAAAGAGGGTGACAGGCACCCCCGCCCGGGCGCAGAAGTACGCCGCCGCCATGCCCGCGGGTCCGCCGCCGGCGATGGCGGCGCGCCTTCCGTCCCGGACGGGAGGCGCGGGCCTGAGCTCTGCCAGCACTTCTTCATAGCCCCGCTCCGCCGCCGTCAGCTTGGCGGCGCGGATCTGGACAGAACGGTCATAGAAATTCCGGGTGCATTTGTCCATACATCGGTGGGCGCAGATGGTGCCGGTGATGAAGGGAAGGGGGTTCTTCTCCAGGATGACCCGGAGGGCATCGGCGTACCGCCCCTGACGGCAGAGCTCCAGATAGGCCGGGATGTCCTGCCCGATGGGACAGCCGCCCTGGCAGGGCGCGGTAAAGCAGCCGGTGAGGGGCACCTTTTCTGGGAGTTTCCTTGGAGGCAGGGGCTTGAGGGCCTTGACATGGCCCGGGTCCCGCCGCGCCGCCTGGGACAGCGCCGTCACGCCCTCCACGTCCACGGCGGTGAAGGGGGCGAAGGGCAGTTCCTCCAGCTTTTCGGCGATCTGGGTGAAGCGCTGGTACCCGCCGGGCTTGAGCACGGTGGTGGCCATGGTGATGGGCCAGATGCCGCACCGGAAGAGCTTGTCGATATTGAAGAAGTCCGCGCCGCCGGAGTAGCTCAGCCGGAGCCGCCCGCCGAAGTCCGCGCTCAGCCGCCGGGCCATCTCCACCGTCAGGGGGAAGAGGCTCTTCCCGGCCATGTACATCTCCCCGCTGGGGAGCTCGCCGTTTTTCACGTCCACGGGGAAGGTGTTGGAGAGCTTCAGGCCGAACTCCAGCCCCCGCTCCCCTGCCAGCTTTTGCAGGCGGCGGAACATGGGAACCGCGCCGGCGTACTGCAAGTCCTCCCGGAAGTGGTGCTCGTCGAAGGACACGTAGCCGTAGCCCATGCCGTCCAGGATGGAGCGGGCGGTCTCGTAGCCCAGGAGGGTGGGATTGCACTTGACGAAAGTGTGCAGGCCCTTCTCCGTCAGGAGGTAGGCGGCGATGCGCTCGATCTCCTCCGGCGGACAGCCGTGGAGGGTGGAGAGGGTGACGCTGCGGGAGACCCGGGGGGAGATGCTATGTATGAACGCCCGCTCCGCCGGGAATATCCGCTCCAGTACCTCCAGGCACTCCCGGAAAACGGGCGTGGCGGAGGCGTCCATCATCTCGTTGAGATAGCGGTCGATCTTCTCCCCCCGGATGCCCTCCAGGTCGTAGCCCACGGACATGTTGAAGACAAAGCCCTCCGGGTCCCCCAGGCCATAGACCCGGGCCATGATCTTACAGGCGCACCAGGCTTTCACGTACTCCTCGAATGCCTGCTGGACAGTCAGCTCCGTGGACCACTCGCAGTTGTAGCACTCGTCCTCCGCCAGGATGCAGGGACGGCTGATGCAGGCGGCAAGCTCCGCGCCGTCCATCTTCTGGACGGTCTTGAGCTCAAAGAACCGGGCCCCGGCGAAGTACCCGGCGATGATGTTCTGGGCCATCTGGGTGTTGGGCCCCGCGGCGGGGCCGAAGGGGGCCTCCAGCCGCTCTCCGAAGATGGGCAGGTGCTTCTCCCCCGCCCGGCGGGAGCGGCGGACGCCGAAGACTGAGCCCTCCCGCCCGTACTCATCCACGATCCAGACCATCAGGTCCCGGAAGGGGAGGGGGATCATTTTTTCTGACATAGCGCGTTCCTTTCTCCGCTCAGTATTGGCAGTGGTTCAGCCCGCCCCAGAGCTTTTTCGCCTCCTCCAGGATATGGGCGTTCTCCGCCTCCTCGTCGATGCCCGCCAGCTCCCGGTCCCGCATGAGGACCTTTCCGTTACAGATGGTGGTCTGACACTGGCGGCCCGTCATGCCGAAGAGCATATGGCCGTCGATGTTCTCTCCAGAGAAGGGGGTGTAGGGCTTGTAGTCCATGACGATGACGTCCGCCGCCGCGCCGGGGGCAAGGCGTCCCAGGGGCACGCCGAAGTACTTCTCCGCGATGGCGGGGTTGTGCTTGAAGAGCATATCCGTCACCTCGCCCCAGGCGATGTTGGGCAGGCTCGCGTTATGGCGCTGGATGGCCAGAGCCGTCTTGGCGCTCTCCAGCACGTCGTTGGTGTAGGCGTCGGTGCCCAAGCCCACGGTGATGCCCCGCTTGAGGAGCTGGAGCACCGGGGAACAGCCCACGCCGTTGCCCATGTTGCTCTGGGGGTTGTTGACGCACATGGTCCCGGTCTCCCGGATGATGTCCATCTCGGCGGTGTTGATGTGGATGCAGTGCCCCAGGAGTGTCATGGGCCCCAGGATGCCGTGGTCCTGAAGGCGCTGGACCGGACGGCGGCCGTAATTGCGGATGCTGTCGTAGACATCGTTCATGCCCTCGGCCACATGGATGTGGAAGCCGGTGCGGCCGTTGTTGGCCTCCGCCATCTTTTCAAAGGTCCGGTCGCTGAGGGTGAAGAGGGCGTGTCCGCCGAACATAGCCGCGGTCATGGAGTCCGGATCTTTCTCGCAGGCGTCCAGGAAGTCCCGGTTCTCGGCGATGGCCTCTTCCGCCTTCTCCTCCCCGTGGCGGTCGCTGACCTCGTAGCAGAGGCAGGAACGGATGCCGAAGCGCTTCCCGCTCTCCGCCACGGCGAAGAGGGACCCGGGGACCTCCCCGTAGGATGCGTGGTGGTCGAAGATGGTGGTGACCCCCTGCTTGATGCAGTCGATGTACAGCGCATCGGCGCTTGCCCGGGTCCCGGCGAGGGTCAGCTTGCTGTCGATGGCCCACCACTTGGTGTCCAGGACCTCGAAAAAGTTCTGCGGGTCCGCGCCCTGGATGGCGAGCCCCCGGGCCAGGGCGGAGTAGCTGTGGGTGTGGGCGTTGATGAGCCCCGGCAGGATGACGCCGCCCCGGGCATCCAGGAACTCCGCCGCCGGATAGCGCTCCCGGAGCTCCGCCGTGGTCCCCACGGCGGTAATCTTCGTCCCCTCCACGGCCACGCCGCCGTCGGACAGATAGGGCAGGGCCGGGTCCCGGGTAATGAGCCTGCCGTTTGCAAGGATGTACATGGTCGATTCCTCCTTTTTACTGGGCGTCTAACAAAAAATGTTCCAAACCCTTGGGGTCTGAAACACTCAGGCATGGGCCGAGTGATAGGTCAATAAAGCCCGTGCGCGAAGCACTTCGTTACAGCTATCACCGTATGAAGTTATACGTCAATTATACTGGATTTTCCGGGAGATTGCAACAGGACCGCCGCCGAAATTCCGGGTGGAAATTTGTGCAAACCGGCGAAGCGGACGCCTGGACCGCGCTTCTATCTCCGCATGGGACCTCCGGGATATCCGCAGGGATACCCGTCCCTATTGCATAAGACGCGTGAGCCGGGGATATGACCCGCCTCCGCCGCATAGGATGGACAGCGCCTCCGCCGCCGGGCGGAGCCCACATCTCATCTCACCAGGAGGGCTTCTATGTCGGATACTATCTACACCAGCGCGGAACAGCTGATCGGGCGCACACCCCTGCTGGAGCTGACGCGCATCGCCCGGGAGGAGGCGCTGGAGGCCAGGGTACTGGTCAAGCTGGAGCGCTCCAGCATCGCCGGGAGCGCCAAGGACCGCGCCGCCCGCGCCATGCTGGACGACGCCGGACGCCGGGGCGTACTGAAGCCCGGAGGGATTGTCATCGAGCCCACCTCCGGCAATACGGGGATCGCTCTGGCGGCTCTGGCGGCGGTGCGGGGATACCGGCTTATCGTGGTCATGCCGGAGAACATGAGCCGGGAGCGCTGCCGCCTCATCAGCGCTTACGGCGCCGAGGTGGTCCTCACAGAGGCCCGCAGGGGGATGGCCGGAGCGATCGAGAAGGCGCGGGAGCTCTCCGCACAGCTCCCGGGCAGCTTCATCCCGGACCAGTTCAGCAATCCCGCCAACGCCGCCGCCCACCGGGAGACTACCGGCCCGGAGATCTGGAACGCCGCCGGAGGCGCGGTGGACATCTTTGCCGCGGGGGTGGGCACCGGAGGGACCATCACAGGCGTGGGGACGTTTTTAAAGGGGAAAAACCCGGCAGTCCAGATCGTGGCTGTGGAACCGGCGGCGTCCCCGGTCCTCAGCGGAGGCGCGCCGGGGAGCCACAAGATCCAGGGCATCGGCGCGGGGTTCGTGCCGGAGGCGCTGGATACGGACATCTATGACGGGATTATCACCGTCACCGACGGGGACGCCCTCGACACGATGAAGCGCCTCGCCAAAACGGAGGGCGTCTTTGCCGGGATATCCTCCGGCGCGGCGGTCTGGGCGGCAGTACAGCTGGCGAAACGGGCGGAAAACGCCGGGAAGACGATCGTCACCCTCCTGCCGGACACCGGGGAGCGGTATCTGTCGGCTTTTTAGACAGCTGGAGCACCGGTTTTTTGGGTGATTTGACCATGCACGCTCCTGTGCAATTTTTCGCCGTTACACACCGAATGTGTAACGGTCTTTCGTTACAAAATCAAATTTAAAGGAGAAATATCATGAATCACACCAAAAACTATGGCCTGCCCCAGTGGGAACTCAATGACCTGATCCGGATGGAGGACTTCAACGGCGCGATGAACAACCTGGAAAGCGGGATGACCAGCACGGCGGCAGCGGCGGCGGACGCGCAGAAGACTGCGGAAACTGCCCGGAAAACCGCCGTGGCCGCCTTCGGACCGAGCAATATGCCCTATACGGTGGGGAGCTACACCGGGAACGGCGCGGCGGACCGGGAGTTTGACCTGGGGTTCCATCCCAGTTTCCTGCTGATCTGCTACAGCCAGCTCACCTACACGCTCAACAATGTCGGACAGGGGGTCGTGATGGCGGGGCCCGGCGTCACCTCCGGACACATCTATCTGACGGAAAAGGGGTTTCGGTTTGGGTACCACGATCCGGTTAACATCTATCCAGAAGTCAATAAAAACGGGGAGCTGTACAACTACATCGCTTTCCGTTAAGATAAAGGGGGAGCCCCCCGAGGACGGTGTCCTCGGGGGGCTTTTGTTCGCTTATGAGTTTTGAAGGGAGATCACTTATCAACACCGATCACGCCGTTGATAACAGCAATATCGAAGTCGGAGCCGGAGGGTGCAATAGCGAAGGTACCGCTCCCACTGGTCTTTACACCGTCGGTGTAGGTGCAACTCAGAGCTGTATCAGCGCTGATGAGTTCCTGCTTGGCAGCATCGCTGAGCTGGAGTCTCACGAACCACTGGCTGGGAGTACCAGACTCATCGCCCTTGAACGCATACACGGTCGGGGTGTAGGTCTTTCCATTGAAGGTCAAAGTCACAGTAGCCTCGCTGTTCGCCGCGCCGAACAGCTGAGCCAACGCAACATTATTCAGCCAAGTGTCGGTGCCGAGGTCTTTAACGCAGATGTTCACGCGACCGGACCAGGTGTTCAGCTTATTCGAACCGCCGCCGGCCCAGAACTCGAAGCGGTAAGCGCTCTTGTCACCGATAACGAAGTTGATCTTGACATCGCAGTCAGCACCGCCGCCCTCGCCGTTAATCTTGAAGGTCCAAGTGGCCGCGCAGCCAGCATCAGGCGTCGCGTTCACAAGAGAACCGGTATCGAAGCTTCCCGTGTAAGCCATTCCGTCAACATCGACCCACTTGTAGACACTGCTCCAATTGAAGGAACCCGCCGCGGGAATGCTGTTCGCCTGGGTGCCTTTGGGCAGAGTGATGGTGACGGTGGTGCTGGTGGTGTTCAGTCCAGTTACCTCAGCCTTGGCACCCTCATTCTTCCGAACATTATTCAGAGAGATGGAAGCAACCTTGGCGTCAACGGAGTTGATGGTCTGAGCAAAGAAGCCGACATTACCATGATTACCACTGCTGAGTGTGTAGGTGCCGCGGGTCTCATTGGCGACGGCATCGTAAACGACGGTGCTGCCATCGATGGTGCTGATGTCAGTGCTATTGAGCACGATCTTGCAACTGCCATCGGCAACAACCGTGATCTTACTGCCAGCGGGGACCGTGAACTTCTTGTTGGTGCCGGTACCAGCAGTGCCGATGAGCTCTTCCTGGGTCGGCTCGCCGTAGTCGATATAGACCTTCTTAATGGTGGCAGGCTGAATCTCGAAGGTCGCAACACCGACAGGATTCCAGCTGCCGGAAGCCACGGGAGTGACGTTGGCGATCCACGTCTTCAACAGACCGTTCGCATCTTCATAATCGATCTCGAAGACGCTGGCGGCAGTCACGGTCTGGTTCTTCTCCAGAGCCTGGTTCTCACCACCAACAACATAGGAAGAACTGTACGCACGCAGCTCCTTCAGCGCACCATTCTTGACGCGCAGAATGTTCTCCACATCGGTGATGCTGATGGTGCTGTCGCTCAACACATTAACGTTGTACTTGTAAGGAGCGGTGTCAGCCAGAACTTCCACCTTGCTGAGGTCCTTGGACTCCAGTTCAGGGGTAGTGCCGATCTTGGCACCCTGATTTATGACGTAGGAATAAGCATTGCCGTTGTCACCGATGATCGTGCCGTTGTGGGTTGCACCGGCATCAACACGGGCAAAGGTGCGGGATGTCTCGCTGCCGTTGTCAAGCTTACCATTGTTCACCGTGATGGTGTAGTTCTCACCGGCCTCGGCCCAAGTGAGGTTGACAGTGAACTGGTTGTTGCCGTCAGCGGTATAGGTTTTACCATTGACAGTCAGCGTGGGAGCGTTCTTGATCTCGGGCTGACCATCCAGGGGCAGGTAGTTCCACCAGACCTTCTGAGCGGCCTTGTTATCGGTCTCGTTGAAGGAGATGGCGTAGACCACAGTGCCGCCGCTGTAGCGGACCAGGACCTCGTTGAGGTTGTTCTGGTTGAAAGCGAGGGGATCAGTTGCGGGGGACTCGCCGTTCCAACGCTCGTTCAGACCGCTGATGGTGGTACCAGCGTTGTCCTGACGGTACTGAGCAAGAGCCTCAGTCGCGGGGACCTCGTTCAGGCTGGCAGTGGAGCCGCCGTAGGTGTAGGCCTTGCTGTCGGTGCCGAAGGCCTTGCTCTGCCACTCAGCGCTGTACTCGGGAATCTTAGGTGTAGTAGCGTCAGCCGCGATCAGGTTGCCGTTGTCACCAAACCAGGCGGTATTCCACTGCCAAGTTTCGGTATCGACATAGCCGCGACCTGCGTCAGCAGGACGGACACGGGTGTTGATCTGAGCGTAGTTGTTGCTCAGGGTGTTGTAGCTCTCGCGGACATAGCCGACCAGGTAGTCGTTGTCGCGGACGTCAGCGGGAGTCATACGCTGGATCACATAGACGTTGGGATCGCTGTCGCTGGGATCCATGAAGTACAGGCCCGGAATGCGGTTGCCATGGATGGAACCGTTAGCGGGATCATAGTAGTAGCTGGAGTCAATGTGAGACTTGGTCATATCGACCTGGACGGTCTCCTTGACGCCGTTGCCGCGGATCATGGTGACGTTCTCAATACCCACGGAGTTGGTGACCTCGGAGAAGTCGGGGATGAAGACCTGCTCACTGTTGCGGTTGTAGCCCTCGCTCAGCTCAATGACAACCACCTGAGCGGTGTAGTAAACCGGGCTGTTGCCACTCTCGATGGCGTGAGCCTTCGCACCGACAACATAGACATCCTCGATGTACTGCTTATCGATGCTGGGGACGTTGTTATAGCCGGTGTAGGAGCGGACCACAACGTTGTTGAGACCATAGTCCTGGTCAGCGTTGGTCACGTTGTCGTAGCCGATGCCGCGGGACACGGTGTAGTACACAGTGTTGGACAGGGCGCGGACCTCGTAGTGGTCAGCATCGGGGGCGTAAGTGGTGTTCTGGTCCTTGACACCATTCGTATAACTGCCATTAGCAGTGTAAGCAGTGCCGGTGCTGTAGTTGGTCTCGTAGGGGATACCCCAGCTGATGGGATTGTTGTTGGAGTTATTGTCGCGGCCGGGGATGACGTTATCCTTCATGTCCAGCATACGCAGCTGCTGGCTATACAGATACGCCTTGTCAACGGGGGTCAGAATCTCGCCGTCCAGGTTGGCCACGATGGTGTGGACCTTGTTGTCCTTACCATTGAGATTCTGATTGTTGATGTTCCCGTTTTCGCCGAAGGACCTCTTCAGCGCGTTCCAGTTGTTGTTGGCGCTGCTGGGATTGATGAACAGGTTGCCGTTGTTGGCGACGTTCACAGTCTGGAGAGCGCCGTCAAGGTAAGCCTGAACAGCATACTCGGGGCCGCCGATGGTGCTGCGGTACCAGCCGTTGGTGATGAGCACCAGACCGCCGTTAGCACCCTCGGTGTAGGCGGCCAGGTTGCCGTCCAGATCGAAGTACATGGTGTAAGTGGTGTTGCCCACCATGCCGGAGACGTAGGACTTCAGGCCGTTGGAGTGGGTGTGGACAGCGGACTCGTTGTAGGTCGCGGCGTCCTCGCCGACAACGGTGATGGTCTTACCGGCGCGGTTGACGGTGTTGACCTTCTCGGTCTTGATCTCAGCCTTCTGAGCACGGATGTTGCCGTCGATCAAGGCGTAGATGACCACATCGCCGGAGTTCAGAGTCTCCTCGCTCTTGGCCAGCTCCTTGCCGGAGACGGAAACCAGGGTGTCGGAGGTGCTGGTGCTGTTGACGGCGTCACTGTTGGAGCTGTCATATAGCTTGGTGTTCAGGTTATCCACGTACTTGGCGTCAGTGGAGACCTTGGCGATGGTGTAGATGGTCTGGAGAACGTACTCGGCGATGCCGTCATCGTCGTTGTCGATGATGATGAGGCGGTTGCCGCGGCCATTCTTCTCGACCTGCTGGCGGGTGGCCTCGTTGCGGAGGTAGGTGTTGGTGAAGTCGGTCCAACGGATATCGTCGGAGATGTCGTCCTGGGCATTGAAGGAAGCAGTGCCCACGTAGACCTCGCCAACCATCCAAGTTTTGTTGCGATCGGTCCGGTCAGCATTGGTGAAGATGCTGTACAGGTTGTTGTAGTCGTCAGAAGTCAGCATCTCATCCAGAGGGATGCTCTTGGTGTAGGTGTAGGTGTAGTCAGCATCAGTAGTCAGAAGAGTGCTCCAATCGGCAGTATTGCTGTTGCTGTTGATGCCGGTGATCTCGTCAGTACGGGTGGCCATGTTGGCATCCTTGACATAGGGATACAGCTTGCCACCATTGTCACGACGCATGGAGAAAGCCTGATATTGGGTCCACTTCACGTCCATGGTGTAGGTGATGCGGATGCTGGCAGTCCAGCGGTTGACGAAATCGTAGTTGATGAAGTGCTCAGCACCCACGATGCTGTTGATGCCGTTCTCGCTGCCGGTGGAGTTGCCAACGGAGCTGACAGGAGCGAAGCTGTCATAGACATGGTTCAGCTCGGTGTCGTACACGTCAGCGGTGACCAGCTGCTTGCGGGTGGTGCCGCCCTGGGGACGGATGTAAGCGCGAACGCTCTTGCCGATCTTGTCCAGGCTGGTGGGGATGTCCACGATCTCCTCGCGGCCATCGATCACCAGGCGGGTCTGACCAGCGGTCAGGGGGGAGCTCTCTTTCAGGTCAGCGACCTCGTTACCGGTGACCACACCCTCGAGCTTCTCCATCTTGAAGGTCTCGTAAGCG